>CAZESK010000039.1:0-5058 GCA_964515155.1 uncultured Bifidobacterium sp.
GGCGAGCTGCTGCCGGGCGACTTCATCGCTGCCGCTGAAGCCAGCGGCCTGATCCACCAGATCGGCGAATGGGTGATCCGCGAAGCCTGCCGGCAGCACGAGGCCTGGAGACGGCAGGGATTGCCGCCGATCCGTGTGGCGGTCAATGTATCGCCATTGCAGTTCAGCTCGCCCGAGTTCCGCGACAGACTGCTCTCGGCGCTGAGCAGTAGCAGCATGCCTCCGGGCTGCCTGGAGCTCGAGGTCACCGAGAGCGCGGTGATGAGCCAGGTCGATGAAGCCGTGCGTATCCTGGCATGGCTGAAGGAGATGGGACTGCGGGTGGCGCTCGACGACTTCGGCACCGGCTACTCCAGCCTGAGCCAGCTGACACGACTACCGATCGACAAGTTGAAGGTCGACCGTGCCTTTATCACGCACATCGATACCGACCCGCGCTCGCTGGCCATTGCCGAAACGGTGCTGGCGCTCGGCCAGAAGCTGGGCGTCGACGTGGTGGCCGAGGGCATCGAGAGCGTGGCCGCGATGACGCTCTTGCGCAAGCTCGGCTGTGCGCAGGGACAGGGTTACCTGATCGGTGCCCCGATGCGGCCGGAGCGATTGAAAGACTGGCAGACCCAGCGCGAGGCAATGGGTGCGGACTGATCGCTGCCGTCCTGCTTCAACCTACCCCGCACGCGGCATGCGGAAAGGCAGCATTCGCTGCACCAGCGGCGAGACCAGCCGCGGTACGTTCAAGGTCTCGTGCACACTAATGACATCCTCGCCAAGCAATCGACTGGCGAGCACCGAGCGTTCGTAGAACGGCGTGTCTTCGAGCAAGTCGATTTCGCGCACCGGCGCACTGCCCTCGCTGCGCATGCGACGCTCAAGCCGCCATCCCGTCTTCGGCAGCGCCTGGCGCGGCGGCGGCGCGAAGGCTTCGATACGACCATCGGGAAAAAAGCGCTGCCCGAGCAAACGATCGGGACCGTCTTTGGGCTGGACATCATAAATGACGGCCGTCGAGCCGTCTGACAGGGTCGCGCGCGACCAATCCCACTCGCGGAACGGCCGGTCGATCGGCTCGTCGCCTTCATTGGAATCGAGATACGCATGCCCCTTCCAGCGCAGCGACGGTTGCGTGAATTCAACCTCGACACGGGCGCAGGGTGCGATGGGTCCCCAGCGGTGCCGGCCGGCTGGGTCGAGCGGTGCGCCGAAGCCGCACAGCGACGCCGGATGCACGCGCACCTTGCCGCGCACCGGGAAGGGCAACGGCACGCCGAATTCATGAATATCAATCTCCAGCCACTGGCCGTTCCAGCGCAACTGGCTGGGGCCGATGGTGAATTGCGTTGCCTCGCGCTGCACGCTGCCACGGCCGCGCTCGGTCATGGTCCAGCGGCGCTTGCCGCCATACAGCGCGACGTTCAGTGCGCAATGGTTCTCGGGATCGCCGTTGCCGCGCGCAAAAGCGCTGCGGTAGTACGGTGAAAACACGCTGCCAACGAAAGCAATCAGCGTCAGGCCGTAGTTGCCGCAGTCGGAGAGTGCATCGATGTACCACCAGAGATACGCACCCGGCGCGATCGGCTGGTCGAATCGAGGCGCGCCATCAGCGTCGCGGCCGCCAGTTGTCCCGACATCGCAGCCATCGGTACGCCCGGTCCCGGATGGACGCTGCCCCCGGCCAGGTAGAGTCCCGGAATCCTGGTCGTCGTGCCGCTCCTCGCGAAAGCCGCCATCCAGCCGTGCGTCGCCATCCCGTACAGCGCGCCCCCGCTGCCCGGAAAACGGCGATGGAAATCCGCCGGCGTGCTGCGCAGCGAGTTCTGCGGCGTGCGCCTGACAGTCAGGCCGTAGTCGGCCAGCAGGGAAAAGGAATGGCGCTCGCATGCGTCGATCTCCGTCTCGGTAAGGGTGCGCGAGCCTTCGGCCGGCGCGTTGACGAGGACCAGCAAGCGGTCCCGGGTGGGGGTCGGTAAACCGGCGCCGCGATCCTGCGCGCAGACATAGACCGTCGGTGTCTGGGGCAAGCGGCGGCGAGCGAAGATGTCACGAAACTCGCTGGCGTAATCGGCCTGGAAAAAAACATTATGGCGATCGAGCGCGAAGCCTTCGGTTTCTGCGTGCACGCTCCAGGTGAGCGCCGACAGCGAGCGCCGCGAAGGCGCCAGCGGCCGCGCGGCGCGCCGCATGCTGTCTCCAAGCAGGCCGTGGCCGAGCGCGGACATGTCGCCGTTAAAAACTACGCTGTCGGCTGCGATGCGCTCGCCGCTGTCGAGCGTGACGCCACAGGTACGGCCCTGCGCAGTGTCGATCGATGCTACGCGCGCGCCATAGCGCAGCGTTGCGCCGCGCCGCTGCGCCAGCGAAGCCAGCGAGACGGCCAGCGCGTGCATGCCACCCTCCACCGACCAGACACCATCCAGCTCGACCTGCGTCACCAGCATCAGCGTTGATGGCGCCTGCCATGGTGAGGAGCCGCAATAGGTGGCATAGCGCGCGAATAGCTGCTGCATCCGGACATCATGAAAATGTACACGTAATGCATCCCACAGTCGGCTCATCGGCCCGAGCGCGGCCAGCACTGCCAGCCCGCGCAGGCCGAGGTCGCCGGCCATGCTGGCCAGTGTTGGCGCCTGCGAGCGAATGAACGGGCCCTCGAGCGCGTCGTAAACGGCGCGCGCCTGCCGGCAGAACGCCACGAAACGCACCGCCTCGGCCGGACCGGCAAAGCGCGCGATCGCATCGCGCGACTGCGCCGGATCGGCGAATAGATCCATCCGCTCGTTCCGGCTCCACGCATGGCGTGCAAGCATCGGCAGCGGCGTCAGGTTGAGCTCATCGGCCAGCGAGGCGCCGGCCGATGCATAAATCTGCTCGAATACCCAACGCATCGTAAACACCGTCGGACCACTATCGATAGCGGCGCCATCGACCACCGGCTGGCGCATCTTGCCGCCCGGCGTATCACTCGCCTCGACCAGCGTGACCTCCAGGCCGCGCTGTGCGAGCTGCAAGGCGGACACGAGACCGCCGACGCCGGCACCGACGACCACGACGCGATGCGCTCTGCCCGTTTCAGCCATGGAAGCGCCCTCCCCAGCAGCCTTCGATCGCGACTGGTGCGAAGCGAACGAACATCGACTCGGAAAAAAACCGGCGCTGCCACGCAGCGTGGATTGCCTGCTGGTGCGCGCCGGTGCGTGCATAAGCATCCATCGCCGCTGCATTACGCCACAGGCTGAATGTGGCCTGCCGCAACAGCGGCGCTTCGCCCAGTCCGATGGCGAGCTCGCAGCCCTCGGCCTGCGACAGGCCGGCCTGCGCAGCCGGCGCATAGCGCCAGAACGCGGGCGCGGCCAGCGGACGAATGGCAGCGCGCGTCAGCGCGGCGACCGGTGCATCGGCAGCAATCGGCGGGCCGGCGGCGATCGCCGTGCCATCCCAGCTACCGCGCGCCGATGACGGCCGCAAGGTCAGCAGCAGGCACTCGCTGCTGGCTTCGCGGTAGCGTTCGACCAGCGGCGAAGCGGTGACGAAGGCGCGCGCCGCATCATCATTCGAGAACAGACAGAACAGCCCCTGATGCGAGGCGCTGGGCAAGAGGCCAAAGCCGCCTTCGCGGCCACTGCCGAGGGTTTTCATGAAGTGCAGGCCGGGAACTCTGGGCAGAGACCAGCGGGAGAATGCGAGACGGTTCCAGCTCCACGCCCAGTGCGCGGGACGCAGCTTGGCCAGTAGCAGGAAGGCGGTGAGAGGTTCGGGATGCGTTTGCATGGATATGCGTTTCCCGGATGGGTTGGCGCTGGGGACTTGCAGGAAGCCGACAGCGGAAGGCATGCGGCGGGTGTCGCCTTTGGCTCTACCCGCCCTATGATCTTCGACAGCACATAGGGCGGGTAGAGCCGAAGGCGAAACCCGCCATCACTACTGCTTACTTTTTGCCCGCCTCTGCGACACCTGCCAGTTCCGGATGGTCCTTGAGCATAGGGAAGCCATACAGCGGCTTGTAGGCGCCCTGGTGGCAGGTGGCACAGCTGACCTTGGCAACGTCGCCGCCCGGACCCTTGCGGTTGACCGGGAACACGTCGGTCAGGGGCACCATGTAGTCGTTGTTCATTTCGCGCGCCATGCGGATACCATGGTAGGCGGTCATGCGCTCCGGCGGGCTTTCGGCCCAGCTGGCTGCCGCACGCGTGTTGTGGCAGTAGGTGCAGTTCACGCCGAGCGAGGTCGACATGTGCATCATCAGCCCGTAGGTCCACTCGGCCTGCTTGATCGACTGTCGATTACCTGAAGGCAGCGCGGTATCGCCATTGACACGGATCGGCTTGTCTTCTAGCAGGAAAGGTGTCAGCGGGTCGGTCGGCAGGGACGACAGGCCGACCGTCTTGCCGGCGATATTCTGCCCGGCGAGGTCACCAATGAAGTCGGCGCGCTTGTCCTGATCGAGCGGCGTGAACCAGACCTGTTGCGGTACCGGATTGCCACGGTGACAGGTGTAGCAAGTCACGCCCGTATCGGAGACGTGCTTCTGCCAGTTGCTGTTGATGTGACGCGTCATCTCGATCATCTTGCGAGATACGGTCTTGGTGTACTTGCTGTCATCGGCGAAGTTCTGCACGTTGTGGCAGTACGCGCAGCCTTCCTTGGGTGACACCCAGTTCGTCATGGCTGTCATCAGGCCGATGAACTGGCCGGCAGACAGATCGCCAAGTACCTTCACGTTCTGGTAAGCGTCCTTCGCGCGCGGACCGTCGGGCGAAGCCGGCGGCGGCGATTCCGGCGCCGTGTTCAGCGCATCCTGCGAGGCGACGTGGCGCGGGTTGTAGACCTGGACCATGCCCGTGCCCCGGAAGCCATGCTGGACGCTGTCCATCGGCGGGCGCTCGACCGGCGACTGCTCGCAGCCCGCGAGCAGGCTGGCGCCGAGCGCAAGCACCGCGACAATTTTCAGTGATCGGAAATTCATGGCTTGGCTCCCTGCAGAGTGGCGGGGTCGATGACATCACCCCACACAGGCGGATAAGGCGGGGCAACGCCATGCTTGACGGCCCAGAGGTACCAGTT
>CAZESK010000039.1:5158-20166 GCA_964515155.1 uncultured Bifidobacterium sp.
GTCCAGTCGAGGTGCGGGAAGATGCCGAACGGCACCGCCTCACCCCAGCTGCCCATCAGTACCGGACGGATCAGGCCAAGCACGAGGAACAACCAGATCGCGGCGGCGAAGGCCCACGCCACGTGCGTACCCATGCCAAGGGCACGCGCACGGCGGTAGACATTGGCCCACCACAGCATGACCGAGATCGTCAGGAACAGACCCGTGATCTGCCACCATCCGCCCTGGTTCAACGGTGCCAGCCCGAGGCCGGCGCCGGGGGGTGGCGGCTCGAGCGCGAGCCAGAACAACTGGCGCACGAACTGGATAGGATCCCAGTTCACCGAGGCCAGCATGTTCATGCCGATGATGACGAAGGCAATGGCCCCGAACATGAGCGACATGGTGCCAAGCACGCCGAGGTAGATCGGTCCGATCTGCGCATTGCCAAGCCGCCCCGCGAGATGCCAGAGGAAGGGCTTGCCCGTGCGCGAAAGCGCCGGCTTGTCCTGAGGTATGCCATCGTGCAGCGGTCCGACAACCTGCACGGTGGTGAAGATGTTTTGGTATTCAGCCATCGTGCGCTCCTTAACGATTCCAGATCGGCATATTCAGCCACCAGCTCCACCATTCCGGCCAGCCACGGCTCCAGAACGGCCCGGAAATCACGATACACAGCGCGGAGAACAGCACGGCGGCCAGTGCAAGGAAGAGCCCGAGTCGGTGGATGCCGAGCGTGCCGACCGAGTAGCCGACCAGATCGCGGAAGTAAGTGTCTTCATGCTCCGGCGTCTTCACCACCTGGCCCTTGGGCGGATTGGTCGACGACAGCACCAGTCCGCCGTGCATCGACAGCGCCAGCGTGGTGGTGAAGAAGAAGGTAATGGCCAGCATATGCGCCGGGTTGTAGTGGAAGTGCAGATACTGGTAGCCGACGTTCGAGACCCAGTCGAGGTGGCTGAAGATCCCGTACGGGAATCCGTGCCCCCAGGCGCCCATCAGCAATGGCCGCACGACGTTCAGCGTGACATAGGCGAGGATCGCAATCGAGAACGCGAACGGTACGTGATAGCCCATGCCGAGCTTGCGACAGATCTCGACTTCGCGCATCGCCCATGAACCGAAGGCACCGATCGCACATACCGTGATCAGCTGCCACAAGCCGCCTTCAAGCAGTGGCGCCATGCGCAGGCCGTAGGCAAGGTCCGGCGGCGCGATATTGATCTGCCAGACGTTCCAGGTCGGCCCCTGCGACGCACCCCACAAAATCAGCGCAGTGCCGAGGAAGCTGAAGAACAGTGTCGTAACGCCGAAGAAGCCGACGTAGAAGGGACCGACCCAGAAGTCGAACAGGTCACCCCCCACCAGGGTGCCTCCGCGTACGCGATATTTTTTTTCAAAACTCAACATGGCCATGATCGAGCCCTCCTGCAGAGAATGCGGATAAGCATTCCCTCGTTATTCTTGAACAGGCAGGTGCTGGCGCGTTCGCGCCGCCCCTGCCCGCCACCGCAAGGGTGGATTTACGACGATGCCTTGGGCATCGGTGCGTTCTGAGCCGTCGGTACGCTCTTCGCGCCGTCCAGCCAATTGAACTTGTTCGTCGACAGCAGGATGAGGTGAATCATCGCCGCGAGGCCGAACAGAAAAATCCCCTGGACAACCATCGCCCGCAGCGGATCGTAAAGGCGCCATATTCTCCACATGGTCCTATCTCCCTAAAGTGTGTGTGACATGAATGAATACACCGCAGCCTGCACGCTCCCGAACAGGGACTTGCCGCTTTCCGCGCCGGGCAGCCAGCTGCGCCATCGCATACCGGTCAGCGAGCCGACCAGGGCAATGGCGAGAATGACGATGAAGCCCATCGCGAAAATCATCCTGAAGGTCGAGCCTTCAGACTGCAGATGACGTTCCATATTCGTTTGCATATTGGCCATGATGATTCCTTTCGTTAGCAGCTAGCCGAGATCAGACGATCCAGGGACGCCATGCCCATACGAGGAGGTGGGCGACAACGGCGATCGCCGTGAAACCCACCAGTCCCTGCATGTAGAACGCATGGAATTCCTGAGCCTCGTCATCGGTCAGGCCGGAAATACTCTTCCTTTCAGCCATGAGAACGCTCCTTCAAAAAAGCCTTGCGGCCGGTGGTGCGTACAGCCCCGCAACCATGGGCATCCGTGGCGAACTGCCACGACATTCTTCCGGTCGTCATCCCGGGCAGCGTCATGCCGCCTCCCCGACCCGCAACGACTCACTGGCTCTGGCTACCCGCGCAGCCGACACGCTGGCCTCGCCGGCCCGGCGCGCGTCGCGCTCGGCGCGGTCGCGTATTTGCTTGGCCGCCGAGATCTGCACCAGCACCGGCTCGGCCGATACCAGTTCAGTGAGCAGCTCGCGTGCATCTTCGTCCCATGCGGTCTGGGCACGCGCCGGCGTCGCATCGACCCGATCCATGTCGGTACCCAGCGGCAGGATGTTGAACAACGCATCGAACAGACAGTTGCAGAACTCCTGCAGCAGATAGGTGGCGCCCGCATAGCCCATGAATGGCGTGCCGGTATGGCGACGAATAATCGCCCCGGGGAACGACGCCGGAACGAAGGCCGGCTTCATCGGCGAGGCCGCACCGCCCTCGGCGAGATACATGCGCTCGTTGTAGCTGCCGTACATGACCAGCGGCGGCTTTTCGCGTACGAGCTTGCGGATGGCTTCGCTGTCGGTCTTCTCGCCCGGCTTGCGCGCGACGGCGAACGTGCAAGGCAGGCCAAGCTCGTCCTCGAAGTAGTGGCGCAACCCGCGCGTATAGGTTTCATTGGCGACGACCGCAAAGCTCGCCGTGCTGAAGAAATCCTGCGTCACCGAGCGCCACAGATCCCACACCGGCTTGATGGTCGTGTGCTTCTCGCGCTCAATGAAGGGTTCCGGATCCAGATGCAGCAGCTCGCCCAGCGAGCGCAGGAATTTTGTCGTGCTGTGTACGCCGATCGGCGCTTGCAGGTAAGGGCGCTCAAGCGCCTCGCATAGCAGGCGACCGAACTCGCGGTACATGCAGATGTTGACGTCGGCATCGGCCAGCTTCTGCACGTCGGCCAGATGGCTGGCGAGAGGGAACACCATGTTCACCTCGGCGCCGATGCCCTCGACCAGGCGGCGGATCTCGGCCAGGTCGCTGGGCATGTTGAAGGTGCCGTAGCAAGGGCCGATCAGGTTCACGCGCGGCTTTTCGCCGGGCTCGCGCTGCTCGACAGGCTTGCGCTCCGGAATATGGCGCAGACCGAACTCGGTCCATAACCACAGCATCGCGCGGTTTGCGCATTGCCACTGGTCTTCGTCAATTGTGCGCGGCAGGAAGCGCAGGATGCTGGTGCCCTCAGGCGTGACGCCGCCGCCGATCATCTCGGCGATCGAACCTGTCACCACGACCGCCGGCAAGTCCGGATCGAGCGCGCCGTGCGCGCGCTTCATCGCGCCCTCGGTGCCCTCGCGGCCCAGCTGCTCTTCCGCCAGACCAGTGACGACGATGGGCAACTCATGCGGTGGCAAAGCATCGGTGTAGTGCAGCACCGACGTGACCGGCAGGTTCTCGCAGCCGACCGGGCCGTCGATGATGACCTGCAGGCCCTTGATGGCGGTGAAGACGTAGACAGCGCCCCAGTAGCCGCCAGCGCGATCGTGGTCGATGATGTTCATATCATCTCCTCCGCCTTGCGTTTCTTGGCTGCCTTCTCGAGGCGACGTCGCGTGTGCTCACGGAATTCGGGACGCGGCACCGGCTGCTCGCTCCACACGCCGGCACGGTCGCCCTCACCGGCGTTGCCGAAGAAGGCTTTCATCGTATCCATGCGCGTTTTGTTCGAGATGGCCGCGTTGATCACGGTAGCCAGCGATCCTGCGCCGGCAGCGCCCATCAGCGGGCGCGCGGATATCAGGTTGGTGAAGTACAGCGCGGGCAGCGACAGCTCTTTTGCTGCTTGCACCACCGGCGTGGTGCCGATCGCCAGATCGGGCTTGAATTCATTGACGGCGGCGATGTCCTGCTCGAGCGATGCGCGGTATTGCACATGCACACCCCTGGCCTGCAACCAGTCACGGTCGGCAGCGGAAGCCGGTGTCTGCGGGCAGGCACTGCCGACATAGCGCACATCGGCTCCGCTCTCGATCAGCAGCCGCGCCACCAGCAACTCCGAGCCTTCGTAGCCGGAGAGCGTGATGCGACCTTTGATCGGCGCTGCCGCCAGCGCGGTACGAATACCGGGCAGGAAGCGGTTCTTCGCGTTATCGATCATCCGCTGTTCGACGTTGCAGGCATCGCCGATGGACTGCAGCCAGGCTTCGGTGCCGTCGTAGCCGACCGGGGCCGAGCCCACGGAGGGACGGCCGGCAGCCTCGAACTCTCGCAGGCTGGCGGTGTAGAAAGGATGAATCGCGGCTACGGCCGCGCAGTCGAGCGCCGCATACAGCTCGCGCCACTCGCGCGTGGGCACGACGGGTCCCGCGGCCAGTCCCAGCAGATCCAGCATGCCGCCGATGATCATCGGGTCGGCGGGAAACATCTCACCGAGCAAGGTGACCGTCGGCCGGTCGCTGATGCCGGCGCGCGGTGCAGCCACGGGGCCGGCAGCGATCTCGCCGCGTGCGTATTTCAGCATCGCCGCCGACAGCACATCTTTGGCCTCGGCATGCGTGGGCACGCCAAAGCCGGGCACGTCGATACCAATGACGCGTACGCCGTTGATCTCTTTGGGCAGGATCTGCAACGGCACGCCGGAAGCGGTCGGCACGCAGAGATTGATGACGACGATGGCGTCATAGTGTGCGGGATCCGCCTGGCCGTGCACGGCGTCACGAATATCCTCGAACAGCTTGCCGGTGACGAGGGTTTCGGAGTTGAACGGTACGTAGCCGACGCTGCGACGTGCGCCGTAGAAATGCGAGGTGAAGGTCAGTCCGTAGACGCAGCAGGCAGAACCGGAGAGGATGGTCGCGGTGCGACGCATGCGCAGTCCGACGCGCAGCGAACCAAAAGCCGGGCACATGCTCTGCGGCTGGTCATGCGGGCCCTTCGGGTAATCGTTGGCGTACTGGTCGAGCACGCCGGCCTTGCCCGCCGCACGCGCGGCGGCCAGCATCTGGTCCGCGCCCGCATGACAGCCGGCGCCGTCGCCTTCAAGGGCGGCCGGATTGGCGACGATCGGGATCACGGTGCGCTCGCTCATGGGATCAGACCTCGTCGTAAATCACTTCGAGCGAGGGCTTGACGACGATGTCGCGGCCCATCATGTCGGCCGTGGTGGCCGGTTCGAGTACGACACCGCGACCGACGGCGTCTGCCGAGAACAGGCCCAGCAGATTTTCCTGTGTCATCGGCGTCGGACGCACCGGCGGTGCATCGGCCACGTTCTGCGCCAGCGTGGCGAACAGCTCGCCCCATTGGCCGTCGGGGCGGCCGATGATCTCGTAGCTGGCGCTCTTGCGACGGATGTCTTCGTTGGCCGGGATGGCCGAGAGCACCGGTATGCCAGCCGCGCTGGCGAAGGCCTGCGCCTCGCCGGTACCGTCGTCCTTGTTGATCACCATGCCGGCTACGCCGACATTGCCGCCGAGCTTGCGGAAGTATTCGACGGCCGAGCAGACATTGTTGGCCACATACAGCGACTGCAGATCGTTGCTGCCGACGACGATGACCTTCTGGCACATGTCGCGCGCGATCGGCAGGCCGAAGCCGCCGCAGACCACGTCACCCAGGAAGTCGAGCAGTACGTAGTCGAAGCCCCAGTCATGGAAGCCGAGCTTCTCCAGCAGCTCGAAGCCGTGGATGATGCCGCGCCCGCCGCAACCGCGGCCAACCTCGGGACCACCGAGTTCCATCGCATATACGCCGTCGCGCTTGAAGCAGACATCGCCAATAGCGACCGGCTCGCCGGCCAGCTTTTTCTTCGACGAAGTTTCGATAATGGTTGGGCATGCACGTCCGCCGAACAGCAGCGACGTCGTATCGCTCTTGGGATCGCAACCGATCAGCAGCACTTTCTTGCCCTGCTGCGCCATCATGTACGACAGGTTGGCCAGCGTGAAGCTCTTGCCGATGCCGCCCTTGCCGTAGATGGCGATGACCTGGGTCTCTTTTTTCGTCTCGCCGCTATGCACCGGCTCCGGCTCCATCGCCGCTTCGGCGCGCAGGCGCTCGGTGCGCATGAAATGGACGGGCGCCGCTTGTTGCTCTGTAGGCTTGCTCATCGTGCGCTTCTCCAGTCGAGGATCATTTTCAGGCAGCCCGGGTCGTCGAAGGCGGTGCGGTAGGCCGCCTCCGCATCGTCAGGGCCGCTGCGGTGGGTAATCAGGCCGTCGAGTGACAGGCGGCCGCTTTCGGCCAAGTCGCGTACGGCCAGCAGTTCCGGCGGCTTCCATTGCGCAGCGACGCGGATGCGTACCTCGCGCATGAAAGCCGGCGGGAAAACGAAGTGCATCGGCTGGTCGTAAAAACCGGCCAGCACGATCTCGCCTTGCGGGGCAACGCGTGCGATCAGGCGATCGAGCACGTCGGGGTCACCGCTGACGTCACAGATGCATCGGTAGTTGGCGCGCTGGTCATCACGCGGATCGATGACCTGGTAGCCTTCGGCGCCGCTGCGGCGGTCCGGATTGATTTCCCAGACAATAGGCTGACCACCGGCCAGCACCGCCAGCCGCGCGATCATTCGGCCCAGCACGCCGTGACCGACGATGAGTTCCGGGCCAGTGCTGCCGCAGGCGGCGTGTGCGTGATAAGCGGTGGCGGCCAGCGCCAGCAATGTGCCGCGCTCGCCCAGATCCTCCGAAACGCGCAAGGCGCGCAGCGCGGGAATCACCACGCGCGAAGCAGCGCCGCCGAAAAGTCCCTTGACGTCGCCGAAGCAGGCTGCGCCCGGGACGAACACCATTTCCCCGATCTCGTAATTCGTGCTGCTGCCCGCCTGCGCGACGCGACCGACCGACTCGTAGCCGGGAATCAGCGGATAGCCCATGCCAGGAAAGGCAGGCATGCGACCGGACCAGAGTAGTTTTTCGGTGCCGGTGGAGATGCCGGACCAGCAGATATCGACCACGAGGTCGTTGTCGGTCGGTTCGACCAACGGCACCTGACGCACACGCAGGGTCTGCGGCTGCTCGACGACGACGGCGTGCGCATTCATCGCGCTCTCCTTTGGCGTCGGCACTGCACGATCATCTCGTGTTGCAGGTGCGTCATTGTGTCAACCTGATGGGGTTAGATTCGTGTCATTCTAGGCTTACAAGCATTGCTGTCAAGTAATATTTACACTCGGGGCGTCGCGTACCTGTCAGGCGCGCGGGTCACGCTGGCTCCGGCAGCGCTTGGGCGACCAGCATCCGGACCTGCAGCGGTATCCGGGTCGGCAACAGGCGTACCCGGCCGAAGCCGGCGGCGGCCAGCAGGGCGGCAAGGTTTTCCACGGTGCGCGCGCGGCCGCGGCCCATCGCCAGCAGGTAAAAGCCGAAATACGCGTCGCCCATGGCCTCGGCACCGGGCGTACCGGCCATGGGCTCGGCCAGCAGCAACGTGCCGCCGGCAGGCAGCGCACGCCGTACGGCCTTCAGGATGGTCAGCGCGCGTTCATCGTCGTGGTCATGGATCACACGCACCAGCGAGGCGATGTCAGCGCCGGTCGGCAAGGTGTCAGAAAGGAAATTGCCGCCAACGGCGAGGGCACGATCGGCAATGCCGGCGGCGGCAAAGCGCTCGCGCGCCCGCTCAGCCACGGCCGGCAGGTCGAACAGCGTCAGATGCAGCTGCGGCGCGCGCTCGGCAACGCTGCACAGGAAGCGCCCTTCGCCGCCACCCACGTCGAGCAGACGGCGATGGCCGTCGAGCGGATAGGCATCGAGAATCTCGGCGGCGACCAGCGGCTGTGACGCGGCCATCAGCTGCGAATAGCTGCCAACTTTCTCCGGCGCGAGCTCGGCGGCGCGCGTGGTGGCGTCGTCAGCGGTGTACGGATAGAAACCCGAGAGCGCCGGTGGCGGGCCGCTGCCGCGCAGGAGCGCTACCGGATCGGCGAGATCAGCGTACAGGGTGTCGTGATGACGAACCATTGCCAGCACCGCCTCGTTGTCGACCAGCGGCGCGCCGAGCACGCCCAGGCCGTAGCGCGGCTGGCCGGTGGCATCGCGACCGCGCAGCTCCAACAGCTTGAGCGATACCGCAGCCGCAAGCAGGCGCTCGGTCGATTCCTCGCTCATCCGGCAATGGCGCGCGAGCGCAGCCAGTCCGAGCGGGCCGGCCGACAGCACGCGGAACAGGTCAAGCTTGACGCAGGCCGACAGCACCTGCGAATAGACGAAGCCGGCGACAAGATCGAACACCTCGCGTGCGCGACGCTGAGCGATCGGGCGCGTCAGCGCAAAGCCGGAGGCCGCGCGGTGGAATGCCGGGCTGGCGAGCAGCCGGTCACGCCAGCCGAGCAGCCGGTCCAGCAGTCGGTTCGGTAGCACAGAAGCGGCAGCCGACATGGCGTTCAGGCCGGAGCGCGGGCGATGCCGGGGGCGAGGCGGCGTGCAAGCTCCACCGGCACCAGGCGCTTGGCTTGCAGGCGCACCAGCGTGCGCAACTGCGCAGAGCCGCGGCAGGCCGGAATCGATGCGCTGGCCGCTGCGATCAGCTGGTCGAAATGCTGGATCGCACCCGATAGTCCCAGCTCGGCAGCGGAGCTCGGGCGTCCGTGCAGGGCGTCCTGGCCAGCGGGCTTGCCGAGTGTCTCGGGGTCAGCGGCGACGTCGCGGATGTCGTCGGCCACCTGATAGGCTTCGCCCAGCCATTCGCCGAGCGCGCGCCAGGGTTCGCTGGCGGTGCCCGCGGCCTGCGCACCGGCGACGGTGGCGGCAACGAACAGTGCGCCGGTCTTGGCACGCTGGTAATCCGTGAGTGCCACGCGCGGCTCCGATTCCCATGCCTGACCGGCAATGATGCCGGACGGCGCACCGACGGCAGCCGCCAATGTCTGCAGCAAGGGGCCGAGTCGCTGCGGCAGGGCGACGCCGGCGGCGGCCAGCGACTGGAAGGCGCTGACGATGAGCGCGTCACCGGCCAGCACCGCGAGGCGCTCGCCATGCGCGGCGAACACCGACGGGCGGCCGCGACGCGTCGCGGCATTGTCAAAACAGGGCAAGTCATCGTGCACGAGCGAGGCGCAGTGCATGAGCTCGATGGCCGCGCCGGCAGCAGCGGCCAGCCCGAGATCCTCCGCACCGCATGCCTGAGCGACAGCCAGTGTCAGCTGCGGGCGAATACGCGCGCCGCCTGGAAACACGGCGTCATGCATGGCCTGGGCGAGGCGCGGCGGCCCCTGGGTGCCCTGCTGGGCGGCCAGCGCCTCTGACAGCGCGGCTTCGATTCTTTGGGTAGGGTCCATCAGGCCTCCATATCGGCCGGGAGCCCCGGCCATCTGGGTGTAAGTTATTCCTGTCATTTACGTATGTCAAGCTAGATTGACATAAATCCGGCGTCACTTGCGGACCGCCAAACCTTCGCGCGGCCAGGATCAGACGGCGGCAAGCCCTTGTGAGGCCTCAATAAGCGCTGCTCCCGCTGGCCTAAGGTCTGCACCCAAGCCGGTACAGACCGGTTCAGCTGACATTCAACGCAATCACAGGGAGCGGCAATGGACTACACGATGGGACGCAGCGCGGCCGCCGCGCTGCTGGCGGGCATATTGGCGGGCTGCGGGGGCGGAGGCGGCGACGACGTACTCGCTGGCGGGGGGAGCAGCAGCGGTTCGGGCAACCCGGTCTCGGCGAGCAGCTGCCCGGCGGGCGTGGCCGCCTGCAGCGGCAGCGGCGAGATCAGCCGGATGGGCATGATCAAGCTCACCGCCTCGGGGGTGCAGACGCTCATGACGTCGACCAACGACCTTCTGGCGACGCCGCGCGCACGCGGCGCCGACGCAACCATCGTCTACGGCCTTGCGCCGACCGCTACCGGGCTGGCCGAGATCCGCGTCGCGCGTGCCGACGGCGGCCCGGTCACCGGGCTGAATCTGCTGCTCTCAGGGCTGGGTATCAGCTGGGACGGACAGTCCGAGCGGCCGCCCATCATCGAGACCTTCGGCCTGTCGCTCGCGCGCGTGACGCCAGCCACACAAGGCCTGGCCACGCTGGCGCCGCTGCCAGCGGCGTCGGATACCGCCTTCTGGAACAACAATTCGACCACCTTCGCCGGCACCCAGGGCAACTATGCGAACAATATCTACTTCGCGCGCCAGCCATCGACCGGGCACTGCGCGGCCGGCGACGCCGACTGCGTGACCGCCGCCGGCAACGGCCTGCGGCTGGCGCGCGGCGACTGGAACAGCGGCGGCCTGCGGCCCGACGAAGTCATTGCCTCACGCCTGCACGAAGACGGCGCGACACTGGCGCCGGACCGGATACCATTTGCCGGCTTCAAGGGCTACCGCGATATCTGGACCTGGAGCTACCGCTACGCGCATCTGGGCGGATGGGTGTCGAAGGACACCGTGGATATCGTCGAATGGGGCGGGACGGACGAACACAACAAGGCCCGGCGCGGCGTGATTGCCTTTGGCAACGTCACACCGGCCACGGCACTGCCGACGACCGGCACGGCGCGCTACGTCGGCTATGCGCGCGGCTGGTACAGCCCGGACGGTCGAATCGACCCCTATCCGATTGCCGCTGATGTCGAGATCGTGGTGGATTTCGCGGCACGCAGCGCGTCGTTCCGCCTGTTGCGTCTGCGGGTGGATGAGGCACAAAACCCAAGCCCCCAGCTCGCAGCCTCGAGCGAGAACACCTTGCCGTTCGCGTCGCCCGCGAATTATCTGGTCGGTGCCGTCGCGCATGGCGATGCCAGCGGCCATGCCGGCGCACGCTTCTTCGGCCCGGTGATCAACGGCGCACCGGCGGAGATGGCGGGCAGCTTCTCATTACGCGGCACACCGGGCAGCGGCAGTCCGATCGTCGATGCCGTCTTTGGCGCTGGCGGGTTCATTGCGAAACAGGCGACGCCGTGAGGTAGGGGCGGGGTCATTGCGAAGCGGGGGACGCCGTGAGATAGCGGCGGGTTTCGCTGCGCTCTACCCGCCCTATGGCAACTTGGATGGAACATAGGGCGGGTAGAGCGCAGCGAAACCCGCCATGCCCCCAGAACCGCCGCGCCAGCCCCTAGCACCGCCGCACCAGCCCCGCGATCAGCTGCACGCACTGCGCGGGGCTTTCTTCGTGCGCGAGATGGCCCAGCATCGGCCACAGCACAAGTTCGGCCTGCGGCAGCTTCGCCGCCACCAGCGGCGCCTGCGCGGCCGGTACGGTGAGGTCGTTCTCCGCCGCCACGACGACCACCGGCAGCGTCAGTTGCGGCAGCGCCTGCTCGAGCGGCGTGAGGTCCCAGTGCGCCATCATCGCCAGCGCCGCACCCACGTGCGCCGGGCTCTGCACCAGCCGGGTGTAGAGCCGCATGCCGGTCGCGTCAAGCACCGAGCCGGTGCTGCGCACCAGCTTCTGCACGACCGCCGGATCGCGTGCCTGCCAGGCAAAGAACCGGGCAGCCATGGAGCCGGAGGCCAGCAGCCTCGCCAACGGAGAAAACACCGCGCCAGCCAGTCCGCCGAAGCCGAGAAAAGCGCCGTTCAGACTGACCAGCGCCGACGGCTGTACCGCGCCATCGAGCACCATGCGCGCGGCCACCGCCGCTCCGGCGGAGTGGCCCACGATCACTGTGGGGCGGAGCTGCAAGTGTTCAAGCAGGGCCGATACCCGCCGCGCCATGCCCGGGAGAGACTGCTCATGTGCCGAGCCCGGCGCACTGGTGAACGCATGGCCGGGAAGGTCCATCGCGAGCACGCTGTAATGCATGCCGAGCATGGGCGCAACATCTCGCCACGAGTGGCTGGATGAACCGGTGCCGTGCAGCAGCACGATGGAAGGCGCCGTGCCAAGCGGCGGGCCGAATTGTTGCAGGTGCCAGCGCAGGCCGCCCGCATCGACGAAGCGGCTCGCGTGTCGGTTGGGCCAGTCGCGGCCTTCAGTGTCCCAGTGCATCCGTGCGCGCAATTGAGCCTGCCCCGCCCATCAGCGCATGCCGGCCCGGGAGGCAAGTTGCACTGCCTGCGACACGGCCGCAGCGCCGGCATGGGGCAGCGGCAGGTAGCGCGCGTGCATCGCCTGCGCCAGCTCAGCGGCTTCGCGCTGCGGCTTGGGTGAGGTGTCGATTAGCAGCACGGGCGCTTGCAGCTGCGCCAATTGCCTTGCCTGCTCGAGCGCGTCGGCCTGAGCGCGTATGCGGCCGCCACTGCCGTCGCGCGCGACGTTGGCGCGGCCATCGGTCAGCACCACCACCACCGGCGATTGTCCGCGCCGCTGCAGGCTATCAGCCAGCGTCCCGGCGAGGTCGAGCGCCGTGGCCAGTGGCGTACCACCACCGCCCGGCAGACCTGACAAGCTGCGCTTGACGCGCACCAGCGAGCGCGTCGGTGGCAGCAGAAGCTCGGCCTGCTGGCCGCGGAAAGCGATCAAGGCGACCTGATCGCGCCGCACATAGCAATCGGCCAGCAACAATTCGACTGCGCCCTTGGCCTCGGCCAGCCGGTGTAGCGCCGACGAGCCGGAGGCATCGACGACGAACAAGGTGGTGGTGGCTGTTTTCTGGCGCAGCCGGGCCACCTGGAAATCATCGGGGCGCACCAGCACGCGGGCGGCGTGGTCCGGTTGGAGCGCGCGGCGCAGCTTCTGCCACGGCGCGGCAGCGCGCAGGGTGTCGATCAGGTGCAGGCGGCGTCCTTGTGCCGGCTGTCCGCGACGCGAGCCGATGGGGCGTCCGCGCTGACCGCCGCGCAGCGCAGCGCCCGCCTTGCCGGCCTGGGCGCGCTGAGCGCGACGCGGACCGATGCCCGTCGCCAGCTGCGACAGCAAGCCCAGCGGAATGGCTGCCTTCGCGGCCTCGAGCACGCTGTCCTCAAGCTCGGCATCGTCGGCGGCGCGTGGCTCGTCCGGCGGTGGCGGGTCTGACGGTGGCTGCGGCGGCTCGGCCTCGGGCGCGGCGGCCTCGGGGGGTGGCGGCTCAGCAGCGTTTTCGGCGTCATCCTCGGGTTCAGTGGCTGGCGGCAGCCGCGTCGCGCGCGGTGCGAGTACCAGCGCCGCAGCCAGGCGCGCATCGTCGTCACCGGCCGTGGCATTGCCATCGAGTGCGGCACTGACGCGCGCTGCAGTCATGGCCAGCAGCGAGGCGCGCATCGAAAAAACGCCCAGCGCCAGCGCAGTGCCGCACAGCGCCTCCATCAGGGGGACGGGTAGCGCGACGGCGGCTACGGTGTCACGCGCGGCGCCGAGATCGCCGCCGCTGGCCTGCGCCAGCTGCTGCAACTGTTCATCGATACAGACGCGTGGCGATATCGCGCGCAGGTCGAGATCGAAAGCAAGGCGATCGTGCAGGGCGGCGGCGAGTTCGTCATCATCGCCCGTGGCCTCGTCCAGGGCCACCACGCCGAAGCGCGCACGGCGGCGCACATCCAGCCCGTCGCGTGCAATGGTCACCTCGCCGGCATCCATGGCCTGCGCGACGCGGGCAGCGGTGGCCGGCGGCAGCCGCTCGGCCATGGTCAGCACCAGAACGCCACCGTCGGCCTCGGCCAGCAGGCCGGGCTGCAGCACCGCGCGGCCGGCGGCGAGCGTGGCCGGCAGATCAAGGCCGCCGAGCAGCCGGTCGTCGCCGATGGTCGCCGGCATGCGCTTCCATGCGCGGCCCTGCATCAGCGTTTGCAGCAGCGCCAGCCAGGCATCGCGCACCGGCCCGGCCTGGGCGCGCACGCGCACGCCACCGAGGCCCGCCGGGTCGATCGCGAACAACACCGCGACCTGGACCGCGAACTGCCAGCCACGGTCGGACGGATCGGGTTCGCGGTCGACCGGCGCCAGCATCAGGCCGCCTGGGTGAATAGGTCGTCGACCGCGCGCGCCACGCGCGTACCGGAGCCGGCATCGTCGAGCGGATCGCGCCGCAGACGGTGCCGCAATGCCGGCGCAGCCATGCGCCGCAGATGATCGTCCGTTACCTCGCCGTCACCTTCATAGGCGGCCAGCGCGCGTGCGGCGCGCATCAGCGCCAGCTCGCCGCGCAAGCCGTCCGTGCCCAGCGACAGGCATAGCTGGGCGGCACGCGCGAGCGCGGCATCGGGCACGGTGACGGCTGGCAGGCGCTTGCGGGCGGCAACAATGCGACGGCGGATGCGCTCATCCTCGCCGCGCCACTGTGCGATGAAGGCCTCCGGTGCACGCTCGAAGGCATCGCGCCGTTTCACGACCTCGACACGCAGCGCGATATCGGTCGGCGTGCCGACGTCGACCGCGAGACCGAAGCGATCTAGCAACTGCGGACGCAGCTCACCCTCTTCCGGATTACCGCTGCCAACCAGCACGAAGCGCGCCGGATGGCGAATTGACAGGCCGTCGCGCTCGACCATGTTCTCGCCGGATGCGGCGACATCGATCAGCAAGTCGACCAGATGGTCTTCCAGAAGGTTGACCTCGTCGATATAGAGAAAGCCGCGGTTGGCACGCGCCAGCAGGCCGGGCTCGAAAGCCTTCACACCCTGAGACAGCGCGCGCTCAAGGTCGAGCGCACCGACGACGCGATCTTCGGTCGCGCCCAGCGGCATGTCGACCACCGGCACCGGCCGCTGCGTGCTTTTTGGTTTGCCGGCGGCCTTGAGCGGCGCGCAGCACTCGCATGAGGGCGTGCCCGGCTCGGGGTCGCAGCCGTAGGCGCAGCCATCGACCGTGCGTATCTTCGGCAGCAGTGCCGCAAGCGCGCGTACCGCGGTCGATTTACCGGTGCCGCGATCGCCGAAGATCAACACACCGCCGATAGCCGGATCGACGGCAGCAGCGAGGATCGCCTGCTTCATCTCGTCCTGACCAACGATTGCGGAAAAGGGAAAGGCTGCCATCGTTCATTCTCCGTTTGGGTCGCCGGGGCGGGAAGTCCACCGGCTCTTGAGGTCGACTGCGTGCGAGAG
>CAZESK010000039.1:20266-23920 GCA_964515155.1 uncultured Bifidobacterium sp.
TTGGGTCGCCGGGGCGGGAAGTCCACCGGCTCTTGAGGTCGACTGCGTGCGAGAGGCCCGCCGCCGACAGCAGTACGGCCATCCAGTACCACGGCGTGCCGACAACGGCACTGCGCATGGCCAGCATCAGGCACAGCCCGGGCAGAAACATGCGCGCCAATGCGGCCGGCTGCAAGCCGCGCCGGCGGCTGCGCCACAGCCATGCAAGCGCCGCCCACTCGAGCAGCGTGGCGACAATCACCAGGTCGATCAGCTGACTTGCTTCGAACGGCTGCATGGATTCCCCCCGGACATCGCGCCGCACGCTTTCATTATTTTTTTGAAACTGGCAGCGGCGCTTTTTCTTACTTTACACCCATAGTTGTCAACCTACATAGACATTTCTTTGTCTCCGGCATCCTCACAGGCGCAGGCAAAAAAACAGGAGACCGGCTGAGCCTTTGCCTCGATTACCAGTCAAAGCATTCTCTGACGTTGAGATTGGATCGTTATTGTCGTGAAAGCTGATCCCGGAAATGCGTGGATCGATGACGGCGGGCTGCAATGGTTCGTCGACGTCGGCATGCGCGAGTCGTTTGAACACTCTCTGTCCGACAAGGAAGCCTTTTCCATGAAACCCTTTGAAATCCATCGCGCGACCAAATGTCGCGCCAAGCTTCGGCTCGGCATGTCCGGGCCGGCCGGCAGCGGAAAAACCTATTCGGCGCTGCTGATCGCGCACGGCCTGGGCGGCCGCATCGGCCTGATCGATACCGAGCACGGCAGCGGTGACCTGTATGCCGACCTGCTGCCCGAAGGCTATGACGTGCTGCAACTGACGCCGCCCTTCACGCCCGCCCGCTACATCGAAGCCATCCATGCGTTCGAGGCAGCCGGCGTGCAGACCATCATCGTCGACAGCCTCTCGCATGCGTGGAGCGGCGAAGGCGGATCGCTGGACCGGCACGGCAAGATTGCCGACCGCTCAGGCAATAGCTGGCAGGCGTGGCGGCAAGTGACGCCGGAGCACAACGCCCTGGTGGAGACACTGCTGCAGAGCCCCTGTCACGTAATCGCGACCATGCGCGCCAAGACGGAATACGTGCAGGAGAAGGATGAGCGCACCGGACGTCAGGTCGTTCGCAAGATCGGACTGGCACCAGTGATGCGTGATGGCATCGAGTACGAGTTCACGATCTTCATGGAACTCGACAGCCAGCACATGGCGCATGTCGGCAAGGATCGCACCCGCCTGTTCGACGGCATGATCATCAAGCCCGACGAGGAGACCGGCCGCGAGTTACTGGCCTGGCTCGATAGCGGAGCGCAGGCGCCGGTACGCACCGGCCTGGGCGCGGAGCAGCGGGCCGACCTGCGCCAGGACATCGAGCAGGCTGCCAACATCGATGACCTCTACAAGGCCTTCGCGCATGCTTATCGGGCCGCGAACGCGTTACAGGATCTAGCGGCGCTCGATGAGTTCACCCGCGCCAAGGACGAACGCAAGACTGCCCTTGAGGCGCGGCAGGAAGAAGAGCGCCATGCGCATGCATGATCGGCTTGTACATGCGCGAACCTGCCAAGTGGCATGACCCCTGACTGCGGATAAAGGAAAACATCATGAGTGGAACCCTGAACAAGGCCTTGCTGATCGGACATCTCGGCCATGATCCTGACGTGCGCACGATGAACAGCGGCGAACCGGTTGCGCACCTGTCGGTCGCGACCAGCGAAGCATGGAAGAACAAGTCGAACGGCGCGCGGCGCGAGGCGACCGAGTGGCACCGCGTGGTGCTCTACAAGCGCCTAGCCGAGATCGCGGCCCAGCACCTGAGAAAAGGCGCGCTGGTCTTTATCGAAGGGCACCTGCAGACGCGCAAATGGACCGGCAAGGATGGCGTGGAGCGCCACACCACCGAAATCGTGGGCGACGAGCTGCGCATGCTGCACCGGCCGTCGGATCAGAAAATGCCGCTGTCGGTGCATGAGGACCCGGTGCCGGATAAACAACTGATCCGACGCGAGACGGAACAGGGCATTCCGTTCTGAGCCTGCGTTGTCCTCGATAGCAAGCCGCCAGCGGGCGGCTTTTTTATGCGCCTTATTTACAGGAACCCAATGATAAGGGCGGTAACCGAACTTCTTGATCGTTCACCTAATGTCATGTCTGTCTATCCATGGATGGGTTCCCATGAGACCTCCCCTCTCGTCCACGTTCGTTACCCCTAGAGAAACGCAGCCGGTGCCGCTCATGCTCCCCGATTTGCCGGACTCCCCGCCCCGCCTGCTGCTGTATCAAGGTCCGGGCATGGTACCAGGCAAACGGAATGACCTGCGGGACTTGATCGAAGCGACGGGGTTGCCGAAACTGACGCTGTCCCATGACCACGTGCGCGGTCAAGTGCAGAGTGCCCTGGAACTCGCCCTCCGCCACCTCGACACCCAACCCCACATCGTGGTCGATGTTCACGGCAATCAGGGCCACCGGCATATGGTCGATGTGGGCGGGCTGCTCGGCGAGCCCACGGATCCGGGCGTACCTACGGCCGACTTGCTGGCGTGGATAAAGCTGCGCCTCAAGCGTACCGGCGGAGGTCTTCCCGTATTCCATCTGTACACCTGCAGGGTAGGACACCTTGCAGACGAGATGGTGCCGGGCTCGGATAGCTGGCGTGCCGCTTATGTGATCTTGTACGCCGGAAAGCAGGAGGTCACCCTTGGACAGGTGGCGTGCTCGCTCACCACAGCGCTTCATTACGTGGCGCTTTGCCAGCGGCGCGGGATACCAGCTGATCCGCTGCGGGTATTCCTGTTAGCCGGCATGCGTCGGGGCGATTGCATGACTCTGCTTGGTGGTGAACTCGAGGGCCCGGTGCGCTGGCACGGCCCGAAGTCGCGCGAGGACCTGTCGGACAGTCGTCGACTCGCCGAGTTGATGGACGGCCGTCCCAACGATCTCGAACGCCTCGCTCGCATTGCCGGAACAACCCGGCCCGACGAGGAAGCATTGCTTCCTGAGCTGAAGCAAGCCGAGATCGACATCTTTCAGTCGCGGCTTCTTCGCGGGGACATCACGCACCTGCGCGCCATGCTGCTGCAGCGGCCGCAGCTCGCCAATACGCCGGACTATCAAGGTGCACCGCCTCTGCTGACTGCCATCGACGACTGCAGCGTCACGATCGTGGATCTCCTTGTCGAGCATGGCGCCCATCTGGAAGCGCGGGACAGGGATGGCGACACGCCACTTCTTTACTTGGCAAAGACCAAGCCGGACAGCACGGAACAGGCGCGCGCGCTGCCCGTGGCGGCAAGGCTGCTGGAACTGGGTGCCGACCCGAACCAGCGTGACAGTGTGGGGGAGTCGGTGCTCGCCTACGCTGCCGAGGCAGGCTGGACAGGGCTGGTCGCGCTCCTGCTTGCCCATGGCGCTGACCCGGGAAATAAGCAGAGGTAGCCTATTCGCTCGCGGTCGCGCCTCATGCCAGGCGGCAGGACACCCCGAGCCATAGGCTCCGTCGCTTCGCTTCAGCCAAAGCATCCGTTTGCCCCTGGCCCCAGTCTTGCCACGGGCGATGCGCACGCCGTATCCTCGACCCGCTCGATCATGATACGGAGATACACATGGAAGTCCTGATCACCGGCGGCGCCGGTTTCCTCGGCACGAAGCTCACGCGT
>CAZESK010000040.1:0-7612 GCA_964515155.1 uncultured Bifidobacterium sp.
GCTGCCATAGCTGTCGCGGGATAGCCGGTGGGAGACGGGCATCCATGCCCTGCCGATGGGTTGATCGGTCATGTGCTGACCGCCTTGGATAAAGGTGTGTGCAGCGGTAGCGGCCCATCGTCTTCGTTATCGACGTTGCGCACCTGCGCCTCGTACAGACGCCGGTAAGCTCCCTGCCTCGCCATTAGCTCGTCATGCGAGCCGATCTCCACAACCTCGCCGCGCTCGAGCACGACGAGCCGGTCAGCACGGCGCAGCGTGGAGAGCCGGTGCGCGATGGCGATCGTGGTACGTCCTTGCACGAGGTTGTCGAGCGCTTTCTGGATTTCCTTTTCGGTCTCGGTGTCGACAGACGAGGTCGCCTCGTCGAGCATCAGGATTTGCGGGTTGATCAGCAGCGCGCGCGCGATGGAGATACGCTGACGTTCACCGCCCGACAGCCCCTGCCCGCGCTCGCCGACGATGGAGTCGTAGCCATGGCGCAGCCGCAGGATGAACTCGTGCGCGTGGGCAGCACGCGCGGCGGCGATGACTTCTGCGCGCGTGGCGTCCGGTTTTCCGTAAGCAATATTCTCGGCGATCGTGCCGTGGAACAGGAAAGGCTCTTGCAGCACGAGACCGATGTGCTTGCGGTAGTCCGCAACCGGGAAGCGCCGGATGTCAGTACCGTCGACCAGGATGGCGCCATCGGTGACATCGTAGAAACGGCAGATGAGGTTGATGAGCGTGCTCTTGCCTGAACCGCTATGGCCAACGAGACCGATCATCTCGCCGGGGCGGATGTCAAAGTTGATGCCCTTGAGGATGCGCCGGCTGCCGTGACGGAAGCCGACATCCCGCACCGAGATCATGCCCGGCACCGCAGCCACCGGTACCGGATTGGCCGGCTCGGGTACGCTGGAACTGTGGTCGAGAATATCGAAGATGCGTTTGGCGCCGGCCGCCGCCTTCTGTGTGTGCGAGACGATGCGGCTCATCGAGTCCAGCCGGCCGTAGAAGCGGCCAATGTAGGCAATGAAGGCGACCAGCACGCCGACGGTCACGCCACGGTGAATGACCAGCCAGATGCCGAAGGCCCAGACGATCAGCAATCCGACTTCGGTCAGCATCGTGACGGTCGGCGCGAACAGGCTCCAGGTGCGGTTGAGCTTGTCGTTGACGGCCAGGTTGTGCAGGTTCGCATCGCGGAAACGACCGGATTCGCGGCCCTCCTGCGCAAAGGCTTTTACGACCCGGATGCCGGGGATGGTATCGGCCAGCACGTTGGTGACGTCGCTCCAGATGCGGTCGATCTTCTCGAAGCCGGTACGCAGGCGGTCGCGTACCGAGTGAATCAACCACATGATCAGGGGCAGCGGCAGCAGTGTCACGACCGTCAGCCACGGGTTGATGGTGAACAGCACGACGGTCGTCATCGCCAGCAGCAGCACATCGGTGGCAAAGTCGAGCGCGTGCAGCGAGAGGAAGACGCAAATACGATCGGACTCATTGCCGATACGGGCGATCAGATCGCCGGTACGCTTGGCGCCGAAGTAGTCGAGCGACAGCGTCATCAGGTGGTCGAAGGTGGCAGTGCGCAGATGGGCGCCGATGCGCTCGGATACCAGCGCCAGCAGGTAGGTACGCCACCAGCCCAGACCCCAGGCCGTCATCGCCGCGGCCAGCAGGCCGGACAGGTAGATGATGACATCGTGCATGTCGATCTCGGTGCCTTTCTGCGTCGGGATCAGGATCTCGTCCATCAACGGCATCGACAGGTAAGGCGGGACCATCAGCGCGGCGGTGGACGCCAGCGTGAGGAAAAAGCCGAGCAGCAGCTGCATCTTGTAGGGCTTGGCGAAGCGCCACAAGCGGAACAGCACCCAGGTCGAGACCGGCTCGATCAGCTCGCGGTGACAGACCGGGCACTCCTCACTCTCCTCGGGCAGCGGCGACTGGCAGCTCGGGCAGAGCGCCGCGCCGTCATCGGCGGGCATGGGCTGGCCAGAGCGGGCGGCCTGCAGCTTCTCGAATTGCTGGATGAAGCGGATCGCGCCGACTTCCTGGCCAAGCGTAAAGCGCCATCGTGCCAGCATCCCGCTGGCGTCATGCAGCGCTAGCGCGGCCACGCCGCCGTGGTCGCTGTGGTGCAGCGTTAATTCAGGCGACAGGGGCCAGCTGACCCACCCCGCGCTACCTGAATCGCTTATCATTCGCTCCGTCGTCAGGAAAACCTGGCTGTCCTCGAACTGCAACGCGGCGTTCAGGTCCGGCTCAAGCGTCGCCAGGATGTGCTCGCCAGCGCGCAGTGGAGGCAGAAGACGGGCACCGAGCGGCATATTGAGCGGCGGGGCGTCCGCAGTAGTGGTGGCGCTGGGCGGCATGAATCAGAATATGAGCAGTGCAAACGAATCGATCATCCGGATGGTCTGAACCATCGCGGCCCGCGTGGCGGGAAGCGCGGATTGTCGCCGAAACCGGCGAGTCAGTCCAACCAATCCGCAATCTTACCTTTTTGTCCGACACCCCGATCCCATGACCTCCCCCGATCTGCCGGCGACCATGCCGCCCGGACCGCATCTTATCGATGTCACGCGCGTGACCTACCTGCGCGGCCCGAACATGTGGACTTACACGCCCGTGATCGAGGCCTGGCTTGATCTTGGTGTGCTCGAGGACTGGCCGAGCCACCGCCAGCCCGGTTTTATCGACCGCCTGTTATCCGTCCTCCCTCAGGTCGCTGCCCATCATTGCAGCCCGGGCGTGCCTTTTGGCTTCGAGCAGCGGCTGCGCGAGGGCACATGGATGGGGCATATTCTCGAACACGTCATCATCGAACTCCTGGAATTAGCCGGTCTCGAGGCCGGGTTCGGTCAGACCCGCGAGACGACGAAGTCGGGCACCTACCGCATGGTGTTCCGGGTGCCGGACGAGACAGTTGGACGCACGGCCCTGGCCTCCGGCCTGGCGCTGATGCACGCCGTGATCAATCAGGAAGCCTTTGATGTAGAGCCTGAGCTGGCGAAGATCCGCAAGGCGATCGACGAGTTCTACCTGGGGCCCTCCACCGCCCACATCGTGGTCAGCGCAAAGAAGCGCCGGATTCCGCACATCCGCCTGAACCAGGGCAATCTGGTGCAGCTGGGCTACGGCGCACTGCAAAACCGCATCTGGACCGCTGAAACCGATCTCACCAGCGCCATCGCCGAGGGTATCGCTGGCAACAAGGACCTGACCAAGTCGCTGCTGCGCTCGTGCGGCGTACCGGTGCCGTATGGCGAGGTGGTTCATGGCCCGGAGCAGGCCTGGGAGGCGGCGCAGGACATCGGCGTACCGGTCGTGGTCAAGCCGCGCGACGGCAACCGGGGACGCGGCGTCATGCTGAATCTGCGCACACAGGAGGAGGTACTGGCGGCGTACGCGGTGGCGCGCGCCGAGGATCCCGATGTCATCGTGGAGCAGTTCATCGAGGGCGACGAGCATCGCGTGCTCGTGGTCGGTGGCCGGGTGGTGGCGGTCGCGCGTGGCGAAAGCGCCTGGGTGACCGGCGACGGTGCATCGACCATCGAGCAACTGGTCGAGCTGCAGATCAACAACGACCCGCGCCGGGGTAACACGGACATCCATCCGCTGGAGCGGCTGCAGCCACGCGTCAACAGCGTGATCCTCGCCAACCTGCAACGTCAGGCGCTGACGCCGGACTCGATACCAGCCGCCGGCCAGCCGGTGCTGATTGCCGCCAACGGTAACCATGCGATCGAATGTACCGACCGCATCCACCCTGAGGTCGCTTACCTCTGCACGCTGGCCGCGCGCGTCATCGGGCTCGACATCGCCGGCGTCGACCTGGTGTGCCGCGACATCTCGCAGCCGCTCGAGGCGCAATCCGGCGCGGTGGTCGAAGTCAATGCCGGCCCCAGCTTGCTGATGCACCTGAAACCGGCCGAGGGCCAGCCGCAGCCGGTCGGCGACGCAATCGTCAGTCACCTCTTCCCCGAGGGCCAGCGCGGCCGCATCCCCATCGTCGGCGTGGCCGGTAGCGAAGGTACAACGGCGATTACACGGCTGGTGGCATGGCTGATGCAGCTCTCCGGCGCGCGCGTGGGCGTGGCCTGCCGCGACGGTCTGTTCGTCGGCGCGCGCCAGCTTGAGGCACGCGACTGCGCGCACTGGGAGCCGGGCCAGCGCCTGCTGATCAACCGCAATGTCGAAGCGGCGGTGTTCGAAAACGACCCGATGTCGCTGCTGACCGAAGGCCTCGCCTACGACCGCTGCTGGGTCGGTATCGTGACCGACAGCCGCCCGGTGCCGGGGCTCGACGGACAGCTGATGACCGAGCCGGAGCATCGCTTCAAGATTTTGCGCACACAGATCGACGTGGTGGTCGAAACGGGTGCGGCGGTGCTGAACGCGACCGACGAGACCGTACTGGCGATGGCCGAGCTGAGCGATGGCGACGTCCTGCTGTATGCCCAGGATGGCGCACACCCTGCACTGCTCTCACATCGGGAGGCCGGCCGCCGGGTGCTGTATGTCGAGGACGGCTGTCTGGTACGTGCAGAGGGTGCCGGCATTGTCGATCGGCTCCACTTGCAGCGCGACACGTCGCCAATTGCTGCTGCCCTGCCACCTGACGTGCTGCTGGCTTCGGTGGCCGGCGCCTGGGCGCTCGGCCTCGACGCGCAAACGATACGTACCGGCCTCGAGACCTATGGCACGGTCGAACCGCAAACCCTCGTGATCGCCTGACAGTGCATCCGCAACGACCCACACCATGGAACTGAAACAAACCCGCGCCCTGCGCGGCCCCAACTTGTGGAGCCGCTACACCGCCATCGAGATGGAGGTGGAATGCTCACCAGCCGAGTGCCAGATCGACCACATGCCCGGCTTCGAGGAACGCCTGCGCGCGCTCTGCCCGGGCATCGCCGACCTGCGCGCGCCCGGCTACCACGGACCCATCACCCTCGCGCACGTGCTGGAAGCCACCATGCTCGCGCTGCAGGTCAAAGCCGGCTGTCCGCTGTCGTTCTCGCTCGTGAACGCGACGCCGGTACCGCATCTGTACCAGGTGGTGGTCGAGTACAGTGAGGAAGAAGTGGGCCGGCTGGCGCTCAACTACGCGATGCAGGTATCGCAGTACGCATTTGACCTCGTGCGTGGCGCGCTGCCGGCCGATGCGCCGGCGCCCGACATTGCCGCGATGCTGACCGAGCTGCGCGAGCTGGACGAGGACCTGCGGCTCGGCCCCTCGACCGGCTCGATCGTCAACGCGGCGGTCGCACGCGGCATACCGTTCCGGCGGCTGACCAGCGGCAGCCTGGTGCAGCTGGGCTGGGGCCATCGGCAGCGCCGCATCCAGGCAGCAGAGGTGGATTCGACCAGTGCGGTGGCCGAGACGATCGCGCAGGACAAGAATCTGACCAAGCACCTGCTGCACGCTGCCGGTGTACCGGTACCGGCGGGTGCGCCAGTGAAGACCGCTGCGGAGGCGTGGGAAGTCGCACTGCGTATCGGCCTGCCGGTGGTGTGCAAGCCGCAAAACGGCAGCCAGGGCAAGGGGGTGACCGTCAACATCCATACCCGTGAGCAGCTGGACATGGCGTTCGAGGCGGCGACGGTTGCCGCACGCGGCAAGGGGCCGGTACTCGTGGAGAAGTTTTTCCCCGGCAGCGATTACCGGCTGCTGGTCGTCGGCAACCGGCTGGTAGCCGCCGCAAGACGTGATCCACCGCATGTAATTGGAGACGGCCGGCACTCGGTACGTGAGCTGGTGGATCAGGTCAATGCCGACCCACGACGCGGCGATGGCCACGCGACAGCGCTAACGAAGATACGATTCGATGACATCGCGATCGCCTGCCTGTCCGGACAGAACCTGACTCCGGACTCGGCGCCCGAGGCCGGGCGCCGGGTCGTGTTGCGCAACAACGCGAACCTCTCCACCGGCGGCAGCGCAACTGACGTGACCGACGATGTCCACCCTGAGGTCGCCTCGCGCGCCATCGATGCAGCCGCGATGGTGGGGCTGCACGTATGCGGCGTAGACGTGGTCTGCGAAAACATCATGCGGCCTCTCGAGGAGCAGAACGGTGGCGTCGTCGAGGTCAACGCCGCGCCCGGGCTGCGAATGCACCTGAACCCGTCCTATGGCAAAGGCCGCCATATTGGCGAAGCCGTGATCCAGCAGATGTTCGAGGCCAGTGACGACGCGCGCATCCCGGTGGTAGCTGTCACCGGTGTCAACGGCAAAACCACGACCACACGCCTGATCGCGCATGTGCTGGCACACAAGGGGCTGTGCGTCGGCATGACCAACACCGACGGTGTCTATGTCGACGGACGACAGACCGATAGCGGGGACTGCAGTGGCCCGAAAAGCGCGCGCAATGTGCTCTCACATCCGCACGTACAGGCAGCGGTACTGGAAACCGCGCGCGGCGGCATGCTGCGCGAAGGCCTGGGATTCGACAAGTGCTCGGTGGCGGTGGTGACCAATATCGGCGAGGGCGACCACCTCGGCATGAACCATATCCACACACCGGATGATGTGGCGCGGGTCAAGCAGATGATCGTGCAAAACGTTGCCACCACCGGCCTCGCGGTATTGAACGCGGCCGACCCGCTGGTGGCGGCGATGGCGCCGCATTGCCCGGGCAAAGTCATCTTCTTCGCGCAAAACGCAACTCACCCGGTGCTGGTCACGCACCGCGCGCGCGGACACCGCGTGGTATTCGTCGAGCAAGGCGATATCGTGGTCGCCGAAGGCGCGCACCTGCACCGCATGCCTGTAGCCGAAGTGCCACTCACGCGAGGCGGGCTGCTCGGCTTCCAGATCGAGAATACGCTGGCGGCCGTCGGTGCCTGCTGGGCGCTGGATTTGCCGTGGCAAGAGATCGTCGCTGGGGTGCAGACCTTCCACAACGACGTCAAGGGCGCGCCGGGACGCTTTAACCTGCTACGCTACCGGGACGCGACGGTAGTAGCCGATTATGGCCACAACCCGCACGCCATGCGCGCGCTGGTGGCAGCCTTCGAGGCCATGCCGGCCGCCGCAGGCATGCGCCGCACGGTGGTCATCAGCGGTGCAGGTGATCGCCGCGACGAAGACCTGCGCAGTATGACCCGCGTACTCGGCGCCGCCTTCGATAATGTGCTGTTGTATGAAGATGCCTGCCAGCGCGGCCGCGCTGACGGCGAGGTGATCGGCCTGCTGCGCGAGGGGCTCGCCGGCACCGAGCGCGTGTCGCATGTCGAGGAGATTCGCGGCGAATTCATCGCCATCGACCGCGCGCTGGCCATGCTCAAGCCAGGCGACCAGTGCCTGGTACTGGTCGATCAGGTACAAGAGGCGCTGGCGCACCTCGCGGCGCGGGTCGCCGAGGGCTGAACGGCCCTGCAAGGCAAGGGCTGGTTTTGCGCCCCAGCCGCTCCTGCGGCAGCAGGTAGGTCAGCGAGCGGGCAAGTCAAACACGGCGTCGATGGATTCAGCGGTCAGCACGGCCTCGGTCCAGGTATCGAGTTCCTCCTCCGAGGCGCGCTGCAGCCGCTGGCCCACCGAGGCCGACGGCTGCCCGAAGCGCCGTGCCAGCAGGCGCGCCAGCAACTGCAACTTGCCCTCCCTTCTTCCCTG
>CAZESK010000040.1:7712-22728 GCA_964515155.1 uncultured Bifidobacterium sp.
CCTCCCTTCTTCCCTGCTGCATACCCTGCTGCATACCCTGCTGCATACCCTGCTGAAGACCTTTTTCCGTTGCAAGGCGTTCTATGGATGTCACATACGGCATCTCGCGGCCCTCCTCTAATGATTCCAGATCCTGACACAGTTTCGATTCCAGTTCTGCCGGCAGACGCATCATCCAGTCGATAATTCTGAACAGGTCGATGATCTGCTGCTTGTCCCAACCGCGCCGGTACAGGTCCTGCACCAGTTGCCACTTGGCTGCATGACGAGCGCTCATGTCATCTCGCGTGGCACGGGTCGCCAGATGCGCACGGGTGACAACGGAAAACGGATTTTGACTATCCTCGAGCCGCGCCTCGCTGTCTTTCCAATCAAGCAGCTTGGCAACCGGGAAGCGCAGGCTCAGGTAACAGCCGCAGGCATCGTAGTGAAAACTCTCGGGACGCCAGTCGGCTCGGTCATCCGCCAGCACGGCGAGGCTGGCAATCGGATGCCGGTAGCGGTCATAGAGCCGGTAGTGGTAGACGAACATCCTTTCGGCAAATTCATCCCCGGCCTCGCCCTGGACCTCGATATGCACATAGAGCCATCGGGAGTCACCGCCCTGCCGTGTGACCCGCACCAGACGGTCGACGAAGCGCTTGCCTAACTCGGCGTCATGCACGACGGCGCGTAATTCCTGATCAAGGAATACCGGTGGAACGCGCCAGTCGATCTGGGCATAGGCTTGCGGGAAGTAGAAATGCAGAAAGTCCGGAAAGTAGCATTCGATGGCTTCCTTCCACGGACTATCGTAGTCATCTGGCACAACGCGCTCCCGGTGGGTAGGAGCACCGAGCTTGGAGCAGTGACGGTGGGAGGGATTTTCTTTGGCGACGGCGGCAACACGAACCTGGCTGCGCGCAGACCAGCCCGGCGAGGCTGTGGCGCTGATGCCGCTTTTACAGGATTTCTGCCCGCGTGCCGCGAGGCCAAGACCGATCTACAGGAAACTGACCCGGGCGCGCAGCGCATCAAGACCGACCGTCGCGTCCGCCAGCGCCTTGTCGCCCGGCTGACCGCCGGCAATTACACCCCGGCCCGCGACCGGCGCCAAGCTATCGACCTTGAAGCGCGGCATGTCAGCGCCATGGCGGATGAAGCAGGACTCGTCGAAGAACAGACGATCGCCGTTGTCATCAACCTCGTCGAAATCCAGGCTGTCATAACCGATCAGGCGGGCGATGCCGGCTTCGCCGTCAACCACCTCCTCGGCGGTAATGGCCTTGGCGACGGGATCGATCAGGTAAACGCGCATGGGAAGCTCCAGGAGAGGGTTACAGACGCCAGCCGTAGCCGAGGTAGATCACCGGCGTGAAACTGCGCTCGGCGATCGGGCTATTGGCCTGCGGATCGGACAACCGGTTCAGGGTCGCACCGTAAAACATCGCGCCGCTGGGTCCGAACGCATACAGTCCGCTGACGCCAACAGAGAGAGCGGTACCCGCACCGGCGTTGTAGGCGGGGCGGCCACTTGCGGTCTCTGAAGCGCTCACACCCCAGTAGTAGTTATTCATCGCCGCGTTCTGCCAGGTCACACCGACCAGGCCGTTCACGCGGAAGCCGCGCTCAGTGACCAACGGCCGGATGAACTGCAGCTGCGCGACCTGGCCATTGCTTTTTCTCGTCACGTCGAAGCCGTAATCGAAGTTCAGCACACCGACCGGCGTCGTCCAGCGCACGCTCGGGCCGGCGTCGATCGCGAAGTCACGGTCGGCCATGCCCAGGGTACGTGCATTATCGCTGGCGTCGAAGCCGAAGCGCGGCTCGGCATACAGGCCCACCCTCAGCGAGCGATCGTCCGAGGTGTATCCCCACACGCCTGCCTTCAGGCCGGTGATGTAGGCGATATCGCCCCAGGTGTACTGGACCACGGGCAGCACCATCGCGCGCAGCCCGCTGCTGCCGGAGGTTTTCGGGAAGGCGCCGACGCCGATGCCGAGAAAATTACTCGCCGACGGAATCGGCTGCTGCGCCTGGCGCTCGGCAGCAGACTGTGCGTGGGCTGCCGGGAGGGCGAGCAGGCTGGACATCAATGCGGCGGAGACAAGCAGCAGTTGTCGTTTCATGAAGACCTCGGTCAGCGAGAAGGTTGGACCGCGCCATCGCAGGCACGAGTCAGGCTGCGCGCGAGTGTACAACAAGTCCAACAGCGACGAAGTTCGGCGCTCGGGCCGTCGCACCGGGCTCAGGGCATTGCAGGGGTTAGTCGCCAGACAGTGACGGCATCAGGAGACGAGAACCCGTGCGCCGCTCGAAGGCTTCAACATCTTCGCGCGTGTCGAGATCAAGCACAAAATTCGGGTTGGTTGACTCGTACACATGAACGAGCTGCGGATGCGCGTCGATGTACTTGCGCCCCGGGACCTGACCGCAAGCGAGGAGGTCGGCCACCAGACTGCCGGAAAACAGCACCGGGTTGCCGCGCTGTCCACCTACGCTCGGGTAAACGATCAGCGTGCCTTCCGGGCGGTCGTGGAATGCGCGGATGAGCTCATCCAGTTCAGCGCTGGCGACAAGCGGTTGATCGGCCAGCGCAATGATCACGAGGTCGTAGCGTTCATCAAGCGCCTCAAGGCCCACGCGCACCGATGACGCCTGCCCGTGCTCGGGGCTTGGATTACGGGCGATCGTGACTGGCAGGCGGGCCAGCGCCGGCTCGATCTGTTCATGGTGGTAGCCGGTCACGACCACACGCTTCTCGACACCTGCTTCGACCATCATCTCGCAATGGCGCTCGATGAGCGGCTTGCCATCCAGGCGCAGAAGACACTTGGGCAAACGTCCCATGCGCGAGCCCTCGCCGGCGGCGAGCAGCACGGCCGCCACACGGCACCCACCCTGCTGTCCGGCGGCCCCGGTTGACCCATCGTTGCTCATCGTTCTCCTCTTGTGATTTCACTGTCAGTCAGGGCGGCGGTCCGGCGGGACCGACGCGGCGAACATACACCATGTCGGGCTGCCGACGTGCGGCCGGGCGGCAAGGAATGTACGGGGGTGGCAAATTTCTGCCGCCATCACCAGCCATTGCAGCGCATAGCCCGATCTCGGGGCCGCCTTCACCCACTGGAACGAAAGTTGCTGGCTCCTTGGGAAATTGATTTGCCCTCGACGGGCCACCATGCCATGGCAACCAATGTATCCCAGACGACGACCGGCGCCACCCGCGCCACCGCCGCCGGCAGCACCTCTCCCCAGCAACGCATCAGGGCCGAGCTGACCGAGGCGCTGATTGCCGCCGGCGTCAGTGATGCCAAAGCCACCGATGCCACGCCCAAAGGCTTCCCGCGCGGGGTCAACTGGGCCGATGCCTACCGCATGGTGACCCGGCGCACGGAGGACAGTAACCCGTCCACGCCGGGCAACATCGTCCTCTCGCAGGCGCTGCTGAAGTCCAATCTGGCTGCCACAAGGGCCCTGGCTGAAGTAGGTATCAGGGACCTGTCGCGCTTTCCCCGCGGCACCTCGGTCACTGGCGCCATTGATGCGTTGTACCAGGACACCCGCAATGGCAGGCTTGCCTCGATGTTGGCCAGATCTGGCATCTACGACCTGTCGGCCTTCCCCGCCGGGACATCCGCGTTCGCGGCCTACAAATTGATCGAGGATCCGGAGGCGCCGGGCAAGATCTCCCTCGACAAGTATCAAGAATTCAAGGCGGCAACGGCCGCACTGAAGACGCTCGACATCACCTCAATGGTTAACTTCCCGCGCGGCACGACTGTCCTGGAAGCGCGGCAGACGCTCGAACCCAAGGCGGATCAGATGCTCACGATGCTGGGTGTGACCAAGGCCAACTTCAAGGACCCGTCCATCTCCTCGCTCACGGCGATTGCCGTGCTGACCAAGCTGCCGGAATCGATCCAGCAAATGGCCTCGCTGCCGGCCGGGCAGAATGCCGAGCAGCTCGGCCTGCAGGCCGTGGCTGCCAGGCGACTGGTCACCATGGGCTACGATAGCCTCGCGCCGTTTGCAGCCATGCGGGACTTCGCTGGCAAAACCGTGACCCCGCGCGATGCCTTCACCGTCGCCAAACAGGTACCGGTACCGGCCGACCTGCCACGGCCTACCTCGGCCAACACCGAGCGTCTGTTCCAAAGCACGGCGGCTCCGACGAAGCGCAGCTTCGGGCAACCCAATCCGGTGACCCAGTCGGTGCTCACCCCGCCCTCCAGCCAGAAAGTCAGACCCAACCCGCCCGCCACCACCGTCACCATGGTCACTGCTGCGCAGGTCCTCGAATTCAACAAGACCTTCTGGACCGGCAGACGCTGACGTACCACCACCACCCCGCACGCTTGTCGGCGGCGAACCAGCAGGCATACCGGCGGCACGGAGCGGCCCGCGCCCTGCTCACGCCATGTCCAGCTGCAGTGTGGCTCAGAGGTCAGGTTCCTCCCCGGGCGTTACGGTCAAACCTTTCCTGATGACAACATTGCGACGTATACTGGATCTATTGTCATCATATTGTCATAAAGTTATGAAAAAACTAACTGCTCTGGCGATCTTCGCCCTCTCTGCGACGGCAGCGCAAGCCGCTGACTTGAAGCCTTTCGTGATGATTGATGCATCCGGCGAGAGCGACAAGCTCTCCAACGACTACATCAATGCCAACATGACGGTCGGCGTGAAAGCGCCAAACAAGATGGAGTACACGCTGAAATTCGGCGGCAGCGAAAAGACAAAAGAAAGCGATAAATCGGAGAGCTATACCCGCAACATTGAAGGCAAGGTCAAAAAGTCCTTCGACGTCGGGATGCCTTTCAGTCCCTACCTCTCGGTCCGGCTGGGTCAGAAGTATGACAACAGCAAGGGCACCTCCTTCAGCCACTGGGCCACTGACGCTGGCCTGAAACTACCGGTGACTGAAGCGTTCGCGTTTGACGTCGGTGTCCGGTACCGCGACGCGTTCGATAGCAGCCAGAAGTACCAGAGCACCCGGTATCACGTCATGGGCCTGTACGAAATCGACGCTCATAACGTCGTCGGCTTGCGCTACACAACCAGCAGCGCCAAAAAAGACGAAGAAGACCGCAGCGGCTGGCGCCTCCACTATCAGCGCAATTACTGACGCCAGGGTAGCTCTCCCCTCCGAAGACCCGGCATCGCCAGATGTCCGGGTTTTTTGTTTTTCGCGGACCATCGTGCCTTGATTTCGTGAAAAACTTCTAATTTACTGACATAATTTCACCTCAAACCTGACAAATACTTGACGGTCACACTTTAAACTCCGCGTCTAAATTTTCCGTCGCCTAAGAAGGGAGCATATGCTGCACCGCCGCACTGCCGGATCCGCCGAGCAAGCCCAGCCTTGGCATACGTTGGTCTCAGGTTCTCGCCCATTCTGGTCACATCTTGCTCTCGCGGTCCTGGTTGCCGCCACCCTCGGCACTCCCACTGGCCCCGTATCGGCACAAGCTCGGGAGATGACTGCCGATAGCGTCGTGCTGAGCATCGACGACTTGGTGAACACCGTGCTGCAGCACAACCCGGCACTGAAGACAGCGCAATTCACGGTCGATGTCGCGACCGCTGGCGTAACCACCGCCGGTGCCTACCCCAACCCGCGCTTCGAAATGGGGGGCGGACGTAACAGCACACCGGGTACAGCGCTATCCGGACAGGCCGGCAATGTCACCTCGGTTGGCGTCGCACAGCTGGTCGAAAACCCTGCGCTGCGCAGCGCCCGCATCAACTCCTCGCTCTTCGCCGAACAGAGCAGCCGTCAGGCGCTCTCTCAAGTGCGCAATGACCTCGTCTCTCAGGTCAAGCTGCGGGCATACGAGTATCTGCTGCGCCGCGAGGAAGCGCTGGCGGCGGCCGAAGCGCTGTCGCTGCTCGAGCAGACCCGCGAGCGTATCAAGGTGCGGGTAGAGACCGGCGAGGCTGGCAAGTTCGACCTGATCCGTGCCGACGCCGAGATCGTCAATGCCCGGCAACGCGAAGAAACCGCACGGCTGCAGATCGCGCAAGGCGCCATTGCGCTCAACCGGCTCGCGGCCGGCATGCTGCCACCCAAGTGGGAGCTCGATGCCCAGCTTAACGACACCGCCCCGTCGCCCTCGCTCGACGCACTCAAGCTCGAAGCGGTCAAGATGAACCCCGAGATTCGCGTGCTCGAAGCCGAGCTCGAGCGCGCCCGGTCGCGCATCGAAGAAGCCCGGCAGCGGCTGCTGCCTGGCGTCGATTTGCGCTTGTCGCAAGTGCGCGAGCCGGATGTCCGACAGGACATCGTCGGCGTGTCGGTACAGGTGCCGATTTTCGATCAGCTGCGCGGCCCACGCGCCGAAGCGCTGGCTGATCGCGAACGTACGCTTGCGCGGCTCGACGGCCGTCGCGCCGAGCTGGTGCAACAGCTGGAACTGGCCTGGCGCAGCGTCGAGATCGCACGCGTGCGTGTGCAGGCCTTGTCCGAAGGTGCCGTCAAGGCCTCCGAAGCCGCACTGCGCGTCGCCGAAGCCGCCTACCGCTTTGGAGAGCGCGGCATCCTCGAAGTGCTCGATGCCCAGCGCGTGCTGCGCGCCGTACGGCAGGACTTGCTGCTGGCGCGATTCCAGCTGCAATCCTCTCTGATCGAACTCGATACCCTCGCCGGCCGCTACGCCGGTGAGCGCTGATTCCCTATCACCGCCATGCTCCTGAGACCAACGCCATCCATGAAAGCCCTGACCACTCCCCTGATGATCGGCCTGCTCGGCACGACCCTGCTGAGCGCAGGCTGCGGCAAGCAAGAAGCCACTGCACCGAAAGAGCCTCCCAAGGCGGAGGCCAGCGTGCCGATGAAAGACCCGATGGAAGTCGTGCTGACGCCCGAGATGGCAAAACAGTTCAAGGTCGAATCCGCCATGATGAGCGACATCGCGATCACACAGCGTGTCGCCGGCCGTATTGAAGCCAATGAGCGGCTGACGACGCGCATTGGCGCCTCCGTGACTGGCCGCGTCGTCCAGGTGCTCGCCGAGGTCGGCGACCGCGTGAAGGCAGGCCAGACGCTGGCCAAACTGGCCAGCCCGGAGCTGACCAATGCCCAGCTCGCCTACCTGCGGGCACTGTCGCAGACCAAGCTGGCCGAGCGCACGGTAGAGCGTGCCCAGGCTCTCGTCGCCGCTGACGTGATCGGTTTCGCCGAGCTGCAGCGGCGCGAGGTGGAACTCTCGATCGCTCGCGCCGAGCTGCGCGCAGCATCTGATCAGCTGCGGCTGATCGGGCTGTCGCAGGGCGCCATCGAGCGCCTGCGCGAGACGGGCGCCATCGCGCCTGAAGTACCTATCACTGCGACGCGAAGTGGCATCGTGATCGAGCGGAAGGTCAGCCAGGGCCAGGTGGCGCAGCCGGGCGATCCGCTATTCACCGTGGCAGATCTATCGAACGTCTGGGTCATCGGTGCGTTGCCCGAACAGGACGCCAACTCGGTGCAGGTCGACCAGCGCGTCGAGGTGGATGTGCCGGCGCTCAATGGCGAAAAGCTGACAGGCCGTATCGTGTTTGTTAGTGACACCGTGCAGCCCGACACCCGTACCGTGCCGATCCGCACCGAGGTGCAAAACCCCAAATTCGCGCTCAAGCCGCAGATGCTGGCCTCGCTCAAGCTCAACGGCAAGTATGTCAAGCAGCTGGCCGTGCCGGCATCGGCCGTGGTGCGCGAGAACGACAAAGATTACGTCTTTGTTCGCCTCGACGATCACCGCTTCAGGCTCACCGAAGTCTCTCTCGAAGTGGCGGCGGGCGAGCTGCGCCCGGTACGCAAAGGCCTGGACGAAGGAACGCCGATCGTGGTCGATGGCAGCTTCCACCTGAACAGCCAGCGCAAACGCGCCGAGCTGGAGTAACACCATGAGCGGACTGATCAAGGCGGCGCTCGAGCAGCGCCTGATAATGGTGGTGGTCGCACTGGCGCTGGTCGGCTTCGGTCTGCGCGCCACGACCAAGCTGTCCGTCGACGCTTTCCCCGACGTGACCAACGTGCAGGTGCAAATAGCGACCGAGGCCCCCGGCCGTTCTCCGGAAGAGGTCGAGCGTTTTATCACCGTACCGCTGGAAATCGCGATGACCGGCCTGCCCGGCCTGACCGAGATGCGCTCGCTGAACCGCAGCAGTCTCTCGATCATCACGCTGGTTTTCACCGACCAGACCGACGTGTATTTTGCACGCCAGCTCGTGATGGAGCGGCTGATGGAAGTCCGCTCGCGGCTGCCAGAAGGCATCACCCCCGTGCTGGGGCCGGTCTCCACTGGCCTTGGCGAGGTATACCAGTACACGCTTGCGCATCCCGACGATGGTCAACGCAAGCTGAGCGAAGCCGAACTGATGGAGCGCCGCTCGATCCAGGACTGGGTGGTGCGGCCGATGCTGCGCTCGATTTCCGGCGTAGCCGAAATCAACTCCTACGGCGGCTACGAGAAGCAGTACCAGGTACTCTTCAATCCGGATCGCCTGCGCCATTATCACCTCGGCATGGAGCAGGTGCGGCAAGCGATCGCCGCCAATAATGCCAACTCCGGCGGCGGTATCCTGCCGCTGGGTGCCGAGCAATATCTCGTGCGCGGCGTTGGCCTGACGCGAACCGTCGAGGACATCGGCAACATCATTTTGAAGGAAGAGCGCGGTATCCCGGTATTCGTGCGCGATGTGGCCGAGGTGAAGATCGGCCCGGCCGTACGTCAGGGTGCGCTGATCAAGGACGGCGTCACCGAAGCCACCGGCGGCATCGTCATGATGCTCAAGGGCGGCAACGCGAAGGAGATCGTCGGCCGCATCAAGGTGCGCGTCAACGAGCTCAACAGCAAGCAGATGCTGCCCGGCGGGCTGCAGATCGTGCCCTTCTACGACCGCACCGAACTGGTTGACGCATCGCTCTGGATGGTCGGCAAGGTGCTGATCGAGGGCGTACTGCTGGTCGTGGTCGTGCTGTTCATCTTCCTCGGTGACATACGCTCGTCGCTGGTGGTGATCGCTACACTGATCATCACGCCGCTGGTCACCTTCATGATCATGAACAAGATCGGACTGTCGGCCAACCTCATGTCACTGGGGGGGCTAGCCATCGCGATCGGCCTGATGGTCGATGGCACGGTGGTGGTGGTGGAAAACGTCTTCCACAAACTCGGCCATGCCAAGCCCAACGAGCGGGTCAAGGTCATCCTCGATGCCACGCTCGATGTCGCCAAACCGACGATCTACGGCATCTCCATCATCATCCTGGTCTTCCTGCCGCTGATGACGCTGACCGGTATGGAAGGCAAGATGTTTGGCCCGCTGGCCTTAACAATCGCTATCGCGCTCGCGGTGTCGCTGGCTGTGTCGCTGCTGCTGTCGCCGGCACTCTGCGCCTACATCCTCAAGGGCGGCGCGGATCATGACACCAAGCCGATCGCCTTCATGAAGCGCCACTACGCGTCGCTGCTGAACCTGGCGATGTCGGCTCAGAAAAAAACCGTGGCCGCTGCCGTACTGCTGCTGCTGATCTCGTTCGCACTCTTCCCGCTGCTGGGCAAGAGCTTCATTCCGATCATGAAAGAGGGCTCGATCACACCATCGATCATCCGCATGCCGAGTATCTCCATCGAGGAAGCGGCGCGTATTGACATGGAGGCCATGAAGGCAGTGGCGCAGGTGCCCGGTGTACGCTCAGCCGTCTCCGTCCTCGGCCGCGGCGAATCCCCGGCCGATCCCTCGGGCCCCAATGAGTCCAACCCCATCGTCTCCATTGACGCTGAGGCAGGGCGCAAGCAGGTCGAGATCGAGGAAGATATCCGCAAGGCGTTGGCCAACATCCCCGGCGTGCAGATCGTCATGAACCAGCCGATTGCGCAGCGCGTCGATGAAATGCTGACGGGTGTGCGCTCACAGCTGGCCATCAAGATCTTCGGCGACGACCTCAACGAGCTCAAGCGTCTCTCCGAGCAGGTGGCGATGATCGTCAAGACCGTGCCGGGTGCGCGCGACATTCGGGTCGACCGGCTGTCCGGCCAGCAGACGCTGACCATCGACATCGATCGCCGCGCGATCGCCCGCTATGGCATCAACGTCGCCGATATCCATACGGTGATCGAGACCGCCATCGGTGGCAGCGAGGTCAGCCAGCTCTACGAGGGCGAGCGTCGCTTCGCGATCCTGCTGCGTTACCCCGAGAGCTTCCGTAACTCGGTCGACGTGATCCGCGAGACCACGCTGCGCACGGCCGACAACGCACTCATACCGCTCGACAGCGTGGCCGAAGTGAAAATCATCGACAGTCCGCCCATGGTGAACCGTGAATCCGGCAAGCGCCGCGTCGTGGTCGGCGCGAACGTGGTGGGGCGCGATCTCGGCGGCTTCGTGGCCGAGGTGCAGCAGCGCGTTGATGCCGAGGTCAAGCTGCCGGAGGGCTACTACTTCTCGTGGGGCGGCCAGTTCGAGAACATGCAGCGCGCGATGGGCACGCTGATGGTCATCGTGCCGCTGACCGTCGTCGCCATCTACTTCCTGCTGTTCATGATGTTCAACTCGGTGCGACTCGCCGCGCTGATCATCACGGTGCTGCCCTTTGCCTCGATCGGTGGCGTGTTTGGTCTGGCCATTACCGGCGAGTACCTGTCGGTACCGGCATCGGTCGGCTTCATCGCCCTCTGGGGTATCGCGGTATTGAACGGCGTGGTGCTGATCACCTACGTGCGCAAGCTGCGCGAGGATGGCGTCCCCATCGATCAGGCCCTGCGCGATGGCTGTGCGCAGCGCTTCCGGCCGGTGATGATGACAGCTACCGTCGCACTGCTGGGTCTGGTTCCGTTCCTGTTCGCGACCGGACCGGGCTCCGAAGTCCAGCGTCCGCTGGCCGTCGTTGTGATCGGCGGCCTGATTACCTCGACCCTGCTGACCCTGGTCGTGCTGCCGGTCCTCTACCGCTGGTTCGAGCCGCCGATCGTCGAGAGCGACGAGGCGCGCGCGGCACGCCTGGCCAACACCGCCGTCTGACGGCACCTCCTGCCCATCGCGCCGGGTTACACTTGCCGGCGCGATGGCTACTACCGACCTTCCCCTCCCCGTTGCTGCTTCACCGGCCCTGACCGGCCGCGCGCAGACCGTCGTTCTGCTCAACCCTGACGCCGGTGGCGGCCGCGCTGGACGACTGAAACGCGCCATCGAGGAGAGCCTGGCCGCATCAGCCAAGCGCCCGATGCTCTTCGTCAGCCAGGACGCGGCGCTGGCACGACGTATTGTCGATGCGCTGCCTTCGGGCGGGCGAGTCATCATCGTCGGTGGGGACGGCAGCGTCAGCCAGCTATTGCCCTCACTGGTCGCTGGTGGCCATACGCTCGGTGTGGTCCCGTGCGGCAGCGGCAACGACACCGCCCATGCCATGGGCGTTGGCCGCCTGGGCTGGCGTGATGCACTGACCCATGCGCTGCAGGCAAAGCCCACGCCCGTGGACCTGGGCGAGCTCTGCTGGACCAATGCGCGCGGCTTTGAGCAGCGCTCGCTATTCATCTCCAGCCTGTGCACCGGCTTCGATGCTGCCGTCAACCAGCACGCGCTGGACTTGCCGCGCTGGCTCAGGGGCAAGCCGCGCTATCTCGGTGCCACGCTGCTTGAGCTGCTGGCGCTGCGCCAGTTCGATATGCGTACTGTCGTTGACGGTCGTGCGATCCATGCCGGCCCTGTGCTGCTGGCCAGTAGCCTCAACACCCGCACCTATGGCGCCGGCATGCCAATGGCGCCCGGCGCAGACATTGACGATGGCCAGCTCGACCTGCTGCTGGCCGATGGCATGGGACTGGCACGTGTGCTGGGGCTGCTGCCGCGCATGCTCGCCGGACGCCACCTCGGACAGCCCGGTGTGATCCACCAGCGCTTCGCGCACCTGGCGCTGAAGGCAGACACACCCGTGCCACTGGCCGCCGATGGCGAGTTCCTCGGAGACGCGCTCGATATCGAGGTCCGCGTGCGTCCGCAGGCACTTCTGGCTGTCTGCAACAAAGAGAACGCATGAGCGCTGCGGATTCTGACGCACCCGCCTTACGCCGGCGGTGCTTTACTGCTGCGGGCCGAACCGGCGCTCGAAGTGCGCCGCACTGGCCACCAGCCACTGGCTGCGCCAAGGTTCCGGCTGGTTCGCCAGCAACGCGTCATCGAGCAACGCGCCCGGCGCCACCGTCGCCAGCGTTGAGGACAGCGTGACTGCCTCTCCCGAGGTATCACGGATCATGATGTAGTCGGGACTGATGTCTGACGGATGCGTGAGGCCGGCGGCGCCCACCAGTTCAGCGAGCGCCGCCACGGTCAGTTCATGGAAGTTCTTCACCCGCTCGGCCTTGTCCGTCACCACCAGCGCGCGCTGCCGGTCGGGATCCTGAGTCGCGACGCCGGTTGGGCAGTGATCGGTATGGCAGCTGCGCGACTGTATGCAGCCCAGCGCGAACATGAAGCCACGCGCGGAATTACACCAGTCCGCGCCCAGCGCCACAGCGCGCGCAATATCGAAGGCGGAAATGATCTTTCCCGACGCGCCGATCTTCACCCGGTCGCGCAGGCCGGCGCCGACCAGCGAGTTATGCACCAGCCGCAAACCCTCGCGCATCGGCATGCCGACATAGTCACTGAACTCGACCGGAGCCGCGCCGGTGCCGCCCTCGCTACCATCGACCACAATGAAATCCGGACAGATACCGGATTCGAGCATGGCCTTGACCATGCCGAACCATTCCCACGGCTGACCGATGCAGAGCTTGAAGCCGACCGGCTTGCCGCCGGAGAGCTCGCGCAGGCGGCGGATGAAATCCATGAGTTCCAGCGGCGTCGAAAACTCGCTGTGCGCCGCCGGTGAAACGCAGTCCTGCCCCAGCGGTACACCGCGCGCGGCAGCGATCTCGGCCGTGACCTTGGTCGCCGGCAGCACGCCGCCATGACCGGGCTTGGCGCCCTGCGACAGCTTGATCTCGATCATCTTGACCTGGGGCGCCTTGGCGTTCTCGGCAAATTTCTCTGCGTCGAAACGGCCGGCCGAATTACGGCAGCCAAAGTAGCCGGAGCCAATTTCCCAGATCAGGTCACCGCCATGCTCGCGGTGGTAGGACGAAATCGAGCCTTCGCCGGTGTCGTGCGCGAAGCCGCCCATCTGCGCGCCACGGTTCAGTGCAAGGATGGCGTTTGGCGACAGCGAGCCGAAGCTCATCGCCGAAATGTTGAAGATGGATGCCGAATAGGGTTGCAGGCACAGCGGGCCACCGATCTGTACGCGGAAAGTCTTGGGATCGGCATGCTTCGGTATTGATGAATGGCCGATCCACTCGCTACCACGCTCATAAACGGCCTTGATCGTGCCGAAGCCACGCTTGTCATTCTGACGCTTGGCCCGCGAATAGACCATCGCACGCTGGTTACGCGAGAACGGCAGCTGGTCTTCATCGCTCTCGAGGAAATACTGCCGGATCTCGGGCCGAATGTACTCCAGCAGGAAGCGCAGGTGCCCGGTCACCGGGTAATTGCGCAAGACTGCGCGCTGGGTCTGCCGGTAGTCATACCAGCCGACAGCGAACAGCGCCAGCGACAAGAGCGATAGCCATGGTGACAGCGGAAACAGCAGGAAGGTGCCGAAACCTGTCAGCACCCAGGGCAGGAAACGCGAATACTGAGCCATGGATCATCCCCTCTCGGTTGGCGGCGTCGCGTGTTGTGGTGAGGTCCGCGTTAGCCGTGCTCGTTGGTCGTGCTTGTGAGTCGTGTGGCGCTGGTTCCGGCTTGTGGCCGGTTTCGCTGCGCTCGATCCGCCCTCTGGTTCCGGTGGGTCAACGCCTGCCAAACCCACGGATGGGCTTACCCAGATCAATCAAAGCCGACAGTCACCGACGGATCGCCGGGCAGGCCGACATAGGTCATCCGGACCTTCATGCCCGGGCGGGTCGGCTGCGGCGGGAAGAAGCCACCCAGACTCAGCAGGTCGCCCCGCTTGAGTGTGATGCCTTCTTTCTTCAGCTCTTTTGCCAGCCAGATGGCAACGTTGAGTGGGTGCTCCATCAATGCCGAGCCTTGCGCGCGACCCAATTCTTTATTGCCATCGGCCTCGTCGACCATCACCACGCTCATGCTGGCGAATGCATCGGCGAAAACCTGTGTACGCTGCACCGGCAGCTCCATGCCGAGCACGCCGCCCCGGAAACCGAGATTGGTGGCAATGAAATTGGCGCCGCTGAAGTCGCCGTCGAGCATGAGGTCAGGCAATTCGATGAAAGGCACCACTGACTCCAGGTGCGCCAGCGCCTCCAGCGGCGTCTTCGCATCGGCCAGGCCGCCGTCCTTCACTCTCACGATCAGATCGGCCTCGTACAGTGGACGGGCACCGAAGTCGTGCGGCAACTGCGCATCAGTATCAACCAGATTGCGGTCGTACATATAGGCCCACTTCGGGCTGCTGATGCCGAAACGCTTCTGTAGGGCCGGATTGGTCAGACCGGCCTTGTAGCCGATGGGATTGCCGAGCGCGACCCGAAGTTTCATGCCCAGTTTGCGTTTGGCGCACTCGGCATTCTCGTAGCTGATGTCGTTGCCAAAACCCGGGCTGGCGCGACGCTGGGCGAAGTCGGTGATGTAGGCGTCGACCTGCGCATCGGTCGGACAGGCGGCCATTGCGGCCGTTGCGGCAAAAGCGGCGACACCGAGTAAGGCAGTCGCAACGAGATGCTTCAACACAGATCTCCTCAATTTTTTTGGGATGACGCACTTATGGTTCGAGAAAAGCATAGCACAGGCCATGACGCAGATCCGGTGTCCGAGGATCAAAAAGGCCGGTTCTCACCAGGCGAGGCATCGGGAGGCGAGCCGTTAACTCCGATGAGTTTTCAGCGGGAGAGGCGGGTGTCGCCCGGCTCGCCCGGCTGCCGTAGTGCTTGCCACATCGTTCGCTCGAGGTCGGTCGCAGCCCCCGGAACCTGAAGGCGTCGTTCAAGCTCGGCCGGGTCGGCCAGCGCCGCCACTTCCTGCAGCCTCGACACGGCAGACCGGT
>CAZESK010000041.1:0-5973 GCA_964515155.1 uncultured Bifidobacterium sp.
TAGAAGGAGCAGTACATCACAAGGGTGAGGATTACTGACAGCGGCATGAGCAGCATGATGGTGACGAGGGTCTTGCCGAGCAGCAAGCCGAGGATGGCACTGACGACCGCGGGCACGGCGATCCCGGCCACGATCCAGCCCAGTGCGTAGGCGAGAAAGGCTTTGCCGCTGCGGCGCACGGCAAAGAAGCTGTAGAAGATGGACTTGAACAGGCTCATGCGCTGCCACATCGCCAGCGGCGCTGCATGCCAAAAGCCCATGGCAAACGGCAGGTAGACCAGCGCGGCGAACATCATCGACAAAGGCAGGCCGGCGACGGCCACGTCCGCGTCATCCGGCTTGACCTGCCCGGACATCAGTTTCCAGAAAATGCCGCCGTCGATCAGCGATGAGGCTGCCACCGCCAAGATAGCAGCCAGCAGGTAGAGCACACCCAGCCTCAGCAGCGTGCCCAAAGCTGGCGAGCGGAACGCAGTCAGCAGCAGATTAGGGCGTACCTTGCGCCCGGCATCAATCTCGACGCAAGCCTGCATGAAGGCCATCGTGAAGGCCGGTATCAGCAGCAGCGGCAGCAACTGTCCGATGAGCGGGATCAGCGACAGTGAAAACATGAGCAGCATGTACAGCAGGAACAGCATGGATAGCTCGGCCGGCTGCTTGCGGAACAGCGCGAAGCCTTGCCGAATCCAGGCGATGCCGGCGCTGGCGGGCAGGTGTTCCATCAGCCGAGAGCCTCGACCGGATACGCGATCCGGTGCCGCAGGATGCGCTCGAAGTGCGTGGGGTCGTGCGGCGTGAGCATCTCGGCCTCGCGTGGCAGGTAGTAGTCAAACAGGCGCGACAGCCAGAAGCGCAGCGCAGCTGCACGCAGCATTGTTGGCCAGGCCTGCTTTTCCTCATCCGTGAACGGACGCACCTTGGCATAGGCATCAAGCAAGGCGCGTACGCGTGCCGGGTCGGTCTCGCCGGTGTTGAGATCGATGCACCAGTCATTGACGGTGACGGCCACGTCAAATAGCCAGGTGTCACAACCGGCAAAGTAGAAATCGAAGAAGCCCGACAGCCGATCGCCGTCGAACATCACGTTATTGCGAAACAGATCGGCATGGATGGGGCCGTTGGGCAGGATATCGTACAGGGAGGACGCGGCGAACGCCTCCTGAAGCTGCATCTCGGCACGCAGTAGTTGTTGTGCCTGCTCCGGCAGGTAGGGCAGTACGACCGGCGTGGTCTCGCGCCACCAGGCCAGCCCGCGCAGATTGGGCTGGTGCAGAGGATAGTCCTGTGCGGCCAGGTGCATCTTCGCAAGCATTGCACCGACTTCGCGGCAGTGCACGGGCGAGGGCATCGGCACCCAGTCACCGTCAAGCCGGGTGACGATGGCCGCCGGCTTGCCATGCAGCGCGTTGATGATCTCGTTGTGGTCGCTCGCGATGGGAGCGGGCACGCTCACGCGGCGCTCGGCCAAATGCCGCATCAGGTTCAGGTAGAACGGTAGTTGCTCGAAGCTCAGCTTCTCGAAAATGGTCAGCACGAACTCGCCCCGCTCGGCGGAGAGGAAGAAGTTGCTGTTTTCAATGCCGGACGAAATGCCCTTGATCGACTTCACGGCGCCGATCGGGAAGCGGGCCGCCCAGGGAATGACCTGCTCCAGGGTGACCGGGGTAAAAACTGCCATAAATGAATCGGTAGAGTGTCGAGGGTCCCGGCCGGTACGTCGGCGAGGCGGCGAAGCGTTCAGCGTCCCGGTGGTGGCGGCGCCGGGATGTCGGCCCGCGGCTTGCTGCGGAACTGGAAGATCTCCCAGGTGGCTGCTCGCCCACCTTCCTGATAGTACGGGATCTGTTCAGGCGGCGTCACGTGGTAGATGTTATCGCCGCGCTGAACCCGAACCGACGTTACGGCATTCTGTTCGCGCCTCTGGGTGATACTGGTCACGCCGTCAGGCACGCGTGTCGATGCGTCCGGATTGGACGGCACCGGTTCGGCCGCCAGCGCAACGCAGGTCGTGGCGCCGGCAATCAGGCCGGCAAGCAAGCCGACTGTGGGGGCGGCGTTTCGCGGGTGAAGCAGGCAGTTCTTGGGCTGTTCCATCGGGACGTTCCGCAGTGGGCGCCGATCTTGAGGCGCAATGCCGGCATTTTATCAAACCACGCTCTCGCTCACGATGGCTGGGCTACAGGAAGTTGTGGTGTGGCTCGGTTTCGGTGGGCACGATGTCGCGTGCTTCGTAGAACGCGAATATCGCCTCCACGACGCTGGCGGGTTCGTCGATCAGCTGCACCAGGTCGAGGTCCTTCGCGTCGATCATGCCACTGTCTGCCATTTGTGTGTTTAGCCAATCGAGCAGGCCCTGCCAGAAAGCGGTACCGACCATGATGACCGGAATGCGGCGGGTCTTGCCGGTCTGGATCAGCGTCAGCACTTCGGTCAGCTCATCGAGCGTACCGAAGCCGCCCGGCAGGACCACGTAGGCGTCCGCATATTTGACGAACGCGACCTTGCGGGCGAAGAAGTGCCGGAATTGGAGCGAGATGTTTTGCCAGCCGTTGGCCTTCTGCTCGCGCGGTAATTCGATATTCAGGCCGACCGACGGCGACTTGCCTTCGTAGGCGCCCTTGTTGGCGGCTTCCATGATTCCGGGGCCGCCACCGGAGATGACAGAGAACCCTTCGTCGGACAGCCGGCGGGCGATATCGATCGCAACGCGGTACCACGGGTTCTCGGGGCCGATGCGCGCCGAGCCGAAAATGGAGACAGCGGGTCGTACCTCGGAAAGCCGCTCGGCCGCATCGATGAACTCTGCCATAATCGTGAACATTTGCCACGACTCGCTGGCCTTGCGCGACGTGGCGCGCTCCTCTGTCAGTTGCCGTAGCCGCGGCACGAATTTCCGATTGCTTTCCATATGAATAAAACCCTGTTGCTGGTGGACGGCTCGAGCTATCTGTACCGCGCATTTCACGCCATGCCCGACCTGCGCAATGCAGACGGCGCACCCACGGGCGCCATCTACGGCATGATCAACATGCTGCGCCGCCTGCGCCAAGACTACGAAGCAGCATACATGGCCTGCGTGTTCGACGCAAAGGGCAAGACCTTCCGCGACGACCTCTATCCCGAGTACAAAGCACACCGGCCATCGATGCCGGAAGATCTCGCGAAGCAGATCGAGCCCATCCATGAAGTGGTGCGCGCACTCGGCTGGCCGATCCTGATGGTTGAGGGTATCGAGGCGGACGATGTCATCGGCACGCTGGCCTGCGAGGCCGCTGGCGCAGGCCTGAAGACCATCGTCTCGACCGGCGACAAGGATCTCGCGCAGCTGGTCAACGATCACGTCACCCTGGTCAACACGATGAGTAACGAGACCCTTGATCGTGCCGGCGTGCTGGCGAAGTTCGGTGTGCCGCCCGAGGGCATCATTGATTACCTGACGCTGGTGGGCGATACGGTAGATAACGTCCCCGGCGTGGAGAAGGTTGGGCCCAAGACGGCGGTCAAGTGGCTCACCCAGTACGGTTCACTCGACGGCGTGATTGCCCATGCGCCTGATATCGGCGGCGTAGTCGGTGAAAATTTGCGTCGTGCACTGGCGTGGTTGCCGCTATCGCGCGAGCTGGTTACGGTGAAGTGTGACTGCGATTTGTCCGGACATCATGTGTCGATTCTTGATTCGCTGGGTCAGCAGCCGGAGGACAAGGCGGCACTGAAAGCGTTTTTCGAGAAGATGGGCTTTCGCACCTGGCTACGTGAGCTGAGCGCGGAACTGGCATCCACGCCGGGCACCGGGCCGGCTGCAGCGGCTGACGAGGGCGACGCGCAAGGCGCGCTGTTTGCTACTGATGCGCCGCTCGAAACGCACTACGAAGCCATCCTCACCGAGGCTCAGCTCGATGCATGGATCGCTACGATCGATGCTGCTGCGCTCACCGCGGTCGATACCGAAACCACCTCGCTGGACGCCATGCGCGCTGAGCTGGTTGGTATGTCGCTCTGCTGCGAGCCGGGCAGAGCGGCCTATATTCCGCTCGCCCACCGCTACCCAGGCGCGCCGGATCAGCTGGGCCGCGAGCATGTCCTCGCGAAGCTCAGGCCCTGGCTCGAGGATGCATCGAAGCCCAAGCTGGGCCAGCACTTGAAGTACGACTGCCATGTCCTTGAGAACTACGGCATTCGCGTGCAGGGCATCGTACATGACACCTTGCTTGAGTCGTATGTATTCGAGTCGCATAAGAGCCATGACATGGACAGCCTCGCGCTGCGCTGGCTGGACAGGAAGACGATCAGCTATCAGGAAGTCTGCGGCAAGGGCGCGTCGCAGATCGGCTTCGACGAAGTGTCGGTTGATCGCGCCACCGAGTATGCGGCTGAGGATGCGGACGTAACACTACAGTTGCACCACGCCATCTGGCCGCGCGTGGAAAGACATGATGGCCTGCGCTATGTCTACCAACAGATCGAGCTGCCGACGGCTCGTGTGTTACAGCGTATCGAGCGTAATGGCGTGCTGATCGATGTCGAGCGCTTGAATGCGCAGTCGCATGAGCTGGGTATCAAATTGCTGGAGCTCGAGACGCAGGCGCATGAACTCGCCGGCCAGCCGTTCAACCTGAACTCGCCGAAACAGATCGGCGAGATCTTCTTTGACAAACTGCAGCTGCCGGTGGTGAAGAAGACCGCCAGCGGCGCGCCATCGACCGACGAAGAAGTACTGCAGAAGCTGGCAGAAGACTACCCGCTGCCAAAACTCCTGCTCGATTACCGTAGTCTGGCAAAGCTAAAATCTACCTACACCGATAAGTTGCCAAAGATGGTGAACCCGGCCACCGGCCGAGTGCACACCAACTATGGTCAGGCGATTGCGGTGACAGGGCGGCTGTCGTCCAACGATCCGAACCTGCAGAACATTCCGGTACGCACGGCCGAGGGACGTCGTATCCGCGAGGCCTTCGTGCCTTCGCCGGGTAACGTGATCGTCTCGGCCGACTACTCGCAGATCGAGCTGCGCATCATGGCGCACTTGTCGGAAGACCCGGCCATGCTGCGCGCCTTCGCCTCCGGTGAGGATATTCATCGCGCTACCGCCGCCGAGATCTTTGGCGTGCCGCTGGAAGCGGTCGAGGCCGAGCAGCGCCGTGCCGCGAAAGTGATCAACTTCGGACTCATCTACGGGATGAGCGTATTCGGCCTGGCCGGCAACCTCGGCGTCGAACGCTCGGCGGCGCAGATGTACATGGACAAATACTTCACCCGCTTCGCCGGTGTGAAGCGCTTCATGGACGATATCCGTCAGCAGGCCAAGTCGCACGGTTTTGTGGAGACGGTGTTTGGGCGCCGCCTGTGGCTGCCGGAGATCAACTCGCCGAATGGTCCGCGCAGGCAGGCAGCAGAGCGCGCAGCCATCAATGCGCCGATGCAGGGCACGGCAGCCGATCTGATCAAGCTGGCAATGATCGCGGTGCAGGATTGGCTGGAGAGCGAGCGGCTCGGCACGCTGATGGTGATGCAGGTACATGACGAACTGGTGCTCGACGTGCCGCAAGCTGAGCTGGCGCGCGTGGAGGACCAGCTGCCGCGACTGATGGCCGGCGTCGCAACGCTGAAAGTGCCGCTGGTGGCTGAGGTCGGGGCGGGGGCAAACTGGGAAGAGGCGCATTGATACCGGCAGCACTTCGCTGGGATGCAAGAACACCGATTGCTTGCTTTTGGTCGATCAGTCGCCCTGAAAAACGTAAAATAGCGGGTTTGCACACGCCGGACGGCCCCGCCGTTCGTGCAGCTACTGCGGGAAAATCAAATTAACACCACGCTGTCCTACATTTTGCTCGCCACGGCACTTGGCGGGTTCCTGAGCATCTCGGCCGCGGCCTTCCTGTCGTTTGGTCTGTTGTCGCGCATGGTCGAGCGGCTGGTGAGCCTATCGGTCGGCATCTTGCTGTCGACCTCGCTGCTGCACGCCCTGCCGGAGGC
>CAZESK010000041.1:6073-22631 GCA_964515155.1 uncultured Bifidobacterium sp.
CATGACGCGCATGAGGCCGGCAAGTCGGGCTGGATGATCCTGGTCGGCGACAGCCTGCATAACTTCACCGATGGCGTGCTGATCGCCGCGGCCTTCCTCGCCGATGTCAAGCTTGGCATCATCACGGCGCTGGCGATCACGGCGCATGAGATTCCGCAGGAGATCGGGGACTTCATCGTTCTGCTGAATGCTGGCCTGACGAGAAGGCGTGCCTATGTGTACAACCTGATCTGCAGCCTGATGGCCGTGGTTGGGGGGATCGTCGGTTATATCGCGCTGGGTCAGGGCCTCCATCTGGTGCCCTACGTCCTGGTGCTGGCCTCGTCGGGTTTCATCTACATCGCCGTCAGCGACCTGATGCCGCAGATGCAGCGTCGCGCGACCCTGCGCGAGTCGGTGCCACAGGTACTCTTGATTGCATTGGGCGTGGGCATTGTACTGCTGCTGACGCAGCAGTTTCACGTTCATTGAGCGAGGGTTGGCGGGTTTCGCTTCGCTCTACCCGCCCTATGCGGCCATAGTGACCACGGAAGTTCTCGTAGGGTGGATTTTTCAATTTATCCGTCCGAGAAACACAGGGGCCAGGGAGGTACTCATAGGGTGGATAGAGCGAAGCGAAATCCACCAGCACAGGCCGATCCTCAACGATCTCCCGTCGCCACCGGCCGCGCCGGATCCGCACTCCACTCGCTCCACGATCCCGGATACAGCGCTGCTCCCGGCAGGCCGGCAATTTCCATCGCCAACAGGTTATGGCAGGCCGAGATGCCTGATCCGCATTGCGCAATCATGGTCTCGGGGCTGCTGACCAGTGCCGAGAATTCCGCACGCAGCGCGCCGGCCGGCTTGAAGCGACCGTCCGGCTGCAAGTTCTCCTTGAACGGCCGATTCTTCGCACCAGGGATGTGGCCGGCAACGGGGTCGATGACTTCGTTTTCTCCGCGGAAGCGATCGGCAGCGCGCGCATCAATCACGGTCTTTGTTTGAGCTGACAGATTCGCGAGCACGTCCTCGGCGCTCACCGTGTAGGTTAGCGGCTGCTGCAGTGTGATTGAGCCGCGCGGACGATTGATGACCTCCTTCGTCAGCGTGCCCCCTGAAGCCAGCCAAGCCGGCAGTCCGCCATCGAGCACGGCTACGCCGTGGTGGCCGATCCAGCGCAGCATCCACCACAATCGCGATGCGAACATGCCGCCATGGGCGTCATACGCGACGACCTGCGAATTCGGATACACGCCGAAACCGCGCAGGGCCTCGATGAAGGTCTCGGGTGCAGGCAGCGGATGACGGCCCCGGAAAGCGCCGCCCGGGCCGGGCGATTTGTCGGACAGGTGAATATCCGGATCCGCATGCTGCGCTCCGGGGATATGGCCTTCGGCAAACGCGGCCGGACCCGCCTTCGGATCGGTGAGCTCGGAGCGGCAGTCGAGGATGACGAAGCCGGGGTTATCCAGGTGCTGCAGCAGCTCCGCAGCGGTGATGAGCGTGGTGAACGGCATCAGCAGGTCTCCTTGTCATTGTTTTAGGAAGCATTACTGCTACTGCTGCGAGCATTATAGAAGGTCGCGGCCACACCGCTGACCAGAATGATAGCGATGCCGAGCCAGCCGTAGAAGTCGAGTCGGTCGCCCCAGATCAGGATGCCCCACAGGCTGGAGAACACAATGCCGGTGTACTGCAGATTAGCCGTGACGAGCATGGCGCCAAAACGGTAGGCGCGGGTCATCGCGATCTGCGCGATAGTGGCAGTCACGCCGATGGACAGCAGCAGCACGGCGTCGGTGGCCGACAGGTCGTGCAGGATCTGCAGCTCGCCGGTGCGCAGCCAGTGGTCGACCAACCCGCTAATCAGGCCGGCGAGGACACCGCTGGCCGAGAAGTAGAACACCACCCGGTATTCCGGCTCGCCGAGCTGGCCGAGCTTGCGTACCTGGATGTAGGCCAGGGCCGAGAGGAAGCCGGAGATTAAAGCGGTCAGGCCGCCAACCCACTGCTCGGCATGAATGGTCGGCTTGAGCAGCAGTGCCACGCCGACGAAGCTCAGGACGATGGCGACGGCGAGACCCCACTCGAATCGACGGGTGCGGTGCCACCAGCCGAGCGTGAACAGGATGGCAGCAATCCAGATGGGCGCCATGTAGTTCAGCGTCATCGCGGTAGCCAGCGGCAGGCGGCCGATGGCGAAGAACCACAGCCATAGGGCGGTGACGCCGACGAAGCCACGCCACGCATGGTGCCACGGCAGCGAGGTCTTCAGCGACAGACCGCGCGCGCGGACCAGTGCGTAGATCAGCGCCATGCCGACCGCGCCGCGGCAGAGGACGATCTCGGAAGTCGATGACGTGTCCGAGGCCAGTTTCACGCACACGCCCATGATGGCGAACACGAAGCTGGCAAAGAGCATCCAGAGCGACTGCATTCAGCGCCCCGGACGGAGAAGGGAGGTCACACCGCGATCTTGCTGCGATACCACTCGTGGAAGTGCTGCATCCCGTCTTCCATCGGCGACTGGTAGGGGCCGACTTCGTTCACCCCGCGATCGAGCAGGATTTTTCGGCCAGCGTCCATGCGCAGCGCAATCTCGTCGTCCTCGGCACAGGTCTCCATGTACGCAGCCCGCTCGGCCTCGACGAAGTTCCGCTCGAAGAGCACGATCTCTTCCGGGTAATAGAACTCGACTACGTTAGTGGTCTTTTGCGGGCCGTTCGGCCACAGTGTCGAGACGACCAACACGTTCGGGTACCACTCCACCATGATGTTCGGATACAGCGTGAGCCAGATCGCGCCATGCTGCGGTACTACGCCATTGTTGAAGCGCAGGACTTCGTCATGCCAGCGCTGATAGACCGGCGAGCCGGACTTCTTCAGCGCCGCGTTGACCCCGACCGTCTGCACGCTGTAGCCATCCCCCAGCTCCCAGCGCAGGTCGTTACAGGCGACGAAGTTGCCCAGCCCCGGATGGAACGGTTCGACGTGGTAGTCCTCGAGGTAGACCTCGATGAAAGTCTTCCAGTTGTAGTTGCACTCGTGGACCTCGACATGGTCGAGCAAGTAGCCCTCAAAGGACAGGTCCTTCGTGACCGACAGTTTCCTTAGCATACCCGGCACATCGACGCCATTAGTTTCGAACAGCAGGCCGTTCCAGCTCTGCAGGCCGTAGCGCGAAAGGTTCAGGCATGGCGTTTCACCGAAGTGCGGTGCGCCGATCAGTTCGCCTTTGAGGTCGTAGGTCCAGCGGTGCAGCGGGCAGACGATGTTGCCTGAATTGCCACGACCGGTCAGCATCTTGGCCTGACGGTGACGGCAGACATTCGAGATGAGCTCGATCCCCTGCGGATTGCGGACCAGCACGCGGCCTTCATTTTCCCATGGCAGCGTGGCGTAGTCGCCGCTATTCGGGACCATTAGTTCATGGCCCGCGTAGCGCGGCCCCTGTTTGAACAGCAGTTGCGTTTCCTGTGCTAGCAGCGCCGGATCGACATAGGCGCCCACGGGAAGTTGCGCGCTTGAGCGCGCTAGCCTTTCGAGACTGGCCAGATCGGACATCCCCACCCCCAAATTAATTTGCACCAACCTAAGAGAGAAAGAATCCGCAAAAACCTGTGTTCAAACGAGATGAAACGGTTATTTTTGGACGAGCGCCGGATTATACCCGCCGGTGTAATTGGCGGCAGCGCAATTTCTTGGGACCGATGAAATCCTTCGATCTGAGCGAACTTGAGTGAGATTCGCGGTCAATGCTGTCGGAATGGCAATCTGTTTCGCGGTCAGTGTGTCAAGTGATTGGACTAAAATAGTGAGCTAATTTAATTGACACACGCCATGCCGAAAAAAATCCCGTCAGAACAGCCGCCCACTTCATTCGAGGGCGCGATGGAAGAGCTGGAGCAACTCGTCGCCCGGATGGAAGCCGGCGAGTTGCCGCTGGAAGCCTCGCTTGCCGCTTACCAGCGCGGCACCGAGCTGGTGAAGTACTGCGCCGCCCAGCTTGATCGCGTCGAGAAGCAGGTCAAGATGCTCGAGGGCGAGATGCTCAAGCCGCTCGACGGCGATGAGGTCGGCGAGGACGGCGAGGCATGAGCGTCGATTTCGCCGCCTGGTGCAAGCAGGTTCAGTCGAACATGGAGTCGGTTCTGGATAAACATCTGCCGTCGCCGTCGCAGACGCCGGCCAAGCTGCACGAGGCCATGCGATATGCGGTGCTCGACGGCGGCAAGCGTGTGCGCCCATTGCTGACCTTTGCTGCTGGCGCGCTGTTCGATGCGCCAAGCGATGCGATTGAGCGAGCGGCCGCTGCGGTCGAGATGATCCATGCCTACTCGCTGGTACACGACGACATGCCGTGCATGGATGATGATGACCTGCGCCGAGGCAAGCCGACCGTGCACCGCCACTATGATGAAGCGACAGCCCTGCTGGTCGGGGACGCGCTGCAGGCACAGGCCTTCGAGGTGCTGGCTGGCGGGGAGCTGGAGCCAGTGCGCCGCGTCGCGATGCTGTCGCAGCTGGCGCGCGCGGCCGGTTCGCTGGGCATGTGCGGCGGACAGGCGATCGACCTTGATTCAGTGGGCGTCGCGCTGTCGCTGCCCGAGCTCGAGCGGATGCACCGGCTGAAAACCGGAGCTTTGCTGCAAGCCGCGGTGATGCTGGGTGCGATGGCCGGGAAAAGCCTGCAGGCGTCGGAGAGCGCTGCGCTCGCCGCTTACGCAGAGGCGATCGGGCTGGCCTTTCAGGTGGTCGACGATATTCTCGATGCCACTGCCGACTCGGCCACCCTGGGCAAGACGGCGGGCAAGGACGCGGCCAACAACAAGCCGACGTACGTGTCCATTCTGGGACTGCCGGCGTCGCTTGCCCTGGCAGAGAAGTTGCGGCAGGATGCCCATGAGGCTCTGCTGCCCTTCGGACACAGCGCTCAGCGGCTTCGGGAACTTGCCGACCTGATCGTGCAGAGGAAGACCTGAGACATGACACTATTACAAAAAATTAACAATCCCGCGGATCTGCGCGCGCTGTCGCGCGCCGAGCTGCGCCAGCTGGCCGATGAACTGCGCGCCTACCTGCTCGAATCGGTATCCAAGACCGGCGGCCACCTGTCGTCGAACCTTGGTACGGTCGAGCTGACAATCGCTCTGCACTATGTGTTCAACACGCCGGATGACCGCATCGTGTGGGACGTGGGTCACCAGACCTATCCGCACAAGATTCTGACGGGCCGCCGCGACCGCATGCCGACGCTGCGCCAGCAGGGCGGGCTGTCCGGCTTTCCGAAGCGCGACGAGAGCCCGTACGACACCTTCGGCACGGCCCATTCGTCGACGTCTATTTCTGCTGCGCTTGGCATGGCGCTGGCATCGCGTACCCGAGGCGAGCCGCGCCACTCGGTGGCCGTGATCGGCGATGGCGCGATGACGGCAGGTATGGCCTTCGAGGCGCTCAACAATGCCGGCGTGTACGAGGACATCAAAATGCTGGTGGTCCTCAATGACAACGACATGTCGATTTCGCCGCCGGTGGGGGCGCTGAACCGTTACCTGGCGCGTCTGATGTCGGGCAAGTTTTATGCTGCTGCCAAAAACGTCGGCAAATCCGTGCTGCCGCCGTCGATGTTCGAGCTCGCGAAGCGTTTCGAAGAGCATGCGAAAGGCATGCTGGTGCCGGCCACGATGTTCGAGGAATTCGGTTTGAACTACATCGGCCCGATCGACGGCCATGACCTTGATTCGCTGATCCCGACGCTGCAGAACCTCAAGCAGCTCGACGGGCCGCAATTCCTCCATGTCGTAACGAGAAAGGGGCAGGGCTACAAGCTGGCTGAGGCCGATCCGATTTTGTACCACGGCCCCGGCAAGTTCAATCCGGCTGAAGGCATCAAGCCGGCGACCGCGCCGGCCAAGAAAACCTACACGCAGGTTTTCGGTGACTGGCTGTGTGACATGGCCGCAGCTGACGACCAGCTGGTCGGCATCACGCCGGCCATGCGTGAGGGCTCCGGCATGGTGAAGTTCGAGCAGCAATTCCCCGACCGCTACTATGACGTCGGCATCGCCGAGCAGCACGCCGTCACCTTTGCCGGCGGTCTCGCCTGCGAAGGCATGAAGCCGGTGGTGGCGATCTACTCGACCTTCCTGCAGCGTGCTTACGACCAGCTGATCCATGATGTGGCGCTGCAGAATCTTGACGTCACATTCGCGCTCGACCGCGCGGGGCTGGTAGGTGCGGATGGCGCGACCCATGCCGGCAATTACGATATCGCCTTCCTGCGCTGCATCCCCAATATGGCGGTACTGACCCCGAGCGACGAGCGCGAGTGTCGCGCGATGCTGACCACTGCCTACCGCCACCCCGGCCCGGCGTCGGTCCGTTACCCACGCGGTGCCGGTACCGGCGCGGAGACGGGCGAGTCGCTGGAGACCGTCGAGTGGGGCAAGGGTGTCGTGCGGCGAGAAGGCCGGCAGGTGGCGATTCTCGCGTTCGGTACGATGGTCGCGCCGGCGCTGAAGGCAGCCGACGAACTCAACGCGACGGTGGCCGACATGCGTTTCGTGAAGCCGCTCGATGCTGCGCTCGTGGCAAGGTTGGCGACCTCGCATGACCTCATCGTGACGGTCGAAGAGGGCAGCGTGATGGGGGGTGCGGGCTCGGCGGTGGCCGAGGCGCTGGCAGCTGCCGGCCTCGTCAAACCTTTGCTACAGCTGGGATTGCCGGACAAGTTCATCGACCACGGTGACGCCCAGCAGCTGCTGGCGCAGTGTGGACTGGATGCGGCAGGCATTGCCGCATCGGTGAGGCAGCGGCTGGGTGCCGAGCCGAGGCTGGTGGTGAATAACTGACCTTGCTGGATGTGCGGCGGGTTTCGCTGCGCTCTACCCGCCCTACGCGTCGAGCCGAATGATTCGGGGCCCTAGGGCGGGTAGAGCGCAGCGAAACCCGCCATGTAGTCCCGCCTTTTCCGGCTTCCTATTCCCGGCTCCGACCCTTCTCCCACAGCACGTCCTCCCCTCCCGCATGTCGATTCAGCACCCGCGACAACACGAACAGCAGATCCGACAAGCGGTTCACGTACTGACCGAGCCGGGCATGCACCTGTTCTGCGCGCGACAATGCCACGATACTGCGTTCGGCGCGCCTGCACACCGTGCGGCAGACATGTGACTGCGCGGCCGAGCGCGAGCCGCCGGGCAGGATGAAATCCTTCAGTGGTGGCAGCGTGCTGTTGTAGCGTTCGAGCAGCGCGTCGAGCCGTGCGACCTGCGCATCCGTCATCAGCGCGAATCCCGGAATACTCAGCTCGCCGCCAAGATCGAACAAGTCATGCTGAATAGTCAGCAGTTCGTTGCGCAGCGCATTTGGCAGGTCCTCGCACAGCAGCACGCCGATCTGGGAGTTCAGCTCGTCCACGTCGCCCATGGCCTGTACGCGAAGCGCATCTTTTTCTACCCGGCTGCCGTCTCCGAGCCCGGTCGTGCCGTCGTCGCCGGTACGAGTCGCAATTTTTGAGAGTCGATTACCCATATCGTGAAATCCAAAGCGTAGTCTGCGAAGGATACGGGAAAACTCCCGTACCACCTTTCGTGGGGGAAGACCGCTGCTATTGATGAGCAGTCAGGTCAGCCGCAGAGGGTACAATACATTGCTTGAGGAGAATGCTATGAATCATCCTGTACCGACCTCGTTACGCCGCGAGATGTCCGCCAGCTTGCTGGCGGCACTTCAGGTGCGTTTCGGCGAGCGTCTGTCGACCAGTCATGCCATGCGCGAGCATCATGGACGGGATGAATCCTCCTATGACCCGATGCTGCCGGATGCGGTGATCTTCGCTCAATCGACCGATGATGTCGCTTCGGCCGTCGCGTTATGCAACGAGCATTGTTTTCCCGTGATTGCCTACGGTACCGGCACTTCACTCGAGGGGCACATTCTTGCGGTACAGGGTGGATTGTCGATCGATCTGTCGCAAATGAACCAGATCGTTGCCGTCAACCCGGAAGACCTGACCGTCACAGTCCAGCCTGGCGTCACGCGCAAGCAGCTCAATGCCGAGATCAAGGACACCGGCCTGTTCTTTCCGATCGATCCCGGTGCCGACGCTTCGATCGGTGGCATGTCCGCCACCCGCGCCTCGGGTACCAATGCGGTTCGCTACGGCACCATGCGCGAGAACGTGCTGGCACTGACCGTGGTCACGGCTCAGGGCAAAGTGATTCGCACCGGCACCCGGGCGAAGAAGTCGTCCGCTGGTTACGACCTGACACGGCTGTTTGTCGGCAGCGAAGGGACGCTGGGTATCATTACCGAGGTCACGCTGAAGATCTACCCGCAGCCAGAGGCGATCTCGGCGGCAGTGTGCTCGTTCAACGATATCGGCAGCGCGGTCAATGCGGTGATCCAGACCATACAGATGGGCGTGCCGGTGGCGCGCGTCGAATTCGTCGATGAGACCAGCGTTCGCGCACTCAACAAGCACGACAAGCTGACCCTGCCGGAAAAGCCGCTGCTACTGTTCGAGTTCCATGGCAGCGAACGGGGCGTACAGGAACAGGCAGATATCGTGCGTCAGATCGCCGACGAACATGGTGCGATCGGCTTCGAGTGGGCTACGCGCCCTGAAGATCGCTCCCGCCTGTGGCAGGCGCGGCATAACGCCTACTTCGCGCTGTTGCAGCTGCGCGCCGGTTGCCGCGCCATTTCGACCGATTGTTGCGTGCCGATCTCGCGGCTGGCCGAGTGCCTGCTCGAGACCAAAGCCGATCTCGAGCGTGAGCAGGTCGTGCACGGCATCATCGGCCACGTCGGTGATGGTAACTTCCATGTGCAGATGCTGATCGACCCGAACGATCCGGCTGATATCGCGCGCGCCGAGGGCGTCAACGAACGCATGGTGTCGCGCGCGCTCGCCATGCAGGGCACCTGCACCGGCGAGCATGGCATCGGACTCCACAAGATTGATTTCCTCGTGCAGGAATGTGGCGAGGATACGGTCGATACGATGCGCATCCTCAAACATGCGCTCGATCCCAATAACATTCTCAACCCGGGCAAGGTGCTCCGCTGGTGATGCACGCCCACTGAAGCAAGGTCCAGATGGCTACTCGAATTCCCCCGGTACACGCGCTTTCGGCGTTTGAAGCGGCGGCACGTCATGGCTCTTTCGCCCTCGCGGCGGAGGAGCTTTGCATTACGCCCTCGGCGTTGTCGCACCGGATACGGCTGCTTGAGGAGTTCGTCGGCGAGCGGCTGTTCGTGCGCGATGGCCGTAATGTCGGCCTGTCGGAGTTCGGTCGTCGTTATCTGGATGTGGTGCGTCAAGCGCTGCGCACGCTGACTGATTTCCCGATGCCGCGTCGCTCGGCGGCGATGCAGCCGCGGTTGAAGATCACTGCGCCGCCGACGTTTGCCCGCTACATACTGGCGCCGCATATTGCTTCGTTCACCGAGCAGCATCCGGATATTGCTATCGAGATTTACCTGTCGGTGCCACTGTATGACCTCGCGCTGGCCGAGAGCGACCTCGAGGTGCGCTTCGGTCCGGGCAGGTATCCGAACCTGCAGAGCGAGCTACTCTTTTCCGAGCCGACTTTCGTCGTCGCCAGCCCGAAATATCTCGCGCAGGTCGAGGAACTGAAAGAGCCGGCCGACCTGAAGAAGGCGACACTGATCCGCTCCGCGCTCGAACCTTGGCAGCCCTGGTTCGAAGCCGCAGGCCTCGACTGGCCTGAGCCAACGACCGGTATTCGCGTCGACGATCTTGGCCTGCTGCAGGAGATGGTGCGCCATGGTCACGGCATCGGTTTGGCACGTGCGCACTTTGCGCGTGAACTGATCGAGGCCGGCGAGCTCGTACGCCTGTTCGACGTGCAGACTGGCCCGCCGCCCCATGCCTACTACGCGGTTTATGAAAAGCCGGTGCTGGAGCGGCCGGAAGCAGCGCTATTCCTGCAGTGGATGAAGGACACTTGCAAGACGATGGGCTAATCGTAGATCACGTTGCCTGCGGCGCTGCCCGTATGTAAAAACTTTCATCCTTTCTGCCAAAGCTTTTCAGGCCAAACACCGCGGATTTACACGTTCTGGGCGAAGGCTTTCGCTACACTAGAGTCCTTTCGCATCCGGCAGTTGCAAACGTGGCTGTCGTCCCAGGAACTACCCTAATGAACGCCCCAACCGAACCCGCCTTTGCGCTCGCGCGCCAGCAGGAAGTGGTGGCCGCGCTGCGTGCGGTACTTCCGTCGCAAGCCGTGCTGCACAACGAAGAAGACACTCGCCCTTATGAGTGCGACGGACTGTCGGCCTACCGGCAGCTGCCGATGGTGGTGGTGCTGCCCGAAAGTGAAGCTCAGATCATTGACGTGCTGAAAACGTGTCGCCGGCTCGACGTTCAGATCGTGCCGCGCGGCGCTGGCACTGGTCTGTCCGGCGGAGCGACGCCGATTGCCGATGGCGTGGTGTTGTCGACGGCGCGGCTGAACCGCATCGTCAAGCTGGATCCGTATGCGCGTACGGCTGTTGTGCAGCCCGGCGTGCGCAACCTGGCGATCTCCGAGGCTGCCCATCCGTTCGGTCTGTACTACGCCCCCGATCCATCGTCACAAATCGCCTGCTCGATCGGAGGCAATGTGGCTGAGAATTCCGGTGGTGTGCACTGCCTGAAGTACGGCCTTACCGTGCACAACGTGCTGCGCGTGCGCATGGTCACGATCGAAGGCGATGTGGTCGAGCTGGGCAACGAAGGGCTGGATGCCCCGGGTCTCGACCTGCTGGCTATCTTCATCGGCTCCGAGGGGATGCTCGGTGTCGTCACCGAGGTTACCGTCAAGCTGGTACCGAAGCCGCAGCAGGCGCGCGTGATCATGGCTTCGTTCGATGACGTCGTTAAAGGCGGGAACGCCGTCGCGAACGTGATCGCGGCTGGCATCATTCCGGCCGGACTCGAAATGATGGACAAGACCAGTTCGCGTATGGTCGAGCCCTTCGTCAAGGCCGGCTATGACACCGACGCCGAGGCCATCCTGCTGTGCGAATCTGATGGCACCATCGAGGAAGTCGAGGAAGAGATCGCGCGGATGACCGAGGTGCTGAAGTCCTCCGGTGCGACTGCGATTGCCGTCTCGACCAGCGAGGCTGAGCGCCTGAAATTCTGGTCAGGCCGCAAGAATGCCTTCCCGGCCGCCGGCCGCATCTCGCCCGATTACTACTGCATGGACGGTACGATTCCGCGCAAGCATCTGGCGCAGGTGCTTCTCGGCATCGCTGAGATGGAGAAGACCTACGGACTTCGCTGCGCCAATGTTTTTCACGCCGGCGACGGTAACCTGCATCCGCTGATCCTGTTCGATGCCAACACGCCGGGCGAATTCGACCGTGCAGAAAAATTCGGCGCTGCCATTCTCGAGCTGTGCGTCGAGGTCGGCGGCACCATCACGGGCGAACATGGTGTCGGCATTGAGAAAATCAATTCGATGTGCGTGCAGTTCTCTCCGGAAGAGCGCGAGGCTTTTTTTGCGGTCAAGCGCGCATTCGACACAGCCTTCCTGCTCAACCCCGATAAGGCCATACCGACGCTGCATCGCTGCGCCGAGTACGGAAAGATGCATGTCAAGCGCGGCGAACTGAAATTCACCGACTTGCCACGCTTCTGAAAAAAGATAAATACGATGAATCAGGTTTTGCAGACATTCCGCGACCGTATCGCCTCGGCCACTGCGTCAGGCTCGGCACTGCGCTTTCGTGGCAATGGCACGAAGGACTGGTACGGCCAGGAACTCAACGGCGACGTACTTGACACCACTGCCTACAGCGGCATCGTGTCATACGACCCGACGGAGCTGGTCATCACCGCGCGCGCTGGCACCACGCTGCGCGAAATCGGGGCGGCCCTGTCTGAGAAAAAACAGATGCTGGCCTTCGAGCCGCCGCGTTTCGACGGGATGGCCACCATCGGCGGTATTGTTGCCAGCGGACTCTCGGGGCCGCGCCGTCAGGCAGTCGGGTCGGCGCGCGACTTCGTGCTCGGCAGCGTGCTCATGGATGGCAAGGGCGAGGTGCTGCACTTCGGCGGGCAGGTGATGAAGAACGTAGCCGGCTATGACGTGTCGCGCCTGCTGGCCGGTTCGCTCGGCACGCTGGGCTTGATACTTGAGGTGTCGGTCAAGGTGCTTCCGCGACCATTCGCGCAACACTCGCTGCAGTTTGTGATGAACGAGCAGGACGCCTTGCGCCAGCTGAACGTCTGGGGCGGCCAGCCGCTGCCGATCTCCGCGTCATGCTGGGCTGACGGCCAACTATTCGTCCGCCTGTCTGGTGCCCAAGCAGCAGTCGATGCAGCGGTCGAGAAGATGGGTGGCGCCGCGTTGCCTGACGCTGACCGCTTGTGGGATAGCCTGCGCGAGCAGCAGCATCCATTCTTTAGCGATGCGCCGCAGGGTCTGTGGCGTGTGTCGGTACCGACCGTGGCCGCGCCCTTGCAACTCCCGGGTGAGCAGCTGATCGAATGGGGTGGCGCGCAACGCTGGCTCAAGACCGACGCCCCTGTCGCCACGATCCGTGCCGCAGCCACAGCAGCCGGTGGTCACGCGACCCTGTTCAAGGGCGGCGACAAATCAGTAGGCGTATTCCAGCCACTGGCTCCTGCAGTCGCCCGCATTCATCGCAACCTGAAAAGCGCCTTCGATCCGGCCGGCATCTTCAATCCGCGCCGCATGTACACCGACTTCTGACGATGCAAACTAATCTCGCCGACTTCATCAAGGACACGCACGAGGGCAAGGAAGCCGATGCCATCTTGCGCAAGTGCGTCCATTGCGGCTTTTGCACAGCGACCTGTCCGACTTATCAGCTGCTTGGCGACGAGCTCGACGGTCCCCGCGGCCGTATCTACCTGATCAAGCAAGTCCTCGAAGGCAAGCCCGCGACTGAAAAGACTCAGCTTCACCTCGACCGTTGCCTGACTTGCCGAAACTGTGAGAGCACTTGCCCATCCGGTGTTGCTTACGGCCGTCTGGTCGACATCGGGCGTGGCATCGTCGAAAAGCAGGTGAAGCGGCCGTTCGCGCAGCAGCTGGTGCGCACGGCGCTCAAAGAGGGCTTGCCACGCAAGGAGCTGTTCGGCACGGCGATGAAGGTTGGTCAGCTGGTACGTCCGCTACTTCCCGCGGTGCTGAAGAACAAAGTACCCGAGGCACGTCCGGCCGGTGTGTGGCCGTCGCGCTCGCATGCGCGCAAGATGCTGCTGCTCGACGGTTGCGTACAGCCTGCGATGTCGCCGAACATCAACGCTGCGACTGCGCGCGTACTGGATAAGCTCGGTGTCGAGCTCATCATTGCGCCGAGGGCAGGCTGCTGCGGCGCTATCCGCCATCACATGAACGATCAGGAAGGCGGACTCGATGACATGCGTCGTAACGTCGATGCGTGGTGGCCCTATGTGGAAGCGGGTGCTGAGGCGATCGTGATGACGGCGTCAGGCTGCGGCGTCACGGTCAAAGAATACGGCCACCTGCTCGAGAATGACCCTGTCTATGCCGCGAAAGCGAAGCGGATCTCCGAGGTGACGAAAGACCTGTCCGAGATCATGCCGGTCTTCGAGAAGGAGCTCGAACAGAAGCTTGCGGGCAAAATCGGCAAGCGCGTCACCTACCACCCGCCCTGCACGTTACAGCATGGACAGCAGATCCGCGGCAAAGTCGAGGGCGTGCTGCGTGCCTGCGGCGTCGACGTGAAGCTCTGCGCCGACAGCCACCTCTGCTGCGGCTCGGCCGGCACCTATTCTGTCACGCAGCCAGAGCTGTCCTACAAGCTGCGCGACAATAAAATAAAAAACCTCGAGGCAACGAACCCCGAGGTGATCGTCTCCGCCAATATCGGTTGCCTGACCCATCTGCAATCGGGTACCGATACGCCGGTCCGGCATTGGATCGAGTTGATCGACGCCGCACTCCCTGTCTGAATTTTCCGGTTCCTGCGAGATCGCGGGAACTGGTCACTCCACTAGCCCCGGTCCCTGGCCGAGGAACTCCCATTATTTTTGACGTTACTACCCGCGAGCAGCTCTCGGGAATGATGAGACTCGTGCGCTTGGTTCCAGGCGCTCCTGTACCTCGGCCTTGCGGTGTGCTGTCGGATAGTCCTGTCGGATATTCGCTACAAAAGTATGAGGAGACAACCACGATGAACGAGTTGGAATTCAGGCGGCTGTGTGCGGCCGCCGGTACCTATTTGGAATTACGCGAGTCTGAGGCTTTCGGGCAGGGGGAGCGGGTAGACATCGCTGGTGTGCCGGCAGAGATTTATCTCAACGATGCCTTGCCTGGCCATGCAACCTTATTGCTCGAGCTCGGCTCACTCAAGCCGCAGCACAAAGTCGACGTCTATGAGGCAGTTTTGGCGATCCAGGGTCTTCTGCATGGCACGCATGACTGTCTGTTCGATTACGACGGCTTCGATGACAAGCTCCTTTTCAGGGTCTCCCTCCCCCTCTCGCAGGACACCACGGCAACTGATCTGGCGTCGGTAATAGAGGCATTCGTGCTGCAGATCCGCGACTGGCGCGAGACATTACTTGCAGGATGTCTCGACGAGGTTCATGGCGGCATTCGGGTGATGCCTGCTGCCATCACCCGCTTGAATTCCTTGTCATTAGCCTAGGAGGTTACTGTGGATATAAACGCTCATAGCCCTACACTGCGCCATACGTCTCCCTATGACTCTGAGAGTAATGACTCCAGCTCCGAAGTCGTTGAGCAGAAAAGGAAAAAGCAGTCCAACCAAAAGGAACGTCGAAGCACAACATCCACCGCGGTAAATAATCTCGGAGCCGTGAAGCGTTTGAGCAAGGAGTCGATAGCCAAACAGCTCAATGCCGGACCCAATCTGGGATTGGGTACCGGTATGTCAGAAAAAGAGTTTCGCGAGCATGCAGCAAGCGTCGGTTTGCCAGCGGATGTTTGCGACAGTCTTGTGAACAATGTACATACCTTGGTGAAGACGCTCGGCGAATTATCCGAGGCCGAAAAAGACCATATCACCGAGAAAGATTTATTTACGGGTAGTCTGAAAAATCTGCCTGCTGACCGGAGCAGATGCCGTCAATTCAAGACGACTGCAGCGGGCGGATCGCTGGCCTACCTGACGTCCTTCTTCTTTGGCAAGCTGGCCCTCAATCTGGCGACCATACCAACCGGCACCCCGCACGGCGCATGGGCATTCCTGATTGCCGGCCTGCTCAATCCTCTACTGTCGGAGCCCATAGTGCAGGGCATCCGAGCGGCGGGCGCTGTTTACGGATCGCCGGACGGCAAGGCTTACAACGACTTCCACACAGCCAGTATCTGGATGGGCAACGCGAAAGGCGACCCGGAAGTGAGCCAGCGCTGGCGCAAGAAAATGGCGGACGTTGTCACAGCCGTCCTGAAGCGCGAGGAGAGTCACGGAATTCGCAGGCTCGGCTCGGGTATCGCCGAGATAAAATATGATGACAAGGGTATCCCCCAGTCTGCCAAAACAACCGGCGGTGCCCCGATCGATCCAAAGCTTGCCGAACAAAAAGTGATTGACTGGGCCAGGCGGCGCGCCTACATCACCGATGAAGTGCCGTTTTTTTTCTTCACTCTCAATTATCTGATCTCCGGTACGTTGGCGCCAACACTCAAGTTGGCATTGTCGCCCTGGGGGTTTTTCGCGGCCGACCTGACACTCAGTGCATTCCTTGGTACCTTGTCCGGTATGGAGACTGCGACACTGCAGAACGCGCTTCGCACGTATGTGCAAGGAGCGAAGCTTGATGCCGAAACCCCCGAACTTAAGCGGGCTAAGCTTTCCGCGGCCTATGCTAAACGAACGATTTACGAGGAAAAAATGGCACGCCTCAAGCAGGTACGTGCGACCCTGATCGGGCAGTGGGAAGCATTGAAGAAGGCGGACAAGGAGGGAAATGATGTTCGCGATGAGTTGAAGTGCATCAGGGACTGCCTACGAGACTCGAAAGTAGCCTATCGTTCAGTTCGCAAGCAATATGTGGCGATTAAACGGAAGTTTAACCAGCATAACTCTGTGCCGGGCCGAATCGCGCAGTCGGTCGAATCATCGATGGGAACCTACATGGGTGAAGTCGGCCTCAAGCCAAATTCCGGATTAGTACAGAGCACGAGATTCAAGGCCTACAGCAAGCTGATCGGATATCCGATGTCACTAATTCCTGTCATCGGCTGGTCGTCCTACGTAGTGCCGTGGATAGTCAACAGTATCTATCCAGTGGCAGGGCCCCTCAACCCGCTAAATGGATCCGGGGTGTCCGGTTTCAATGTGTCTTCGGATGCACTGGATCCGGAGCCTGCAATGGCAGGAGCCAATCCTGGAAACAGCGACGAGCGCCTGCAACTGCAAATGGCCTTGAGCGCACTCGCGGGTTTGCCATTGATCATTGGCTTTACGATGCGTCAGCAATATCTTTCGCGTGGTATCGAGTGGGCACTGGCAAAGACTTTTGGAAAGCGGCCAGTCGTCAGCCCTGGAGATTCTGCGAATCTATCTCACGTCAAGGATCGGCCGTTATCGGACGGGG
>CAZESK010000042.1:0-4420 GCA_964515155.1 uncultured Bifidobacterium sp.
AACATGACGAGTGCGCATACGCGGGCGATGAGGCGGCCCGGTCGGTATGTTGTTGATTTGTTCATCCGGCCTCGGCACGAAGGTAAAAGAAACAGAGCATTCTAGTTTCGTCCGACAAATCGTGCCGAGGCGGGGTACTCAGCCTTTCAGTCGTCGGGTCCAATCGACGAGGGCCGCCAACATTTTGCCGAGATTCTCGCTCGTCGCCGCATCGGTCAGCCGACCGTCGGCATCGAACTTGTTCGGTGCGCCGGAAATGAATACCTCAGGTCGGTTAAGCAAATGGCCGTTCAGATAAACGAACACTTGCCGCAGGTGGTACTGCGCGCGCGAGGTGCCGAGACCGCCGGGCGTGGCACCGATGATCGCGATTGGCTTGCCGTCGAAAGGCTGGTCGGGCGGACGCGAGGCCCAATCGATCGCATTCTTCAGCATGCCGGGAATCGAGAAGTTGTACTCCGGTGTAGCGATCACGAGCGCATCGGCCGCGCGGATCTGCTCGCGTACATGCTGCACTGGCTCAGGCAGGCCTTGCACACGCAGGTCTTCGTTGTAGACCGGAATGAGTGCGAGATCGACAATCGACATCGTCACGTCCGGTGGCAAAAGCTCACCGCAGGCACGCAGCGCCGCCGTATTGAGAGACTGCTTCCTGAGACTGCCCGAAATACCGAGAATATGCATGATCGCTCCTTGTGAACCGGGGAATTTTGCGTGCGGCCCGGCGTCGAATTTTGCCCGAACCGGCGCGTGCCTGCAGCGAGGCCACGCCAATCACCAACGATGGAGGCGATGATGGCGCAGGATAAATTGCAAGCTCGAGGCCAGGGCAGTTTTTCGCTCGATGATCCAACGCAAAGCCTGGTGCATGACCATAATTATGTACGACAACTCATGCAGCACTACTTGAGCACACAAGACGAGCAGGTCAGACAGCAGGCCGGTCCGCAGATCTGCGACGCGCTGCAGACGCATACCATGCTCGAGGAAGCCGTGTTCTACCCACGCGTGCAGACGCTTGACCCGGCGCTGGTGGAGAAATGTCTTAATGATCACCAGGACATCGATGAGCTGCTGCTGCAACTACACAAGTTGCAACCTGCTGAGAAAGCCTACGTCGACCTGATGCAGAAGCTGCATGACGCGCTGATCCCGCATATCGAGACTGAAGAGCAGCAACTGTTTCCTGCTGTGCGCAATTCGGCCATGGATCTGAAGGATCTTGCGCTGCGTATGCAAGCCTATGAGTCCAATCTGATCTCGACGCAGGCAGCCAGCGGCCAAAGGGCGCAACCGCGGACACCGTTACACTGATAGCAGGCGTGGTGCGGAGACAAGCGATGCGCGCGCCGGGGCCGGCATAAAAAAGCGGCGCCCACGGCGCCGCTCTCGTCAGGAATTGAATGGGCGATCAATCGGCCTTGATTGCCTCGACCTGAATCGCGAGCTTGATCTCGGGAGAGAAGCGCGGCAAGCCGATGTTCATGCCGAAATCGCTGCGGTCGAAGCGGCCGTGTGCATCGGCGCCGCAGACCTCCCGCTTAAGCATCGGATGAATGATGCACTTGAAGTGGGTCACATTCAGCGGCAGCGGCTTGGTGATGCCGAGCAGGGTGATCTCGCCGTCTACGCCAACCAAGCGGTCGCCCTCGAACTTGAGCTCAGTGCTGCGGTAAGTCACGGTCGGGAATTTGGCGACATTGAACATTTCCTCGCCGCGCGCCTTCTCGTTCATCTTCGTGTGACCGAAATCGACCGTGCTGGCGTCGATCACGATCTCGATGCTACCCCCAGTCTTCGAGCCTCGGTCGAGCACGACCTTACCGCTGCTCTTGGTGAACTTGCCGCGCCAGAAGGATAGGCCCATGTGGTCAGCCTCGAAACTCGGAAAGGTGTGGCCGGGGTCGATGTTGTAGACCTGCGCCGAGGCGGCGACCGAGGTCAGCGCCAGCAGTGCGGCGATGAATAGTTGCTTGATGCTCATGCGGATTTCCTCTGTGTGGGATGACATCGAATACGGACCGCTTACTGGGCGAGAACGCGGAATTTGATGATGACCTCGTCGGCGACGATGCTGGTGTCCTTCCACTCACCCTCGCCGATGCCGAACGCCAGCCGACGAATCGGCAGGTTGCCCTCGAACAGTTGGGCATTGCCTTCCTTCTTCACCGTCATCGGGAAACTGACGTCGGCGGTCTTGCCCTTCAGGGTCAGCTTACCGCTGACGTCGAGCTTGCCGGGACCGGTGGCCCGGATTTTCGTTGACACGAAGCTGGCCTTCGGAAACTGCGCAGCATGGAACCATTCCTTCTTGCGCACTTCGCTGTTGTAGTCCGGGTCGCCGAGGTCGAAGCTCGCGACTTCGATATCGAGGCTGGCCTTTGCGCTCTCGGGCTTGGTCGCGTCGTACTCGACCTGGGCGCTGAAGCGGTTGAATTTGGCCTCGACCGGCACACCCATCTGGCGGAAGGTGGCGGTCACGGCACTCTTGGCGGGATCGACTTTCAGGGTGGCGGCCAGCGCAATGGTCGCACACAGCGCCAGGAAGACCGGGAGATAACGGGCGGTTTTGATCATAATCTTTATTCGGATAGCCGACGTCAGGGCAGCATGCGCCGCAACAGGCCGTCGCGGTCGATCAGCTGGTGCTTGAGCACGGCCAGCACATGAAGGATGACGAAAGCCAACATTGTATACACGAGCGCCAGATGCAGTTGCTTGAGCACTGGCTTGAGTGCCGGGTCGGCGCCGATTGGCTCGGGCAGCGGCAGCAGGCCCAGATACACGACCGGCACCCCAGCCGCGAGGCTGTAGAAGTAACCCGACAGCGGCACCGCGAACATCAGCACGTACAGAAGTGCATGGCTAACGGCCGAGGCGCGCCGCTGCCATACCGGCATATCCACGGCTGGCGGTGCGCCGCGCCAGAGCCGCCACAACAGGCGTAAGGCCACCAGCGCGAGCACGGTCACGCCCAGCCATTTATGCCATGAGAAGTACTTGAGCTTGGTCGGCGTGATGCCGGGGATGTCAACCATGATCACGCCGAGGATGAAAGCGGCGATGATCAGTGCGGCGACGAGCCAGTGCAGCAGGATGGCGAAGCGGTGATACCGCAGCGTTTCAGACATGGTGCGGGAGGTTTCGGGAGCTATCGATGCCCCCTATTGTGACCGAAGCGGAGAAGTCGCGCCCGGCAGCCCTCAGAGGATGCGCAGCGGATTGGCCAGCTCGTCCGGATTGGGCCCGGTCGATGGGCAGCGGCGACGCAGCTCGGCACCGATCGTATCAATCGCCTCCACGCAGCCCGGGGCAATGCGGGCGCTGCGGAAGGCCTTGCGAAAGACATCGGCCACCTGTGCCCAGAACGGATCGTCAGCTGCGCCGAGCCCGCGATCGGCGATGATCTCGACCGCATGGTCGGCCAGCAGCAGGTAAACCAGCACACCGCTGTTGACTTCCGTGTCCCAAACGCGCTGCTGCGCAAAGACCTCGAGCGCACGCTCACGCGGAGAGAGGTCATGCCACAGCTGTAACGGCGTCAGCGAGGCCTCGACCACCACACAGATCTCGCCGGCATGGCCTTGCTCGGCGCGCCCGATCGCGTCGGCCAGCTGCTGCTGTACGGCGCTTGGGAATAACCGACCCGCCTGCCAGTAGGCACACCACCAGTGACGGAAGAAACGCGCAAGCATCACCACCTCCCCGAGGCACCACCGCCGCCAAAGCCGCCGCCACCGCCACGAAAACCGCCGCCACCACCGAAGCCTCCGCCCCAGCCACCGACCGGCGCATGCCGACCACCACGCCAGCCGCCACCCATACGACCGCCGCCCAGGGTGATGACGACACCCATGAAGCCCGCCAGTAACCCCAGCAGCAGCGCACCGGACAATAACCAGGCGCCGATCCCGAGCAGACCGCCGGTGGCCAGTGCGCCCTTGCCGCGGCCGAGAAGGGCGCGCAGCACGCCACCGACCATCAGCGCCGCGAAAAACAGAATTGGCAACATCGCCAGCGGGTTGTTATCAGCACCGCTGTCGCTGGCCGGCGCCGGCAGGGGTTCGCCATCGATCACGCGCATCATCGCGTCGACGCCGGCGCGAATGCCGCCGTCAATATCGCCGGCCTTGAAGCGCGGCACGATATGCTCATCGATGATGCGGCGCGCGGTAGCGTCGTTGAGTGCGCCCTCGAGCCCGTAGCCGACTTCGATACGCAGCGCGCGCTCGTCTTTCGCGATGACGAGGATGGCGCCATCATCGATCCTGCCGCGCCCGATCTTCCACTGCTCGGCGACGCGGATCGCATACTGCTCGATGGTTTCGGGAGCAGTGCGGGCCACGATCAGCACGGCGATCTGGCTGCCCTTGCGCTGCTCGAAGGCACTCAGCCGCTCGTCGAGCGCCTGCCGCTGGGC
>CAZESK010000042.1:4520-22196 GCA_964515155.1 uncultured Bifidobacterium sp.
TGCCCTTGCGCTGCTCGAAGGCACTCAGCCGCTCGTCGAGCGCCTGCCGCTGGGCCGCTGACAGCGTGGCCGTCTGATCGATCACGCGCCCGCTCAGCGGTGGCACCGGCTGCAGGTCTTGCCCATAAATCGGCCCTGGTGGAAGGCAAACAAGCGGAGTGAGTATTGCGAGCGTGAGCACAGCGCGCGGCAGTGCGCTGGCCAGTATGCCGAACAGCGCGGTAAATCTGTACATGAGCCCTCGGTTCATGGGCGGGCAGGCTCGGGGCCGGGAGGCGGCGTACCCGGCGTCGATCCGAAATCGACCGCCGGCGGGACCGAGATCGCGCGCTCGTTCTCCACCGAGAAATTGGGCTTGATGTTGAAACCGAACACCATCGCCGTCAGATTGCTCGGAAAAGAGCGCACGGTCACGTTGTAGTCCTGAACGGCCTTGATGTAGCGATTGCGGGCGACAGTGATCCGGTTCTCGGTGCCTTCAAGTTGCGCCTGCAGGTCCCGAAAACCGGCGTCGGCCTTCAGCTGCGGGTAGTTTTCGCTGATTGCCAACAAGCGCGACAGCGCACCCGACAGCTGGCCCTGCGCGGCCTGGAAGCGTGCCAGTGCCTGCGGATCGTTCAGCACCTCGGGCGTGACCTGCATGCTACCGACTCGCGCGCGCGCCTCCGTCACCTGGGCCAATACCTGCCGCTCGTGCGCGGCATAACCCTTGACGGTGTTGACGAGGTTGGGCACGAGGTCGGCACGGCGCTGGTACTGGTTAACCACCTCGGACCAGCTGGCCTTGATCTGCTCGTCAGTGGCCTGCAGCGTGTTGTAGCCACAGCCGCCGAGTAGCGCCGTGAGCAGCAGGACGATAGACCCGGAAAGAAATCTGCGCATGATGTCTCCGTTGGTTTCTGGCTGAATGGGCTGCGCCGTGACACCGGGCGCGCACTTTTTATGTGAAGGCCGGCTGATAATTTTCAAGCATGGGCCACAGGTATCGTCGTGGCTCGCTATTGATCTCGCGCAAAGTTGGCGCGCAGTCGCTCCTTAAGCTGGGTTGATTGCTGCCACCCTATACCTTCACGCCATGCCCGCCCGTTGCTGGCGCCTGACTCTTGCCGGCATCGTTCTCTGTCTGAGCATGCTGTCCGTGTCGCAGGCGAACGCCCAAACCTTTGCTGTGGAAATCGTCGGTGCCGGCGAGCTGACGCCCCTTCTGGAGGAGCACCTGACCCTGACGCGCCTGGCTCGCGAGGGCCAGGCGCGACCGGAAGAGTGGCAGAGGCTGGTGCGTGCGACACCGGAACAAATGACCGAACTGCTCGCTACCGAAGGCTATTTCTCGCCGCATATCGATAGCGAGCAATTGGCAAACGGGGATAACCGGATCGCCCGCTTCCGCGTGCAGCTTGGCGAGCCGGTACGCGTGACCGAAGTCAGGATTGATTTCAGCGGTACGCTGGCGAAGCAGGATACCGAGCGCGCCGCGGTCCTGCGCGCGGGCTGGCCGTTGGTGCGCGGCGAGCGCTTCCGGCAGCAGGCGTGGCAGGCGGCCAAAGACGCACTGCTGGGAGACCTGCTGGTACAGGATTACCCGGCCGCGCGCATCAGCAATAGCGTGGCGCGCATTGATCCCGAGAACCGTAGCGCGTCGCTACAGGTCGATATCGATTCGGGGCCGGCATTCACCTTCGGCGAGCTGGATATCCGCGGGCTCGAGCGCTACCCGCCAGACCTGGTGCGCCGTACGAACCTGATACGTAGCGGGGAGCGCTTCTCACAAGCCCGGCTCTCCGAGCTGCAGGCGCGCCTGCTGGCAACCGGTTACTTCCGGTCGGTATTCGCAACCATCGATGCCAATCCCGATCATTCAAAGCGTGCACCGATCCGCGTCGATCTTGCTGAAAACCCGAGCAAGCGGCTCGGGCTCGGCATCGGCCTCTCGACCGACAGCGGACCCCGGCTGCAACTGCGCTGGACCGACCGCCAGTTTCTGGGCCGCGACTGGCGGCTGGAGTCGGTGTTGCGCACCGACCAGGTCAGCCTGCTGGCTCAGGGCGAGCTGTATTTCCGGCCTCTGCGCGAAGGTCTGTTCGGCAATCACTTCGAGGGCTGGATACCCAGCGTCGTGCTTGGTCTCGAGCGCACCAGCATCACGGGCGTGGAAGTGGAACGCATACGCAACAGTGTGCGTCTGTCGACGCCGTCACGTGCGAATGAGCGGGTTGTATCGGTGTCGCTGCTGGCTGACCGTCCCACCCTACCCGGCGGCGAGGCCTTCACGCGGCGTGCCCTGGTGGGCGGCTATCAGTGGACACGCCGGCGCTTCGACCAGCTGCTCGTGCCGACGCGCGGCTATTCGGCCACCGTCGATCTGTCCGCGGGCTTCGGTGGTGCACTCAACGATTCGCGCATCGCGCGCGTTTTCTTTACCGGCATCTGGCTACGGCCGCTATCGGAGGACTGGACCCTTGCTGCGCGCTTGCAGGCCGGCGAGATCGTTGGCGCGGGCCTGGAAAAAGTGCCCGAGGACCTGCTGTTTCGCACCGGTGGTGACCAGACGGTGCGCGGCTACCGCTTCGGTAGCCTCGGTGTACCCCGCAACGGCGCCATCGTTGGCGGCAACGTGCTGGCATTGGCCAGCGTGGAGCTGATTCGGTATCTCACGCCGGACTGGGGCGTGGCCGTCTTCCACGATATCGGCGACGCCGCACTCTCATGGTCAGACTACCGTGCCCGGCGCGGCGTCGGTATCGGCGCACGCTGGCGCAGCCCGATCGGTGCAGTGAACATCGACCTCGCACGCGGGCTGGATTCCGGCGACACGCGCTTGCATTTTTCTGTCGGCTATGGCTTCTGATACGCAGGATACGAAGCCCACGGTCTCTTTGCCCGTCACGCGGCACCGCCCGTGGCTGGCTATCGCCCTGTTCACGCTGGCCGCGCCGATACTGGCGGCGACGCTGGCGGTGGTCTGGATGCTGACGACCGAGTCCGGTACGCGTACGCTGCTCTCATTGCTCGAGCGGCAGCTGCCTCTCGAGGCATCGGGAGTGCGCGGTTCGCTGGTCGATGCGCTGCAGATCGACCGAGTGCAGCTGGCCGCCGGGGAGCAACGTATCGAGCTCGAAGATGTGTACCTGCAATGGCGACCCTGGCAGCTGCGCAATGCCCTGCTCGATATCGAGCGTATCTCGGTGCGGTCCGTGACGATCATCACGCGCACCGGCAAAGACGTTCCGCCGCCAATGCCGACCACACTTGAGCTGCCGTTCCGGCTGTCACTGAAGTCGCTGGCAGTCGGAGAACTCAACATCAAACGCAATACGCAGTGGCTGCTGGCTGCCGAAAATATTCTGCTATCACTGTACTTCGACGGCAGCGGCCACCGCCTGCAGCTTGCCCAGATGCGGCTGCTACCGCGCGGCACAGGGGCGCTCTCGGGCCAGCTGTCCGGCGAGCTGGGTGTGGCTGCGCGGGCGCCGTTCATGGTGGCGGGACATGGACAGCTGCACGGTGCGCACGCCGAGGGCAAGGCTGAGGGCACGCTGCACATCGATGGCACGCTGACAGCACTAGCCGCACGGTTCGATCTGCAGGTGGAACGCGAGGCGCTGCAGACGCGGGTGAGCGGCCTGGTCCGGCTGCAACCCTTCATGCCGCAGCCCTTCGCCGGCGCGCAGCTGCATGCGCAGGCACTCGATCTGGCGACCCTGGTTCCCGGCTGGCCCCGAACACGTATCGATGCATCTGTCGCCATGCACACGCACAGCGATGGCCACTTCGTGCTGACTAACGCGATACCAGGGCCGCTTGAGCGCCAACGGTTACCGCTGGCCGATATGCAAGGGAGTTTCAGCGTGAGACCCGATGCGCTGGAGCTGTCGTCGCTGAGGCTGAATCAGGATACATTCCGCGGCAGCATCAGCCTGCGACGCACACCCGGAGGTAGCGAATGGCAGGTACAGGGTCGGCTGGGCGGCGTGCGGCTGGCCGACTGGTTACGCGTGGACGGCCTGCCGGATATCGTGCTGCGCGGCGAGATCGACGCCAGGGGATCGGCCACGCCCCGCCCGCGCGGCAAGCTGGTGTTCTCGCTCAATGACAGCCGGATTGGCCGATGGCCGCTGTCCGGAAAAGCGGATATCCGTATCGATGCGCACTCCATCGATATCGACCAACTCGACCTACGCGCAGGCGCAAACCGGCTGCGTGCCGACGGACGGGTCGACAGGACCAGCAGCGACCTGAGCTTCGCGCTGACCGCGCCCCGGCTCGCACAACTGGGCACAGCCTTTCAGGGGAGCGTGGACGTCGAAGGCCGATTATCAGGCACGGTGGATACACCCATCGTGACCCTGCGCTGGCGTGCGGATGCGCTGCGGCTGGCAAGCAAGCTTGCCATCGGCAGCGCACGTGGCACGCTGCACGCCGGCAGCACGCTCGATGCGCCCCTGCGTGTTACGGCCGAGGGTGAACAGCTGGCCGTCTCGGGCAGGATGATCGATACCTTGGCCCTGAGTGCCGACGGCAAGCTCGCACAACATGCATTGCGCGTCACGCTGCAACGTGGCGCGGATCGGTTGCAGGCGAATGCCAGCGGCGGCCTCGACGCGCTGAGCACCCGGGCGCACTGGCAAGGCATTCTGCACAGAATCGACCTGCAGGGACAGCTTGCCGTACGCAGCGAGCAGGCGGCACCGCTGCGCATTGGCCGCGAGTCGCTCGAATTGCGCCGTCTGCAGTTGCGCGGCGAGCTCGGCGGCATCATGATCGACCGACTCTCGCTCGACGCGCAGCATTGGTCGAGCAGCGGCCGTATTGAGACGCTGCGCGTGGCGCCGCTGCTCAAGCGCGTGCGACAAGAGGCGATAGCCAGTACCGACCTGGTGCTCGAAGGCGGTTGGAACATCATGATGCCGTTGGAAGGCGGTCCGTCTTCGGCCAGCGGCACCGTACTGCTGCGGCGGCGCAGCGGCGATCTCGTGCTCTCCTCGGGCGAGCAGCGAATCGCGCTCGGCTTGTCGGTACTGGCCGTCGAAGCGCACGCCGTCGGTGAGCGCGTTGCGCTGACCGCAGAGCTGCAGGGACGGGAACTCGGCACCATCGGTTTTGGCGGCAGCATCGGGACGGGCAGCCAAGGCCAGCTTGCTGGAGGCACGGCTGCGATCGATGGCGTGCTCGATCTCGAACTGCCATCGATCGCAGCAGCTGCAACACTGGCTTCGCCGAAGCTGGTAGCCAGCGGGCGCATGACAGGGAGGATGTTCGTCACCGGTACCGTGGCCGACCCCCGCCTGTCGGGCCAACTGACCGGGCGTGACCTGCGACTGTTGCTGGTCGATAGTGGATTTGCACTCAATAACGGCAAGCTGGACGTGGCACTGACCGGTAACGCAATCGATCTACGCGAACTGAGCTTCGCTGGCAGCGGTGGCCACGGGCGCGTGATACTTAAGGGTCCGGTGCGCTTCGACCAGGGTCATGCAACCGGCACGCTGGACTGGCGACTCGAACGCTTTCTCGCCTTCGACCGTGTCGACCGGCAGCTTGAGCTGTCCGGCAATGGCCACCTGAATATCGGCGACAAGCGTATCGACCTGCGCGGGAAAGCCGCGGTCGATCGGGCCTTCTTCGATATCGGCCGCGCCGATACGCCGGCGCTGTCGGACGATGTGGAGATCGTTGGAAAGGCAGCCCCCGCACCGCGCGCGCTGGCGCTGGGTCTCGATGTCATGCTGGCGCTGGGCGAGCAGATCCGCCTGCGTGGCCGGGGACTGGATGCGCGTATTGGTGGTGCACTACGGCTCGCAAGCGCGCCCGGAGAGCCGCTGTCAGCCAGCGGCGAAGTGCGGGTCACGCGGGGCACCTATCGCGCCTACGGACGCGAACTCGCCATCGAACGCGGGTCGCTTCGCTTCGACGGACCGCCGGGTAATCCCGCACTGGACATTCGTGCGATGCGACGCGAAGCGGAAGTCGCCGCTGGCGTATCCATCGTCGGCACAGCGAAAGCGCCACGTGTATCGCTCGTATCCGAGCCGCAACTGCCCGACGCGGAGAAACTGTCATGGCTGGTGCTGGGCCGCGGATTATCGGGCACCTCGGGCGCGCAGGTGGATTTGCTGCAAAGTGCCGCCAGTGCGCTGCTCGCCCAGGGCGCGGCGTCCGGTGTGCAGGCGCACATCGCGAGTACCTTGGGCGTTGACAGCATCACCATGGGTCGCAGTCAGGACAACTTGCAGCAGCGTATCGTCAGTGTCGGCAAGCGCGTCTCGTCACGGCTTTTCCTCAGTTACCAGCACGGACTGCAGACTGCCGGATCGACGGTACTGCTACGCTACATGCTGTCGCCGCGTATCACCATCGAGGCCGAGACCGGTGTACGCAGCGTGTTCTCCCTGTTCTATAACTTCAGCTTCGATTGAGCAAAGTCTGATGACCGTCTTGTCGCGCGAGGCCTGTAGCGTATCGATAGCGTGAACCTGCGACTCCGGCGGATGCCTAATTCACAGTCTGTCAATGACGTGACTTACTTCACGAGGAGAGCAGAAATGAATTTCATCATCTGGATTGTGATTGGCGGCGTCTTGGGTTGGATCGCGAGCATGATCATGCGAACCGATGCGCAGCAGGGAATGCTGCTGAATGTTGTGGTTGGCATCATCGGCGCACTGCTCGGTGGCTGGCTGCTGGCACCCCTGTTCGGTACCGGGACAATTAACCAGAACGACTTCAGTCTGGGCTCGCTGGTGGTGTCGCTACTGGGAGCGATCATTTTGCTGGCGATCGTCAATCTATTCCGGCGGGGGACGCCGAGGTAAAGTGGCCATCGGGGACGGATAGCGTGGCAGACGATATTCGTCACCTTTGCGGATTGCTCACTTGCCGGGTCCGAGCATCGCCTCCGGCTTCACCCATCGGTCGAATTCCTCCTCGCTGACAGCGCCCAGCTGCAAGGCTGCCTCGCGCAGACCAATCTGCGAGGTATGGGCAAGTCGGGCAATCTGCGCAGAGCGCTCGTAGCCGATGTGCGGCGCAAGCGCCGTCACCAGCATCAGCGAGCGTCGCACGCTCGCGTCAATGTTGCTCGTGTTGGCGACGATGCCGCGCATGCAGTGCAGGTCAAGGCTGTGCATGCCATCGGATAATAACCTCAGGCTTTGCAGTAGCGCATACGCAATCACGGGCTTGGCGACGTTCAGTTCGAAGTTACCCGAAGCTGCCGCCAGTGCGATCGTCATATCGTTGCCAAAGACCTGATAGCAGAGCATCAGCATGGCTTCCGGCTGAGTCGGGTTGACCTTGCCGGGCATGATCGAGCTACCAGGCTCGTTCTCCGGCAGCGTGATCTCGGCCAGACCGGCGCGCGGGCCGGACGCCAACCAGCGCAGGTCGTTAGCGATTTTCATCAGCGCGCACGCCAGCGTCTTCAACGCACCATGCAGGATAACCAAGGGTTCGTGCCCGGCAAGTGCGGCGAACTTGTTTGGGGCAGAGGTGAAGGCGAGGCCGTAACGCGCGCCCAGTTCGCGTGCGACGCGCTCGCCGAACTCGGGATGCGTATTCAGGCCAGTACCCACCGCCGTGCCACCGATGGCCAGCGCCATCACATGCGGGAGCGCGCTGCGGATCGCCTGCCTGGCAATCTCTAGCTGCCCGAGATGACCAGAGAACTCCTGTCCCAGCGTGACCGGCGTGGCATCCTGCAAATGGGTACGCCCGACCTTCACGATGGCATTGAAAGCCCGGGCCTTGTCCGAGATCGCCAGCATCAGGCGGTCGAGAGCGGGAAGCAGTTGTTCCTCAACGGAGATGACGGCTGCCACATGCATGGCCGTTGGGAACACATCATTGGATGACTGGCCGAGATTCACGTCGTCGTTCGGATGCAGCCGCCGCCCATCACCGCGCACGCCGCCGAGCAATTCCGATCCGCGGTTGGCCAGTACCTCATTCATATTCATATTGGTCTGTGTGCCGGAGCCTGTCTGCCAGACCGACAGAGGGAACTCCGCTGCATGCAGACCGGCGAGTATCTCGTCGGCTGCTGCGATGATGGCATCAGCCTTATCGGCGGGGAGACAGCCAAGCGCATGATTCACGATGGCGCAGCAGCGCTTGATCTGAGCCAGCGCCAGCAATAGCTCCGGCGGCATGCGTTCGGTCGAGATCGAGAAGTGCATCACCGCACGCTGGGTCTGCGCGCCCCACAGCCGGTCGGCCGGCACACCAATCTCGCCGAAGCTGTCCCTCTCGATGCGGTCAGGCATGACCAGCCTCAGTACAGGGTGAGTTCGATGGTCAGCCGGCTGCGGACCGGCTGGCCAAACAGACGGCCGGGGACGAAGCGTACGGCCCGCAACCGTCGGTCCAGTTCCTGGCGCACCGATAGCGTGAGCGCATCGTCATGGAACTGCACGTGATTTACCTCGCCGTGCTCGTCAATCATCAATACGGCCTCCACCCCCTTCGGGCTACGCCATGCAGCGGGCAGCGAGATATCGTCCCTTGTATCTTCATCATTGATGCGTGGTTCGATATCGGCGCGTTGCCGCGGCCATTCGGTTAGTTGTGACACCGGCAGATAAGCCTCGTCATCGACCGTATCGCTGCCAGACGCCAAGAAGTTCGCCGCGGGCAGCGTCGCGTCCCCACTCCTGCTGTTCTGATCTGTCAGGCGCTCAGAGTTCCTCGCCGGCGGCTGCGCGTCGTCAAGAGAGGCGAGGGGTACGGTAACAGTAACGGGAGCAAGGGATACCCTGATGCCGTTTACGCTGGCCGCATCGATGGTCCGGTCCGGTCTGGGATGCCCCGCCATCTCCAGCAATACCCAGCATGGTAGCCCCGTCATCAGCAAGGCCAGCGCGCCGCACGTTGCACATCGTGCCAGATTCATTGCAAGTCAAGCTCCCGCCATGAGACGCGGCGTGCCGGGCGCGGCCCGCCGGCAGGCGATGGCGTTGCGGCAGTGGTCAGCCGGCCGGTGTCGTCGGTCAGCAGCGTCACGCCACGGCTGCCGAGTCGCAGCTGGCGCGCTCCTGCGATCATGGTCGAGCGGCTAACCCGGCTTGCCACTGTGGTATTACGGGCGATGGGCAGATAGCTTCCATCCAGGTAGTTGAAGGCGTACAGCCAGCCTTCCGCCCGCGGGCGACACGGCTGGACGTCCGGTACATTGGTCACTACGCGTAGCACACCCAGCTGCTGGTCGATGTCGATGTTGACGCGTTCGCCGGAACCAGGCTGCAAGTCGAAATCGACATACCATCCGTTCGACGAGCTCCAGTCCACCGGGAGACGGGTGACGGTACGCTGACCGTCGGCCTCGCCCGCCGATATCCGCTGCTGCACCATGCCCGATGTTGCGCGGACCTCGCCCAGACCGGCGGAGGTGAGCGGGTCTTTCAAGGTATAGAGCGATTGCACCGAGGCGTCCTGCGCGTCCGAGATACCGAGCCAACGGCCGGTGGCTACGCTCACCAGGGCGACACTTGTGCCGCCAACGCGCGCAAGCGAGAGCGCCGGACGGGTTGTCACTGGCTGGGCGATACCGTCGCGCACGAAGCGCGCCAGCAACACGGCCGCCGGCATGTTGGCGGGACGAGGTTCGCTGATATCAAAGCGCCAGAGATTGCCGAGCAGATCGCCGGCATACAGTCGCTCGGCCGTGTTATCGAGCAGGTTGTCTATCCAGGCGTTCAGTTGCCCCAGCCCGGCCGGCGCGGAAGTGGTACCGGCGCCGGTATCGATGCGCTGCAGACGCTGTCCGGTCGCGGCATCGAGTACGAACAATACGCCGCGGCCGCTGCCGGGGTTGATGTTGTTGATGCCGGAGCTGATGACGATCACCCAGCGACCGTCACGCTGCTTGGTGATTAACGGTCGCATGGTCGCGTAGCCAAGATCGCTATCGTCATTAACCGAAAAGCGCCACAGGAAGGCCGGCTGGGTAGGATCCGTGATATCGAGCGCAAAATACTCGCGCCCTGCAGCACCGAGGCCGGCGACGAGGATGGTGCGCCATTCGAGTGCGGTACAAGCCCGCGCCGGTGCATGGGGGCAGACATCACCGACGACCGGTGTGCCGTCAAGCAGATAGCGGAAGCCCGTATCGAACGCCGGATCGGCGCTGCGCCAGAGCTGAGGCAGTATGCCGGTCGGGATGAAGGCCCAGTGTTCAGCACCGGTGACAGCATCGAAGGCGTGCAACATGCCGTCATTGGCAGCAAGGTAGACGATGCCGTTGCGGCGTGCCGCTATCTGGTCGCGAAATTCAGTGTAGTTGTTGTCCGCGTAGCGGAAGGCTGGCGGGCCGACATGTACGGGTTCCGCATTGATGGGAGCGCCCAGTACCTGTTCGCGCTTGCGGAATAGGCGCGGCTGCTGCTCTGCACGATCTTCATTGCCCCACTGTCCGCGCAGAAAGTTCAACAGGCGCTCGCCGCCAGCCTGACGGTGCAGTCCATCGGCGAGTTGCGCGCAATGACTGAAGCGACGACCTGCCTCGCCCGGGCACAGGCCGTCGAGATGCCTGCGCTCATCGGCATCGAGTTGATCCCACGTGAACTCCTTCAGGCCGTTGGGTGCGGAGCGCGACGGCAGCCAGATCTTGCGACTGTCGGAATCGGAACCCACGCGTTGCGACAGCAACTGCGCAGCAGACCATTCGATATCTGGCAATGGACTGCCACCGTCGAGATCGATGCGACGAGCTTCCAGTTCGCCATCCCAGTACAGGCTGCGATAACGACTGGAGAACAACAGGTTGTCACCAGTAGCAGGTTCCTGGCTGCTGCTGGCGGCAGCGGCAGCAGCTGCCGTGGTCGCCCGAATGCTCGCCATTGTTCCCGCCATGGCCTGGGCCAGCGACTCGGGACTGCTCGCGCTGAAGTAACGACCACCACCGTTGACCGCCGCATGCCAGAGATCATCGATGCGCTCCGGGCCCGGACCGAAGACAGGATCGGGCCAGTCGAGGGTGCCATTGACGATGCGCCGGAAGTCGCCCTCGGCGGCAGTATCGTAATCCTCGCGGTAATGCAGCACTCCCCGCGCACCGAGGCCGAGTGTGTGCGTGATCATGTGCTGGTGCGGGCCGCCACGCTGGCCAGGAATGGCTGGCACGTTGTTCTCGCACAGTTGGCCGGCTGCTCCGCAGTTGCCCAGCGCGGGACTACGCAGGTCGGTCTGAAAATAGTAGGCGGCGACATCGGCCAGCGTGTTGGTGCCGCGCGGCCCACCGTCGACGGGGCCGAAAGCTGTCACGGAAAGCGGCATCGAGCTCTCGGCGTCGATCTGCGGCAGACTGCCGATCTCACCGGCGGACGCGGGGGCAAGGATGTGAACCTGGTTACGTTCCGGGAAAGCGCGGTAGCCATGACGCGTGATGCGACTGGCGATCACGGTGGCAAGCTGCCAGGCCTCGGCGGTCAGGTCAGCCCTGTCGACGTGCTGGATATAGGCCTGCGCGGTGAGTACCTGCTGCCCGTCGATGGTGATGCCGTGGGTACCGCTGTATCCCAGTGCCGGATGCTCGCGTTGCATCCCGATGGTGATGGTCGCCATCCGGTAGGGCCGCGGGGTTGCGCTACCGTCATACATGGGGCGTGGCAGCTGGCGGTCGGTATTGCCGACATCGGTACGGCCGTCGATCTGCTTCGGTCCGTAATCGGCCGACTCGGCCTGCGTATTCCAGTAACCGTCGGTGGTGAGAATCGCGTAGTGGCGCTGGCAAGAGTACTGAACCGGATCGTCGCTGCCGGTAAGCAGCTTGCCGGCGTACAGCCGCCCGGCCTTGGCCAGGGCGGCGCGCAGGGGTGTGCTGCTCACCGGGGTGGTCTTGTATAACTTGTCATAGAAGCTGCGACGATGTTCGCCGCTGAAATCGCCAAGGCGCAAGAATCCCGGACTGTTCGCACTGACGCCGGGTTCGCTGATGGCCGATAGACCGACGCGGTAGCTGTTATCGAGCTGGCTGAAGGCCCGCCCGACGGCAGTCTTCATCGAAAGGATGCGCGTGCGATGGTAGCTGAACCAGTTGGCGAAGTTCTGCCGCTCATCGCTTCCGTCCCGACCGGAGCGCTCGCCGACGATAACCTTTCTCCAGCGCAGAAGCTGGTCACCGTCGGTACCGGTGTCCTTGCAATGGTCATCAGCAGAGTTGTCACCCAGCCGCTCGGGACGGTCTCCGGTGTAGACATAGTAATGCGCAGGCTCGGGCAGGTTCGGCAGCCTGGTCGTGTCCGGGCTGCAGGCGGCGACGCTGCTCCAACAGTCAGCCGTGTGACCCCGCGGTACCGGCGGCTGGCTTTGCGAAGAGCGCCACGCCATGAAGGACAGGCCGAGATCGACCGTGACCGAATCAGCACGAAATCCATCGAGCGGCGCGGCACTGAAGGCCGGCAACGGAAACGGCGTACCATTTTCCTGCACCGGTGGCGGGTAGCTGACCGCAGGGTTGTAGTAGATCCGGTTGCATATGCTGCTGCGGTAGCCGACCGCGTTCTCGTAGCGGTGCTCGAGAACTTCGTCGCCAAGATAGCCCCATTGCATACTGCCGGAGTCATCGAGGATGAACAGTACATTAGGCTTGACCTTCGAGGACAGCAAAAAGCCGATAGGCGCTTGCGCCAAATCGGTCGTGGCGGCTACCGGCGGGGTGACGGCGGCAAGGGCGATCGTCATGACGACAGCGTATATCCGGAGGAAGAGAATTCGTTTCATCAGTAATGCACCAGAGTCTGGGTGAAGGCCGTGGTGTTACGGGGACCGCGTACATGGACGGTGATCCGGTAGTACACCGCGTCGTCAGGTTGGAAACGAGCCGAGGCACCGTAGCTCAGCTGGCCGCGGCTCGCGCTACCTCCCTGTGCCGAGCGGAACAGCAGGCAACTGTTGGCTGCAGCATCCGGACTACCCTCGTCGCGGCACAGGCGCTCGATGAAGTAGCGCACAACGTGGCCTGCGGGGTCGGTTGCTACCAATGGCGAAGGGCTGAGGCAGCGGATACCGGTGCGCTTGCCGCAGTCGTCGTCATACCAGTCGACGGCGGCCATGGCACTGGCCCGGCGGACGCCGATGAAATCCATGCCCGGCGTCATGCTGGCGTAATAGCCTTGCTGGGGCTGGTCAGTCAGCACGACGGTGGTGTGCGACTGCGGCGTCAGCCACGCGATGGCCGCTTCGCTGCCAGTATCGGCGGCCAGCACTGCCGCCTGTCGGAAGGCGAAGTTACCGGATACCAGCAGACTGGTGCTCACCGTGCGCACCAGCGCGAGTGCGCTGATGCTCATGACCACCAGCACGACCAGTGCAATCACGAGTCCGGCACCCGCTTGCCGGCGGGCCAGCGGCAGGGGCACCACGGGCGGTATCGTTACATACCTCATCCGCTGTATCTCATCCGTCGCGCCACAGCTGATTACGCAAGGGCACCTCGGCCTGCAGCACGCGATAACGCCAGCAGCGCCAGTCGGGTAAATGATCCACCTTGATCGTCGTTGTCTGTAGTGCGCCGGTCGGTGGCTGGCCGGCCTGCCACTGGGGCGCAGTCGCGTTGCATCCGTCATTGCGTCGCTGCGCGCTGCGCGTGACCACGGCAATGCGCACGCCCAGCAGCCGCCGCCAGTCGGCCGCGTCGCCGACCGTACCGTTGCCGTCGGCGTCGACCGGCACATCACTCCACGAACTGACCTGTGGCACGGCCTGTGTGCCGGGGCGCACATCGAATCCGTACTGCAGCTGCAAGTTGACGACACCATCGGCCAGCGCAGCCCCGACCCAGCGACCCGAGCCGAGGTCGAAGCTATTGACTTGCAGGCGCTGGCTCGCATCAACCGTATAGCGCCGGTAATGCAACGGACCGACCTTGATCGCCGCGCTGCCCGGTCCGAATACTGCGCCGGGCAGTACACCGATGAGTGCTGCCGGCGATAACGCATACCCGCCGGTGCTGACCGTTGCAGCGGTCAGCATCACGCAATTCGGGTTACCCGCTGACTGCAATACGAAGCGGTCGCCCGCCACCAGCCCGAGCGTGGTATCGAGCATCATGTCACTGTCATGGAGCGAATACGGCGCGATCAGACGAGCGGGCGCCGTGAGCTCGCCTCCTGCAGCCAGCAAGGTAAAGTCATCCGGCAAGCCATCCTCGCCATTGATAATGGTCAGCGGCCGCCAGGTAATGATGGCATCGGACTGGCCCGTTGCGGCTCGGTGCACATCGCAGCCCAATGCATCCAGCGGGCCGAGGCCGCTGCCGGCAATCCGGAGCTCGCGCACCAGTGAAGCCAGCACGTGGGTGGCATTCATGTTCGTATCGGCGCTGCCACCGGCAATCCGACGCTGCGCATCGAACATGACTGCCACTTGAAGTGTGATCACGGTGACCATCATGCCGATCGCGAGGCCGACCATCAGATCGATCAGGCTGATTCCATGCGCTGTGCGCACCGGGTGCGACGCTCCGGAAACGCGGCCCATCACACTCACTCCGTGATCACGGAGTGAACGACCAATTCATGTGGTCGACGATCGCCGGGCGCCTGCCAGCGCAGCGTGAGCGTCACACGCCGGTCGGCACCGATGTCAAGCTGCGGCTGGTTCGCTGTCCTGGTGATACCGGGCAGCGTGGACTGGACGCGCTGCAACCATTCACCGTACTCCTCAGCGTCGGAGTCACCGAAGCGGGTCTGCAGCGCCTGCGTCGTACGATCGCCATTCCACATACGCGCGATCAGATCGGTAGCCAGCAGGCTGGCCTCGCTGCGCAAGCTGGCATTGCCACTTTCCAGCAAGGCGGCCGATATCAGTGAGAGCAGGCTGACCAGCCCCACCGAAAAGATGACTAGCGCAAGCAGACTCTCCAACAGAGCGCTGCCGTGCAGTCGCGATCGCCGGAATCTGTTGCGCATCATCCGGGGCTCACTGGCAGCGCTCGGGGCGATCGGTGGCAGCTAGCGGATCGCACAGCCGCACCATGCCCTGGGCCGCGATCAGGATCACCAGCCGCCGCACATCGTCGGTACGTGCATGGGTGATGTCGATGCGCGCGATATCGGTCCCGGCACCAACCGCGGGTGCTGCGCCCAGTGCGTCGAAGGTCACGCCCGCCGGCAACCCCAGACCGGCAGTGATTGCGGTAGACACCGCGGGTGTGTTGGCCGACGATGCCGCACCCCAGCGCACGCCGGTGTCGGTACTGACTGGCTGTCGACGTATCGTTGCCGGGCAGCGCGCTACAACCTGCACGCAGCCGACGTCCCAGCCCGGACGTCCGAGCCCGTCGGTCAGCTGCAGCCGCACCGGAGCATTGCGGACAATCGCCTCTGCTCGCGCCGATTGCAGCGCACCCAGCAGGGCACTGGCGCTGCTGCGAACTTCGACATCGCGCAGCCATTGTCCGGCAGCCGGCGCACCGACGCTCAGCACGATGGCAGCGACCGCGAGCGCAATCATCAATTCGATCAGAGTCACACCAGCCAGCCTCTGCGGCCGCCCAAGATGAGCAGGGAGGTTCGGCACGGCGACAGGCCAGCGATATCGCCGTCGGCCGGGCATCCCACACGCCACCGGCAGCAAATAAAGTGCCGCGTTCAGCATGAGGCTCCCCGACGATTGATCCAGCAAGCCAGCGGCGCATTTCCCCACTCCGCCGGCAGCCGGGAGGTCTCGGCATGGCCTTGCTGGTCCAGCGTGTAGGTAAATCCTGTCATCGCGCTACCGGGCACGCCATTGGCCACCAGTAAAAAGCTCTGGCCATCGGCCGCAGACTGACAACTGAACTCGAAAAATTCCGAACGCGGCAAGTCTGCGCCACAGCCGGTACCGTCAAGATAGCTGCGCCGGTCCTGGTAGAACTGTTCCAGCCGCATTGCGGTCAGTAACAAACCGCTGGTGGCCTCGGGTATGCGTGTGCGCATCATGTGATCGCGGTAGGACGGCAATGCCACGGCACCGATGATGGCGGCGATGGCGAGCGCCACCATCAGCTCGACCAGGCTGAAACCGGCATGGGAACGCGCTTCGAACATTGCAGACGACCACGAATGAAAGGCAGGCCGAGAGCTTGCGTAAATCTGTGACGTGCCGATGCAATCGTTAACCTTGCGGCTAACGATTCACGAGGACGGTTCAGGGGTGAATTTATGGTCGTTGAACGAACACCACCGGGCAGGGGCCACCGGGTGTGAGCAGGGGGTGCGAAGCAGCGATCAGGGAAAAGCAGGCGCAGCAGGCAGCGCGCCGGAGAGGTCAGCAGAGAGCGTCAGCGCAATGCGCACCTGGGTGCACGGTGCGGTGCGAGATGCGATGCGAGATGGGGTAACGGATCAGGCAGGCGCGAGTTCTCGGACGGGCAGTACGCAGGCGTCGATCACTCGCAGGTCGTTATCGCGCGCGAAGTCGCGCAGGAACAGATAGGCCAGCGGCTCGAGCTGGTGGATGCGGGCATCGACCAGTACCGAGCGCACGCCCTCGATGAAGCAGGGCGAGACATACGGCGAGTAGCGCAGGTGCATGTCGGAATGGTGGACGCCATCGGGTTGGAAATGTCCCATGATGCCGCAGAGCCGGTCGGCCCAGTCGCTTGGGCGAAATTGATCGCCAGACGAACTCATGCCCTGGATGATGAAATCGGTGGCGGCGAAACTGGAATCATCGGCCTGGCTGGACATGAGGTTTACCGGTTCTTTTCGTAAAGACGGTCTGCAAGTCGGGAGAGCGCTTCTGCGGCAGCGCAACATTCGGCGCTATCTTACTCAAGACTCGCCCCGCTGAAAAGACAAGTGCGAGATTTATGCCAAATAGACGATAAATGAGGTATTTATCCTATCCAATTGGCAACAGAAACCATCAGTAGCATCAGGATCCATAGCAGCAGCGCGCGCCAGATCAGACCGACCGTGCTCTGTAAGGCCCGGATAGAGGGTTCTTCCCCGGGCAGCACCTCAATATCGTTCTGGATCTCGAGCCCGGTCACATCCGTCGGCGGCAGGCTCGAGGCGTTCTCCGTTGGCGTGCCCAGCCGTACGCCCATCGCACCGCCGCCGGCCGACAGGATGATGCCGGTCGATTCATCGGACCAGCGGCGCGCAAAATTACGCCAGGCATAGACCGCATCCTCGAAGTTGCCGACGATGGCGAACGCGATCGCGGTCAGCCGGGCCGGTACCCAGTCAATGACGCGGAATGCACGGCGTGCGAACTGGCCGAAGGCTTCATTCTCCAGATGGTCGGGCTCGCTCCATGCACGCGCCAGATACTCAGCCACCCGATACAGGATCGCGCCCGCAGGGCCGATCGGCATCAGCAGCCAAAAGAAGACGCCAAAGACATTGCGGTGCGTGGTGACCAACGCGCGCTCGACCGCCAAGCGGGCGATATCCGGCGCGTCAAGCTCGGCGGTCTCGGTGTGCGACCACTCCGCCAGCAGTCGCCGGGCTTCGTTCAGCTCTCCGTTGTTGAGCGCTTCTTGTATCGATGAGAAATAGTGGCTGTAGTGCCGAAAACCCAGCGTCAAATAAACAATGAGCACGGTCCACGCCAGCTGAGCCAGCGGACCGACCAAGGCGAGCAGCCAATGGATCAGCAGCGTCGGCATGACCAGCGCCAACATCATCACCAGCCAGCCCAGCGTGCCATGCTCGGCGCGCCCGGCATTGAAACTGCGCTCGACGCGCGCGGCCA
>CAZESK010000043.1:0-21810 GCA_964515155.1 uncultured Bifidobacterium sp.
CGGCGCGCAATGGCCTGCGCGCGCTCGTCCTTCATGTTGAGCGTGATGCTTTTCTTGTTGCGGCTCTGCACCGACCACCAGAGCGAGTTGCCGTCCTTGAGCACCCGCCACTGGCGGATCGGGTCGCCGCCCTCCGGCGATTCAACCTTGATGACTTCCGCGCCGAACTCGGCCATCAGACGCGCGCAGAACGGCCCGGCGATTAGAGTGCCGAGTTCGAGTACCTTGATGCCGGCGAGCGGGCCGGCGGGCTGTTTTTCTTCTGACATGGCAGCAATGGAAGAATCAGGTGGCGCGTCGGTCGAGCATCGCGCGCGCGATGGTGCCGGCATCGACGTATTCCAGCTCGCCACCGACCGGCACGCCGCGCGCCAGGCGCGAGACTTTCAGGCCGCGCGCCTTGAGCGTTTCACTAATGTAATGCGCCGTGGCTTCGCCTTCATTGGTGAAATTGGTCGCCAGGACCACCTCGGCAACGATGCCGTCGGTCGCGCGTGCGATCAGCTTATCGAGATGCAGGTCTTTCGGGCCGATACCGTCGAGCGGCGACAGCCGGCCCATGAGCACGAAGTACAGGCCCTTGTAGGTCAGGGTCTGCTCGATCATCAGCTGATCGCCCGGCGTCTCGACGACGCACAGCTGCGTCGCATCGCGCGCTGCGTCGAGGCAGGTCTCGCAGACCTCGTGCTCGGTGAAGGTATTGCAGCGCGCGCAGTGATGAATGCGCTCGACCGCCTGTGCCATGGCGCGTGCAATCAGCGCGGCGCCCTCGCGGTCATGCTGCATCAGGTGGTAGGCCATGCGCTGCGCCGACTTCGGCCCCACGCCGGGCAGGCGTCGCAGGGCCTCGGAGAGAAAGTCGAGACTGGAAGGTGTCTTCACGACCGGTTCAGAACGGCAGCTTGAATCCCGGCGGCAGCGGCAGGCCGGCGGTCAGGCTGCCCATCTTTTCCTTCGAGGTCGCGTCGGCCTTGCGCACGGCATCGTTGAACGCGGCCGCGACCAGGTCTTCCAGCATGTCCTTGTCCTCGCCCAGCAGCGAGGGATCAATCACCACCCGCTTGACATCGTTCTTGCAGGTCATGATGACCTTGACCATGCCGGCGCCGGCCTGACCCTCGACTTCGATGCTGGCGAGCTGCTCCTGCATCTTGTTCATGTTGTCCTGCATCGCCTGGGCCTGCTTCATCAGGCCGGCCAGTTGGCCTTTCATCATGGTGAACTCCTTGTAGGTAAGTGGCGTATCTTCATTCTGAACTGCACCCTCACACCGGCCGGATCGAACCGGGGACGATGGTGGCGCCAAATTCGCGCATCAGTGTCTGCACGAAAGGATCCTCGTGCAGCGTCTGCTCTGCCAGCCGCTGGCGCTCGGCCTGCTCTGCCACGTCCGCTGCATGGGCGGTAACGCTGGCGGCGCCGATGTCGGTATCGAGCCGCACTGTCTTGCCAAGATGCTCGCCGAGCGCAGCGGCCAGCTTCTCGGCGCTGCCTGCCGAGAGCAGCGTGTCGACCGGGACGCGGATGCGCATCGTCATTGCGGCGTCGGTTTCTTCGCAGGCCAGTAACTCGCTTTGCATCGCGAGCTGCTGTGCAACACCGCGCAACGTCAGTTGTTTGACCAGTGCGGGCCAGTCATATCGCGCGGCGGAGGACTCCGGCGGCGTCAGCGGGGTGGGCTGTTCAGTTTTTTTTTGAGCAGGATCGAAAAAATCGACGGTTCCGGGCATCTCCTCCACCACCGGCGGCGGGGACGATGCAGCCGCCTTCTTGCTGCGGGCGGCGGCCAGCGCAGCCATAGCCGGGCTCTCGCCGCGGGTAGCGGGTGTCGTAGCCGCCGGGAGGTTGGCCGGCGCAGGCGTGGCGACGGGCGCAGTAGCGCCGGCTGCAGTGGCGGTGGCGCTGGATGGTGTGGTCGCGGTTGCCGCTCCAGTCGGCGACGCGGGCCTGGGTGCCGCACTCATTGCTGCAGGCGGACGCGTCACAGGCAGCGGCTGAGCGCTGCTGCTCACGGGCGCGAACGCCAGCATGCGCAGCAGCGTCATCGTGAAGCCGGCGTATTCGTCGGGCGCGAGGCCAAGTTCATTGCGGCCGTGAACGACAATCTGGTAGCCGAGCTGCACGTCTTCCGGAGTGAAGATCTGTGCGAAGCGAAGGATGTCATCGCGCTCGGGCAGGTCCTCGGGCACGGCGCTTGGTACGGTCTGCGCAATCGCAATACGGTTGAGCAAGGTGCCGAGGTCCTGTAGTGCCGCGCTCCACGACAGGCTGCGTGCGGCCATCTCGTCGGCGACTGCCAGCATCGCCGCGCCATCCTGCGCGGCCAGTGCGTCGAGCAACTGCACGAGGTAGCTGTGGTCAAGCGCGCCGAGCATGCCCTGGACCGCCTCCAGCGTGACCTTGCCGGCGGCATAGGCAATCGCCTGGTCCGTGAGCGAGAGCGCGTCACGCATCGAGCCCTGCGCGCCCTGCGCGAGCAGGCGCAGCGCTGGCGGATCGAAAGGAATGCCTTCCTGACCAAGAATGTTGTCCAGATGGCCGACGATATGGCCCGGTGGCATCTGCTTCAAATTGAACTGCAGGCAGCGCGAGAGCACCGTGACAGGAATCTTCTGCGGGTCGGTAGTGGCGAGGATGAACTTCACATGCGCTGGTGGTTCTTCCAGCGTCTTGAGCATCGCGTTAAAGGCGTGGCTGGTCAGCATGTGCACTTCGTCGATCATGTAGACCTTGAAGCGCGCATTCGACGGTGCGTACACGGCCTGTTCGAGCAGCTGGGCCATTTCATCAACGCCACGATTGGAGGCCGCGTCCATCTCGATGTAATCGACGAAGCGACCGGCGTCGATCGCCACGCAGGCTTCGCAGGTGCCACAGGGATGCGCCGTGATATCACCCGCGCCGTCCGCGCCGCGACAGTTCAGCGATTTTGCAAGGATGCGAGAGAGCGTGGTCTTGCCGACGCCACGGGTACCGGTGAACAGGTAGGCATGATGCAAGCGCTGCTGCTCGAGCGCGTGGGTGAGCGCACGCACCACATGCTCCTGCCCGACAAGGCTGTCGAAGTTTTTCGGGCGGTATTTGCGGGCGAGGACCTGATAGGACATGTCCGTGGCAGCTCTGAATGGCAAAGCGTGCATTCTACCTGAGCATACGCACCCGATTGCGCAGGCATCCGGAGAAGCCTCGGCACTGCATGGGGGCTGCGTCATCGACCACGGCGGCGCGATGAGGCGAAGCGAATGGAAGGTAGAGGGAAAGAGAGGCGAGCCTTGTCTGCGGCACTTGCGGTGAACGGCTGTGGCTGCTTCGTTCCCGACCTGACCAGGTTGACCATGCCACAATGCGCAGGGGCCCGCCGCCGTCGATTTTACCAGCAATGCCGGGCGCCGGGCGGCCCTTCAGACTCACAACCCCAACTGCTGCCAGATCGCATCCACGCGCTGTTTCACGTCCGCATCCATGGCGATCGTCCGTCCCCACTCGCGCGTGGTTTCCCCCGGCCACTTATTGGTCGCGTCGATCCCCATCTTGCTGCCCAGCCCGCTGACGGGCGATGCGAAGTCGAGATAATCGATCGGCGTGTTGTCGACCATGGTGGTGTCGCGCACCGGATCGACGCGGGTCGTGATGGCCCAGATCACCTCTTTCCAGTCGCGGATGTTCACGTCCTCGTCAACGACGACGATGAACTTGGTGTACATGAACTGCCGCAGGAAACTCCAGACGCCGAACATCACGCGCTTGGCATGACCCGGGTAGGACTTCTTCATCTGCACCACCGCCATCCGGTAGCTGCAGCCTTCGGGTGGCAGGTAGAAGTCGGTAATTTCGGTGAACTGCTTCTGCAGCAGGGGGATGAAAACCTCGTTCAGCGCCACGCCGAGCACGGCCGGCTCATCCGGCGGCTTGCCGGTGTAGGTTGAGTGGTAGATCGGGTCACGCCGCATCGTGATGCGATCGACGGTGAAGACCGGGAACCAGTCCTGCTCGTTGTAATAACCGGTATGGTCGCCAAACGGGCCTTCGAGCGCATGCTCGTAGCCGCTGGGATGATTGGCGTCAGGGTAGATATGTCCTTCGAGCACGATCTCGGCCGAGGCCGGCACCCGCAGCTCGCTGCCGATGGCCTTGATCAGCTCGGTGCGGCTGCCGCGCAGCAGGCCGGCGAACTGGTACTCCGACAGGCTGTCCGGCACAGGCGTCACCGCACCGAGGATGGTGGCCGGATCGGCGCCAAGCGCGACCGCAATCGGATAAGGCTGGCCGGGATGCCGCAGGCCATGCTCGCGGAAATCCAGCGCGCCGCCGCGGTGTGCGAGCCAGCGCATGATGAGCTTGTTCGGCCCGATCACTTGCTGTCTATATATACCGAGGTTCTGCCGCTTCTTCAGCGGCCCCTTCGTGATCACCAGCCCCCAGGTGAGCAGCGGCGCGGCGTCGCCCGGCCAGCAGTGCTGGATAGGCAGCTGCGACAGATCGACCTCCGCCCCCTCCCGGATGACCTCCTGGCAGGGTGCCGAGCGCAGTTCGCGCGGAGCCATGTCCCAAACCGACTTCACCAGCGCGCCGAGACCGAGCACGTCCTTCAAGCCTTTGGGCGGCTCCGGCTCTTTGAGCGCCGACAGCAGCTGGCCAATGCGGCGCAGCTCGCCGACATCGGACGCGCCCATGCCCAGCGCCACCCGTTTCGGCGTACCGAAGAGGTTGCCCAGCACCGGCATCGAGTGGCCGGTCGGGTTGGTGAAGAGCAGCGCAGGCCCGCCGGCGCGCAACGTGCGGTCGCAGAGCTCGGTCATCTCGAGATGCGGCGAGACGGGCAGCGAGACTTCCACCAACTCGCCAGATTGTTTCAATTTGGAAATAAAATCCCGGAGATCGGAATATTTCATGGATGATTGATGTTTTTCAATATGACAGCCATCGGTCTAAACAACCATGGCAACTGGCTGATTTTACTGGATATTGCTACAGTGGAATTGATTTTTCATAAGAATTAGTTATGGAAAACAATTTTTTCAGTATTGACTCGATATAAACACCCCCCTACAATCCGCTCAAATTTTTCGGGCGGCACATCGGAGCGATATCCGATCCATTGACAGGGAAGTCACAGCCGCCCTTCACAACGGGGACAGACCCGCCGGCCATTGTAGAGAGTGCCGACGCCCAGGTCAGTCGTTCGTCCCCGAAACAAGATTGCCGGCGCTTGTCCTGACAGGAGAGCGCAAGGCAACACCGGCGTCTGCAGGGGAGCCGACACAGCGCAACACTCGTGTCCGGTTGCAGATGATTTTTTGTCTCGCGGTGAATTGAAGCACGAAGCACGCTTGCAATTGGCCTCAGCTCAGAGTGCCTTGCAGAACATGAGTGCAGACTTGTCATGCTAGCAACGCAGATTGCGCATGACGGGAGTGAAGCTCTCAGGTTTTGCCAGGCGCTTTGAGGGCCGCGATGATTCAGGAGTGCATATGAATAATCGACGCAGATTGGCAGCGTTGGTCGGTGCGGGGCAATCATCCCTGCAGTTTCCAATTGTCGGTGAGGTCTCCCTCGCCACCGTGGCCCGCATACTGGCCACTGCAAGACGTACCTTGATGGCGCTGGGTCTGGCGGCCATCGCCGCGCTGGCGCTCATGTTCTTCCGGCCAGAATTGCTGGACGACCTGAAGGCGCTGTCACCCTTCTCGGCATCCGGCGAGGAAATGCAGCTCGGACCGAACGGGCTGGCCTTCGCGGAGATGCTCGAACTGCCAGCACACGTAGCGCCGACAGAGGCCACCGACGGTATCGACGCCGTAGCCGCATCGTCGCGCGAGCAACAGCGCGTGGCGCAATGGCTGGCCAAACGCTACCGGATCGCCACCACTGCCAGCAAGATGTTCGTCGGCACCGCTTATGAGTCGGCGGAGGCGGTGAAGATCGATCCGCTGCTCGTGCTGGCCGTCATGGCGATTGAATCGCGCTTCAATCCCTTCGCGGAGAGCGCGGTCGGCGCCCAGGGCCTGATGCAGGTGATGTCCAAGGTGCACCAGGAAAAATTCAGCGACCACGGCGGAGTCGCCGCCGCGCTGAACCCGGCCGCCAACATCCAGGTCGGCGTGACCATCCTCAAGGACGTGATTCGCCGCGCCGGTTCGGTCGAAGCGGGCCTGAAGCTGTATGTGGGCGCCGGCAATCTCGACACTGACGGCGGCTATGCCGCCAAGGTCATGGCCGAGTACGGCCGCCTGCAAGCCGTAGCGGCCGGCAAACGGGTGCCGACCTTCACACCACCGCAGACACCGGCCGCCGAGGTCCGCGAAGCGAAAGCGGAGCCGCAACCCGCTGTTCCGCACACCGACCCGGAACCCGCCTGATTCCAGTTGTCTCCTCGCAATCGCTCACAGACCGGGAGTTGCCGATGGCACTCCCGGTTTTTTTTCTTCAGCCCCTGCCAAAATACCCGCGCAGCCGGCGCACCGCTTCTTCCAGGTTGGCCATCGAGGTCGCGTACGACACGCGAATGAAGCGCTTTGCACCCACCACGCCGAAGTCTTGTCCCGGCGTCAGCACCACCCCGGTCTGCTCGAGGATATCCCGCGTGAGACGGTCGGCGTCATCAGACAGTGCGCTGCAGTCAGCATAGATATAGAACGCGCCATCGGGCAGCACCGGAATCCGAAAGCCCAGTGCGAGTAGCTCAGGTACGAGGTAGTCGCGGCGGCGACGGAATTCCGCGCGGCGCGCCTCGGCCACGGCCATCGCCTCGGGCGTGAAGCAGGCCAGCGCCGCATGCTGCGCAAGGCTGGAGGCACAGATGAAGAAGTTTTGCGCAAGCTTCTCGATGGCCGGCAGCATCGCCGGTGGGACGACCAGCCAGCCCAGTCGCCAGCCCGTCATGCTGAAATACTTTGAAAAACTGTTGATGACAACGATATCGTCGCCGAACTCGAGCGCGGTGTAGGGCGGGGCGTCGTAAGACAGACCCTGGTAGATCTCATCGACCAGGGCGAAGCCCTTGTGCCGCCGCACCACCGCCAACGTGCGTGAGAGTTCCTCGCGGGTCATCGAGGTGCCGGTGGGATTGGACGGTGAAGCCAGCAAGACACCTTGGGTCCTCGCATTCCAGTGCGACTCGACCATCGCTGCCGACAACTGGAAGCGCTCGGCCGGCCCGCTGGGAATCAGTGTGGGCTGCCCATTGAAGGCAGCGATGAAATGCCGGTTACACGGATAACTCGGATCCGGCATCAGTATCTCGGCGTCACGCTCGACCAGCGCCGCGCAGGCCAGCAGCAAGGCTCCGGATGCACCGGCGGTGATGACGATGCGCTCGGCAACGACATCGACACCGAATGCGGAACGGTAATGCGCGGAGACGGCCTCGCGCAACGAGGGCAGGCCCAGCGCTGCGGTGTAGCGCATGGCCGTGCCGTTGGACAATGCCGCTGTGGCGGCATCGAGCACCGGCTGTGCCGGAGGGAAATCCGGCTCGCCTATGCACATCGAAATTGTCGAGCGCCCTGCCTTCTCCAGCTCGGCCGCACGCTTGAGTACTTCCATGACGTGGAAGGGCTCAATCTCCTGCAGGCGCTGCGCGAGCGAGAAATCCATCGCTGCCGACCGGCCGTCAGCGGCCGGCGGCGACCTCGGTCGCACGCAGCCGGGCGGCGAGCTTGTCGAGCACGCCATTGACATACTTGTGGCCGTCGATGCCGCCGAAGGATTTGGCCAGCTCGACCGCCTCATTGATGACGACCCGGTAAGGAATCTCGACGTGATGCTTTAGCTCGAAAGTACCGATGAGCAGTGCGGCATGCTCGACCGGCGAGAGCTGCGCGATGCCGCGGTCGATCAAGGGAACGATATCCGCGCGCAGGCTCTCGGCATCACGGATAGCGCCGTGCAGCAGCAGGTCGAAATGCTCGAGATCGGCCTTCTCGAAGCCATGCGCGTTACGGATGTGGGCGTCGATGACACCCGGATCTTCCTGGCTCATCAGCCACTGGTACAGGCCCTGCAGCGCAAACTCGCGCGCGCGATGACGCGGCGTACGGTTCTTGTTCGGGTTGGCGTGCTGGGATTTGGTGCTGCTCATGATGTGCCTTATTCCTCGTGGGCCTCGTCGGCCAGTTCTTCCATCGCTGCCACGAGGTTGGCCATTTCGACCGCGACGCGCGCGGCGTCGGCACCCTTGGCGGCCATGCGGACCTCGGCCTGCTCGTCAGTTTCGGTGGTCAGTACGGCATTGGCGATCGGTATGCCGAAGTCAAGGCCGATGCGCGTGATGCCCGCGCCGGATTCATTTGACACCAGCTCGAAGTGGTATGTCTCGCCACGGATGACTGCGCCAAGCGCAATCAGCGCATCGAACTGGCCGGACTCGGCCATCTTCTGCAGCGCCAGCGGGATCTCGAGCGCGCCGGGCACGGTCACAAGCAGCACGTCTTGATCATCGACGCCGAGATGCTTGAGCTCGGCCACGCAGGCAGCTGACAGGCCATGGCAGATGTCTTCATTGAAGCGCGCCTGCACGATGCCGATACGCAGGCCGTTGCCGGTAAAGTCGGGTTCGTAGGTTCCTACGGTCATGGTGGCTCCTGCGTCAGTGGTCCGAGGGTTGGTCGGGGCTGGCCTGGTAGCCGACCACTTCCAGGTTGAAGCCGGTCATCGAGGGCATTTTCCTCGGATTGGCCAGCAGTTTCATCTTGCCCACGCCGAGCGCGCGCAGGATCTGGGCGCCGATACCGTAGGTACGCAGGTCCATACGGGCCGCACGCGGCGGCGTCGCCGGCTGCGTGGCACCGAGAGCGGCGAACTGCGCGAACATCTGGTCGGCCGACTCTTCGCAATTAAGCAGTACGATCACGCCGCGCTCGACAGCCTGGACGGCTTTCATGGCGGCAGCCATGTTCCACGAGTGCGTGGTGGCGCTGGTCTCGAGCAGATCGAGAACGGATACGGGCTGGTGCACACGCACCAGGGTCTCATGCTCGGGCCGGATCGCGCCATGCACCAGCGCGAGATGCGCGCCGCCGCTGGGTGCATCGCGAAAGGCAATGACATGAAAGCTGCCGTACGGGGTCTGCATCATGCGCTCGCCGACGCGCTCGACCATGCTCTCGTTCTGGCTGCGGTAATGAATCAGGTCGGCAATCGCGCCGATCTTGAGACCATGCTCGCGCGCGAATTCCAGCAGGTCCGGCAGGCGGGCCATCGTACCGTCGTCCTTGAGGATCTCGCAGATCACGGCCGCCGGCGTCAGTCCGGCCAGCTCGGCAAGGTCGCAGCCGGCCTCGGTATGGCCGGCGCGCATCAGCACCCCGCCCCGCTGCGCGCGCAGCGGGAACACGTGACCCGGCTGCACGATGTCAGACGGCTTGGCGTGGCGCGCGACCGCAGCCTGGATGGTGCGCGCGCGGTCGGCGGCCGAGATACCGGTGGTGACCCCCTCGGCAGCCTCGATTGACACCGTGAAGTTGGTACCGTAGGAAGTGCCGTTGCGGGCGGTCATCATTGACAAGTTAAGCTGATCGCAGCGCTCTTCTGTCAGGGTCAGGCAAATTAGTCCGCGGCCATACTTGGCCATGAAATTGATCGCCTCGGGCGTGACGAAATCCGCCGCCAGTACGAGGTCGCCCTCGTTCTCGCGGTCTTCTTCGTCGACGAGAATGACCATTCGGCCGGCGCGCAGCTCGGCAATGATCTCTTGTGTGCTTGAAAGTGACATGCGGTGATTCCGGAAAGGTCGGCCATTTTAAAGGATTTCGGGGCCAGGACCTCGTCCGGAATGGGCCGACTTTGGGGTAACGGCGACCCGGTCTGTGCCGGAACCCGGGCTGACGGGCTAGAAGCCCCGGAATCGCCATCCCGGCCGGGCCCGGGATCGGACGTTCGGGCGCCCGGGCAAACCGGGCCGGCGCTGGTCAGCGCGCGCCCACTGCCATCGAGGCCAGCATGCGCTCGACATAGCGGGCGATCAGGTCCACCTCGAGGTTGACCCGTGCGCCGGGGCTGAGGTGCTTGAGCGTGGTGACCTCGATGGTGTGCGGTATCAGGTTGATCGAGATCGTACAGCCAGGGTCACCATCGACGACGCTGTTGACGGTCAGCGATACGCCATTAACGACCACCGAGCCCTTGTAGGCAAAGTATTTTCCCAGCGCGTGCGGGGTCAGGATATCCAGCCTCCATGACTCGCCGACCGGCGCGAAATGGGTGACCGTACCCAGCCCGTCCACATGGCCGGAGACGAGGTGCCCTCCGAGGCGCTCGGCCAGCGTGAGCGCCTTCTCCAGATTGACCTCGCCTTCGAGGTCAAGGCCGACTGTCCGGTTGAGGCTCTCGCGCGAGACATCGACGGTGAAGCTGTCGCTGGTCTTGCGCGTGACAGTCATGCAGGCACCGTTGATAGCGATTGAATCGCCAAGCGCGACGTCATCCAGCGCGAGGCTGCCGGCATGGATCTGCAGCCGGACGCCGGCGTCCGGGTCGCTGCCCAGCGGCTGGATCGAGGTAATGCGGCCGACGGCCGCGACAATGCCAGTGAACATGCAGGTCTTTCGAAGAAGTCAGAAATCAGTCAGGCGTGCGCGGATCCGGAGGTCGGGCCCGATGCGGCACACATCATCAAAACGCAAGGGCAGGCGGTCATGTAACTGCTCGAGCACAGGCAGCCGTGCAATGCCCTGCGCCGGCCCCAGCAGGCAGGGCGCAACATACATCAGCAATTCATCGACGACGCCGGCACGCAGCAGTGAACCGTTGAGCTTGAAGCCGGCCTCGACGTGCAGCTCATTGATCTGACGTCGGCCAAGCTCCTGCATCAGCGCGCCAAGATCGACCTTGCCGCTGTCGGTGGGCAGCACGATCACCTCATGGCCATCGTCGCGCAGCCGCGCCACGCGATCTGCCTCGGCGACGGCCGCGAAGATCCAGGTTCCGCCGCCTGCCAGCACCCTGGCCCCGGGCGCAATCTCGAGCCGGCTGTCGACAACGATGCGGCGCGGCTGACGCGGCGTGGCGACGGCGCGCACCGTGAGCTGCGGGTCATCCTGCTCAACAGTGCCGATACCGGTGAGGATCGCGCAGGCTTGTGCGCGCCATGCATGGCCGTCGTCGCGCGCTGCCGATGAGGTGATCCACTGGCTTTGGCCGTCCGGCAGCGCGGTGCCGCCATCCAGGCTGGCCGCCACCTTCATCCGGACCCATGGCCGGCCGTACCGCATCCGGTGCAGAAAGCCGATATTCATATTCCGCGCCTCGTCGGCCAGTACGCCGACCTCGACCGCGACACCGGCCGCGCGCAGGCGCGCGAGCCCTTGCCCGGCCACCAGCGGATTCGGGTCTTCGATGGCCGCGACCACGCGCGCGATACCGGCCGTCACCAGCGCATCGGCGCACGGCGGCGTGCGTCCGTGATGGCTACAGGGCTCAAGGGTGACATAGGCGGTCGCACCGCGCACGTCGATACCGGCTTCGGCGGCATGATGCAGGGCATGGGCTTCCGCATGGGCGAAGCCGGCCGGCTGGGTGTGGCCTTGGGCAATAATCTCGCCACCACGCACGATCACGCAGCCCACGCGCGGATTCGGGGTTGTGCTGTAGAGCGCACGCGCGGCCTGCGCGAGTGCCGCGCGCATGCCATCGATGTCGTTAGCGATACGACTGCCGATGGCATGGCTGGTGGAATGACTGGTGTTCACGATGAGCGATGGTAAGCCGGTCGCCCATTCTAGCAAGTCGCCTTGTCCCGGTCAGGATCGCATTGCCGTACGCGCCCGAGGAAGCTGATGATGATCTTGCGGCGCTCGTCGCCGAGCCGAAAAATCAACGAGCCGAACTGCGGTACCGACGCGCTCTTGTCGGTGCGTGGCCGCCCGCCGGGCGTAAACGCCAGATAGGAACGTGCGCCATCGCTCAGGCTGGCAGTCACCCGGAGTGCGGCCGGCGGCTCGGAGCTTGTGTGGACGATGGAGTAGCCACCATCGGCAACAATGCGCCAACCGGCGCTCCAGCCGGCTGCCGATACGGGTTCAAGATCGACCCGCTTTCCGCGCCGGATCGCCTCATTACGCGCCTGCGCGAGCGCTGCCCTGAACTCACCGCAGACCGCGACCAGGCGCAGCCGGTCGAGCAGGGGCCGGAATCCCGCCGCACCCAGAGCTGCAACCATGCCCGCAATGGCCATGACGGCCAGCAGCTCGACCAGGCTGAAGCCGCATCGACCCCGCGGTGGGCGTGTCATTCGGCCGGTAGTTCCCGCAACGCGATCCGGCGCATGCGCGGCGTGCACGCGTCGTCATAGGCGCCCTCGCAGCCATCGATGGCGAAGTCGGCCTGCAACGTGACGACGCTGCGCCCGCTTTCACCGGTTGCGGTCACGCGCAGCAAGTGCAATGGCAAGTCGGCAATTTCTCCCCGGTCCGAGCTCGGGACGTTCTCAACGCTGACGGTGACTGCGCCGTCCGCGGCCACGGAACCAACGGCAAGCGACTCGGCCTGCGCGAAGCGGGCCGCCGTCCGACGGAGCGCGGTCTCGGCCCGCGCTTGTGCCAACTGGTGATCAACATGCTGGGCGGTAGCAAGCCCGCCGTCACGCACCATGCGCGCCGCACCGGCGACAGCCAGCATCACCGCGCACAGGGCCAAAAGTGCCGGCAGCAGGCTCATGGCGTCGGCTCCAGGCTGTTGCGCAGAAAGATAACCGCATCGTAGCGGCGGTACTGACGGTAGGCCTCCAGTTGCTCCGGCTTCAGGCGCACGCCCGGATCGCCGGCCTCATGTAGCTCCGCATAGCGAGTACCGAACAGATCAATCATGCGCTGCGCGCTACGCACAGGCTGCCGTGCGGATCGCAATAGTACGGCGATGTGTACAGCCACCACACGGGTCCAGGCCGATGGCTGGCCGCTCGGGCGATGGGTATCACTCGCCCGGAGCAGCGAGGCACTGACGAAATCATTGGGCAGGCCATCGCCATCCGAATCCAGGCCGTAGAGCAACTGGAAGCCGGCGACGCCCGTGGCAATGGCGTGCGAGCTCCATTGCGCTCCGGCCCGGGTGCGGCAGCGCAATTCCGGCTCGCCCGCCCGGTCGAGAGCGACGTACAACTGGCTCACGCCGGCGCGCCCGTCAGCCGGTGCGTGCGGCACCGGCAGGCCGGTGCAGTCCCGAGTGCGACCGGCGGCGTCCCCGGTCAGGTGGATCTCGAGCAGGTCGCTACCGAGCGGCGCACCGGATATCGGTATCGCGCTGCCGGCAGAGGCGGCGGGCAGCGCGTTGTCATGTCCGGCGAGCGCACCGTCGAATGGACGCGCAGGAGGCGACACCATCGGCTGCGTCGGATCGACATGACCGGTCTGCTGCAATAATCGAGCAATCATCTCGAACACATGGTTGAACTGGTCATCCATCAGCATCGCCTGCTCAGCCTGCAGGTATTCAGCATTCGACATCGCCATGACCCTCAGCGATGACAACGTGACGAGGAGCGACAACGACAACGCCAGCAGCACCGCCACCAGGCTCGCGCCCCGTCCACGGGGGTGCTGGGCGCAGCAGCGGATCAATCTCAAGGAGCAACTCCAAGATCGATGATGATCGACGGTCGGTGACCTGCCTGCTGCCCCGCCCTGCCGATCTTCAGTACCTGGGTGATGCCGACCGCATCACATGCCCAGTCGGCCGCCGTGGCCTCGGGTGGCCGGTCGTCACAGACGACGAAAGGCGCATCAGCGACGGCGCCCCGCAGGCGGATGCGCCAATGCGACAGGTAATGCCATGCCGCTTGCTTCGGGTCGCAGGCCGGTACGGGCTCGTGACAATCGCGCGCGTAGGTCGGCAGAGCTGATGTCTTGAGGGCCTGTGCCAGCGGCATGCCGAGATCATGGTGACCGCCGCGACGCGCCCATTCGGCCAGCTCTGCCCCGAGGCGTACAGCATTAGCCCGGGCCAGCAACTGCGAACGTGCGGCGGCATTTGCGCGGCTGGCTTGCACCAGCAGAAGCGCCGCCAGCGACACCATCAGCACGGCACACATGAGCTCCACGAGGGAAAAACCGCGGGCAGGCGCCGCTGGTCGGGATGTCCGGTTCATCCCCGGATCGTGAGCTCGGAAGGACTAAACGCAAGGAACTGTTAAGCCCGGCCTAACAATTTCTGATCGAACTCAAGGATTCGAACGCGATGTTCGGAATCGGCAGCGCTGGCGCTACCGGGGCATCAATCCACGCCCGCCTTGCCGCGCCCCTTGGAAGGGAGCTTCGCATCGATATCGATCTCGTCGATCGCGTCGCGAAACTCGGCCACGTCCTCGAAACTGCGGTAGACGGAAGCGAAGCGGATGTAGGCAATCTTGTCGAGACGCTTGAGCTCGCGCATCACCAGCTCGCCAATTTGTCCGGACAAAATCTCACGCTCGCCCGACGAGCGCAGCTTTTCTTCGATGCGCTGTATCGCGGCATCGACCGCATCCGCCGAGACCGGGCGCTTGCGCAGCGCCAGCATCAGGCTGGCGCGCAGTTTTTCAGGTGCGAAGTCGGTGCGGCTGCCGTTCTTCTTGACGATAACCGGCATCGCAAGTTCGACCCGCTCGTAGGTGGTGAAGCGCTTGTCGCAGGCGTTGCAGCGGCGACGGCGACGGATGCTGTCGCCCTCCTCCGAGGCCCGGGTATCGAGCACCTGCGTGTCTTCGCTGTGGCAGAAAGGGCAACGCATGGTCAGTCGTTCGTCATGGCGTGGATCACGCGCGCCCTGCCCTCAGTCAGCGCTGGTAGACCGGAAAGGCATCGGTCAGTTTCCTGACCTCGGCCTTCACGTGCTCGATGTTAGCCGCATCATGCGGGTTGTCGAGCACGTCGGCGATGAGGTGGCCCACCTTGGCTGCCTCGGCTTCCTTGAAGCCGCGCGTCGTCATTGCCGGGCTGCCGAGACGGATCCCAGAGGTGACGAACGGCTTTTCCGGGTCGTTCGGGATGCCGTTCTTGTTGCAGGTGATGTGCGCGGTGCCGAGGATGGCTTCGGCCTCCTTGCCGGTGAGCTTTTTCGGGCGCAGGTCAACCAGCATCACATGCGACTCGGTACGACCCGAGACGATGCGCAGGCCGCGCTCGATCAGCGCCTTGGCCAAGGCATCCGCATTCTTCAGCACCTGCTGCTGGTAGGCCTTGAACTCCGGCGAGAGCGCCTCCTTGAATGCCACGGCCTTGCCGGCGATGACATGCATCAGCGGACCGCCCTGCAGGCCGGGGAAGATGGCGCTGTTGATTTTCTTGGCGATTTCTTCATCGTTCATCAGGATGATGCCGCCGCGCGGGCCGCGCAGGCTCTTGTGCGTGGTCGAGGTGACGACATCGGCAAACGGTACCGGGTTCGGATAGACGCCGCCGGCGATCAGGCCGGAGTAATGCGCCATGTCGACCAGGAACAGCGCGCCGACATCCCGCGCCACCTTCTGGAAACGCGCCCAGTCGATTTTCAGCGCATAGGCCGACGCACCGGCGATGATGAGCTTGGGCTTCTTCTCGTGCGCAAGCTTCTCCATCTGATCGTAGTCGATCTCTTCCTTGGCGTTGAGCCCGTACGAGACCACGTTGAACCACTTGCCCGACATGTTCAGCGCCATGCCATGTGTAAGGTGACCGCCTTCGGCCAGCGACATGCCCATGATGGTGTCACCCGGCTTCAGGAAAGCCAGCATCACGGCCTGGTTGGCCTGCGAACCGGAGTTAGCCTGCACATTGGCAAACTTGGCGCCGTAGAGCTCCTTCAAGCGGTCGATCGCGAGCTGCTCGGCGATATCGACGAATTCACAGCCGCCGTAGTAGCGCTTGCCCGGATAGCCCTCGGCGTACTTGTTGGTCAGCTGCGAACCTTGCGCCTCCATGACCGCCGGGGATGCGTAGTTCTCCGAGGCGATCAACTCGATGTGATCCTGCTGTCGCTGGTTTTCCTGCTGAATGGCGGTCCACAGTTCGGGATCGACGCTGGCAATCGTGTGCTGACTTGAAAACATGAGAAAGCTCCAATCGGTGCAAAGTGGGTTGAGTCAAGCAATGAGGCCCGCGGTGCGTGCGGGCAGGCGGCAACCTCTGCTTTTGTCAGGGAATACAGGCACTATCGCTCAGCTGCCCGGGCATACGGCGGGTGGGGCATCGCGCGCTGCAAGTTGGGGGCACCCACCTCGCCGACTGCGGGCCGGGTGTGCGCCTTTGCGCGAGACGAAACAGCCCCAAATTCTAGGCGACCAGCAGATTTTCAGCAACATTTCTCAGATTTTCCCTCCAGCGAATCAGATACAATGCAGCGTTTTTTCCGACCCGCCAGTCATCGGCTGTTTACAGAGGCTATCGAATGATCGTTCTCGTCACCGGCGCCAGCTCCGGTTTCGGCGCAGGGATTGCCCGAAAATTCGCCCGCGAGGGCCATCGCGTCATCGCCGCTGCACGCCGCACCGACCGCCTGAAGGCGCTGGCCGACGAATGCGGCAAGAACCTGCTGCCGGTCGCGCTGGACGTGACGGACAAGGCGTCGATCGACCACATGCTGGCCGCACTGCCGGCCGACTGGCGCGATATCGATGTCCTGGTCAACAACGCCGGCCTCGCGCTCGGACTGGAGCCCGCTCAGGAAGCTCACCTCGCCGACTGGGAAACCATGATCGCAACCAACTGCCAGGGCCTGGTCTGGATGACCCGCGCGCTGCTGCCGGCCATGGTCGCCCGCGGCCGTGGCCTGGTCATCAACCTCGGCTCGGTGGCGGGCAGCTACCCCTACCCCGGCGGCAATGTCTACGGGGCGACCAAGGCCTTCGTCGAGCAGTTCACGCTGAACCTGCGCGCGGATCTGGTTGGCACCGGCGTGCGGGCGACCAATATCGCGCCGGGCATGTCGGGCGGCACCGAGTTCTCCAACGTGCGCTTCAAGGGCGACGATGCAGCCGCCGCCAAGGTCTACCAGGGCACGCAGCCGCTCACTGCCGAGGACGTGGCCGAGGCCGCGTGGTGGGTCGCCAGCCTGCCGCCGCATGTGAATATCAACCACATCGAAATGATGCCGACCTGCCAGGGTTTCTCGCCATTCGCAGTACGGCGCAGCGCATGAACGCAGTCTTCCGCTGGCCGGTGCGCGTGTACTTCGAAGACACCGACACCGGCGGTATTGTGTTTTACGCGAACTACCTGAAGTTTTTCGAGCGCGCCCGCACTGAATGGCTGCGCGCCGCCGGCATCGGGCAACAAGCGCTGGCCGAGAAGGCGCGACGGATGTTCGTCGTCAAAAGCACGACTGTTGACTACCATGCGCCGGCACGACTCGACGACCGGCTCGAGATCACGGTCGTCGTGGAAAAACTCGGAAGGGCCTCGGTGAACTTTCATCAGGAGGCCTGGCTGGCAGACGCCGAACCGCCACGGCTGCTCTGCAGCGGCAGCATCCGCGTGGGCTGCGTGGATACCCTCACGCTGAGGCCCGACACGATTCCAACCGAGGTCGATACGGAACTGCGCAGCTTTATGCAGCGAATCAGCGGCTGAATGCGCGCGCTGCTCCGCTCACAAGATTTTTTCTTCTGGGTACAATCCCCAGCGGCCCCTCGCCCACCCCACAGAGACCTGCCATGACCGTTACCCAAGACATGTCCTTTGTCGCCCTGATCAGCAACGCGTCGCTGCTCGTGCAGCTAGTGATGGCGCTGCTCATTCTGGTCTCCGCGATGAGCTGGACCTACATCTTCCGCAAGATGTTTGCGATCCGCAGTGCCACATCGCAAACCACCGCCTTCGAAAGTGCCTTCTGGTCCGGCGCCAACCTGAACGCGCTCTACGAGGAAGTCACCGCCAACCGCCGCCGTAACGGGCGCAACGGTGCCCTCGAGCGCATTTTCGAGGCCGGCATGGAGGAATACCGCAAGGCCCGCGTCTCATTCACCGGGAAGGATATCGATACCAGCGCGCTGCTCGATGGCGCACGCCGCGCGATGCGCGCCGCCTACCAACGCGAAATGGATGCGCTGGAGTCGCACCTGGCCTTCCTTGCCTCGGTCGGTTCGGTATCGCCCTACGTTGGCCTGTTCGGCACCGTGTGGGGCATCATGAACTCCTTCCGCGGACTGGCCAGTGTGCAGCAGGCGACGCTGGCAGCGGTTGCGCCCGGCATTGCCGAAGCACTGATCGCCACCGCCATCGGCCTGTTCGCCGCGATCCCGGCAGTCGTCGCCTACAACCGCTTCTCGCATGATACCGACCGCCTCGCCATCCGCTTCGAGAGCTTTATCGAAGAATTCTCGAACATCCTGCAGAGGCAGGCACGCTGATGGCACAGTACTCCACCATGCGCAGCGGCAAAGGCCGCAAGTTCAAGTCCGAGATCAATGTGGTTCCTTACATTGATGTCATGCTGGTGCTGCTGGTGATTTTCATGGTGGTGGCACCCCTGACGACGCCGAACACGATCAACCTGCCCAAGGCAGGCCGATCCACGCAGGCGCCGACCGAGTACATCGAGGTTGAGCTAAAGCCCGATGGCGCGGCGCGGGTCGGTATTCACGGGCAGAGCTTCGACACGGTGACAAGCCGGCAGCAGCTGGGTGAGCGGATAGCGAACCTGTACCGCAGCCATCCGGAACTCCCCCTGATGATCTCGGCTGACAAAGACATCAAGTACGACGAGGTCGTGCAAACCATCACGCTGGCCAACAAGGCTGGCATTGCACGCGTCGGCCTAGCGACCCGTTGATACGACGCAGATAACGCCCTTGAACACGAACGCCACACCGTACCGCGTGCCGCCCGAGCCAGGGCGCTTCCGCGCTTTTGCGTTGGCGATGCTCATGCACGCGCTGCTGGTGGGCTTGCTATGGATCGGCGTATCGTGGCAAAACCCGACACCGGCCGCGATCGAAGCCGAGATCTGGAGCCCGCAGATCAAGATGGCCGCGCCCCCGCCGCCCGAGCCATTGCCGGTACCGGAACCCAAGCCCGTGCCCAAGCCCCTTCCACCTCCGCCCAAGCCGGTCGCCGTACCCGAGCCCAAACTGCCGGATCCGGACATCGCTCTCGAACGCGAGAAAAAGCGTAAAGAAGCTCTGGAGAAGAAGCAGGCCGAGGAGCAGAAACGGAAGCAGGACGCCGCCGCCGAAGAAAAACGCAAGCGCGCCGAAGAAGAGAAGCGCAAGCTGGCCGAGGAAGAGAAACGCAAAGCAGCCGAGGAGGAAAAGCGCAAGCTGGCCGAAGAAGAGAAGCGCAAACAGGAAGAAGCCATCGCCGAGCAGCGCACGAAAAAGCGCCGCGACGACGAGCTCAAGCGGCTGCAGATGCTCGCCGGCGAGGGCACAGCCGGCGACGCCGAGAAAGCCGCGAGCCCCCGGCTTGACCCAGGCTATGCGAGGCTGATCGCTGCAAAAATAAAATCCAATACAATACTGCCGCCAATGAACGAGATTGTCGGTAACCCAGCGGTGGAGTACGCGATTGACTTGCTCCCCGATGGCAGCGTGAAGGAAGTGAAACTGTTGCGCTCGTCGGGCATTGCGGCCTTCGATCAGGCTGTCCGGCGGGCGATAGACCGCGCGGCGCCCTACCCGGCGGAACCGGCTTCGGGCAAAGTCCCGGCCAGCATGGCAATATCGCATCGACCGAAGGATCAGTAACCCGAGGACTGGTTATCCGATGAAAAGAACTTTCCTGAAGCTCATCTCCGTCGCCTGTCTCGCCCCGTGGATTCCGGCGGCGCGCGCGCAGCTGCGTGTCGAAATCTCCGGTGTGGGCGCGAACCAGATACCGATTGCCATCGGGCAGTTCTGGGACGACCCGGCGGGCGAGAACCAGATCAGCGCCATCGTCAAGGAAGACCTGCGGCGCAGCGGCGTATTCCGCATCATCGAAACCACCGACCTCGTGCGCGAGAATTCCGCCACCAACGACGCTGAATGGAAATCGCGCGGCGCTGATGCGCTGGTGGGCGGCAGCCTGCGCCGCACCGGCGATGGTCGCATCGAAGCGAACTACCGCCTGCGCGACACCGTGAAGGCGGCTGACCTCTCGGCGCTGACACTGACTGTGCAACCGCAGTTCGCACGACTGGCCGCGCACCGGGTAGCTGATGACATTTTCGAAAAAATGACCGGCATCCGCGGCGCCTTCGCCACGCGGATTGCCTACGTCGGCCGCAGCGGGGCCGAGTACCGGCTGGAGATTGCCGATTCCGATGGTGAGAACGCCTTCATCGCCCTGCGCTCGAGCGAACCGGTGATTTCCCCGGCCTGGTCACCGGACGGCACGCGGTTGGCCTATGTCTCGTTCGAGAGCAAGAAGCCCGTCATCTACGTGCAGGACCTGGCCACGCGCCGCCGCACAGCCGTTGCCAACTTCAAGGGCAGTAATTCCGCACCAGCTTGGTCGCCGGACGGACGCCGGCTGGCCATTGCCCTGGCGCGCGAAGGCTTGACCCAGATCTACCTGATGAATGCCGACGGCAGCGACCTCCGCCGTCTTACCAACACGAGCGGCATCGATACCGAGCCCTGCTTCGGCCCCGACGGACAGACCCTCTACTTCACCAGCGACCGGAGCGGTGGCCCGCAGATCTTCCGCATGAACATCAACGGCGGCGACGTGCGACGGGTGACGTTCAACGGGAGCTATAACATCAGCCCGGCGATATCTCCTGACGGTAGAATGCTGGCCTATGTATCCCGGCGCGAGGGACGCTTCCAGCTGTATGTGCTGGACCTGGCGACGTCGCAGGAAATTCGCCTGTCCGAAGGCGCGCGCGATGAATCGCCGAGCTTTGCACCCAACGGCCGCTACATCATGTTCGCCAGCGAGGCCGGCGGGCGTGGCACGCTGTCGGTAGTGGCCGTCGATGGCAGTGCCCGCTACAACCTGAGCGCAAGAGCTTCAAATATTCGAGAGCCGGCATGGGGGCCGTTCACGAGGTAAAAATAACAGCAAGATTTTTCAAACCAACCAGGGAGAATAACCATGCGTGGAATCCAAACCAGCGCGCTGCTTGCAGCGATTCTGATGCTGGCCTCGGCCTGCTCGACCGTCAAACTTGACGACAAGGCACCGGTCGAAAACCGCGTGCCGAGCGCCGCCGACTCAGGCGCCGCACCGGCGCCCGCACCGAGCGCCAGCGTTGCCAGCGACGCATCGAGCACGGCGCGCTCGAACGATCCGCTGGACGATCCGGCCAGCGTACTGGCCAAGCGCAGCATCTATTTCGACCTTGACAGCTATGCCATCAGGGATGAGTTCAAGCCCGTGATTGAAGCCCACGGACAGTATCTGGCCAACCGCCAGGACCGTAAGGTCGTGATTCAGGGCCACACCGACGAGCGCGGTGGTAGCGAATACAACCTCGCCCTCGGCCAGAAACGTGCTGAGGCGGTGCGTCGCGCACTCGCACTGGCTGGCGCCCGGGACGCGCAGATGGAAGCGATCTCGTTCGGCAAGGAAAAGCCGAAGGCTGTCGGCAGCAACGAGGATGCGTGGGCACAGAACCGCCGCGCTGACATCGCTTACTGATGCGATCAATGAACGCCTCATTCCGAGCACTGAGCGCCGCCGCGATGGCGGCGCTTTTCTTTCTGGCGCCGATGCAGGCGCATGCCCTGTTCGAAGACACCGACGCGCGACGTGAAATCCTCAGGCTGCGCAAGCTGGTCGAGGACCTGAGCACAAAGGTCGATCCGCTGGTGACACGCACCGACACCAAGGCCGATACCAAGAGCGTGCTCAATCTGGGCAGCGAGATCGAGCGCCTGCGCGCCGACATCGCCGAGCTGCGCGGACAGATCGAACTGCTGTCGAACGACATCGGCAATGC
>CAZESK010000044.1:0-10383 GCA_964515155.1 uncultured Bifidobacterium sp.
GTCATTTTCCTTGACCGGGATTTGCGCATCCTCTAAAGTGGGCGCAAGTGTGAAAAAGTGTTTTTTTGTGGGGAAAATTTTTCCGAATTTCCAACCCCCAAAGGCGCTGTTTTCGTTGGCGGGATTTCAATCAAAGGACTGACCGGGTGTATCAGGGAGCTTCAGCGCTGAGCATGGATGCGAAGGGACGGATGTCGATTCCGGCCCGGCATCGTGACGCGCTCAATGTCCAGTGCGAGGGTCGCGTCACGCTGACCAAGCATCCGCACGGCTGCCTGCTGCTCTTTCCCCGGCCGGTATGGGAGCAGCACCGCGAGCAGATCGCGAACTGGCCAATGTCGGCACGCGCCTGGCAGCGGATATTCCTCGGCAATGCCTGTGATGTGGAGATGGACGGTGCTGGCCGCATTCTGATTGCGCCCGAATTGCGCAGCGCGGTCAGCCTGTCGCGCGACGTGATGCTGCTCGGCATGGGTAGTCATTTCGAGATCTGGGATGCGGCCAAGCTGGAGGAGAGCGAGTCGCAGGCGATCGCCGGCGGGATGCCGGATGTGTTGAACGATTTTTCCTTCTGACGAGCGCTGATGACTGGGCCATCGGTGTCCGGCGCGTCGGGTTACGCGCACCGGACCGTGCTGCTGGAGGAGGCGGTTGACGCGCTGGCGATCAGCGATGGACGTCGAGATGGCGTGTACGTCGATGGCACGTTCGGTCGTGGCGGGCATAGCCGGCTAATTCTGTCGTGCCTGTCGGCGCGCGGTCGGCTGCTGGCATTTGACAAGGATCCGCAGGCGATCGCGGTCGCGCGGCAGTTGGCCGCTGCCGATGAGCGCCTGGTGGTGGAGCACGACAGCTTCGCGACGATGCAGACGGCACTGCAGGCGCGCGGCATCGGGCAGGTGGATGGCGTGCTGCTGGACCTTGGTATTTCCTCGCCCCAGGTGGACGAGGCGGAGCGCGGTTTTTCCTTCCGCGCCGACGGTCCGCTTGATATGCGGATGGATACCACGCGCGGCATGTCCGCATCCGAGTGGCTGGCGACAGTAACGCGGGAAAACCTTGAGAGAGTGATTCGCGAGTATGGGGAAGAACGGTTTGCTTTTCAGATTGCAGAGGCGATTGTTGCTCGCCGGTCCGTCGAGCCACTCGTCACCACCGGACAGCTCGCAGCACTCGTGGCTGGTGTCGTCAAGACCCGTGAAAAAGGCAAAGACCCGGCCACCCGGACTTTTCAGGCTGTACGAATTTTCGTCAATCAGGAACTGGAAGACCTTGAAGCAGGTTTGAATCAGGCATACGCGCGGCTTGCGCCGTTCGGGAGATTGGTGGTGATCAGCTTTCACTCGCTGGAAGATCGCATCGTCAAGCGGTTCATGGCCTCGAAAGCCAGCGTACCGCAGCCCGACCGCCGCCTGCCGATTCGTGCCGTCGACCTGCCCCAGCCTGAAATGAAACTTATGGGCAAGACGAAACCCTCCGCCGACGAGATCGCCGCCAACCCGCGCGCGCGCTCGGCCGTGATGCGATGCGCGATGCGCTTGCCCCACGGAGGCGCCGCGTGAGCAACCGCATGCTGCTATCGGCCGTCGCCCTGCTGGTGCTTTGTTCGCTGCTGCTCGTCAACTCGCAGCATCAGGCGCGCCGGCTATTCATTGAGCTCGAGCGCACGCAGTTGCGCCACAAGCAGCTCGAGACCGAGTGGGATCAGCTGCAGTATGAGCAATCGACGCTGGCGAAGCACTCGCGCATCGACGGCATTGCACGCACGCTCGGCATGGGCGCACCCGGCCCGGCCCGTACGCAGTACCTGACGGCAGGAGGTCTGTGATGCGCGCTCCTTCCCGCAAAGCGGCCGCGCGCGGCGTGGCATTTACGGCCAGCCCGGTATTGGCTGTGCAACTTCCTGCCTGGCGCTCGCGGCTGGCGATGTTCTTCATCTTCTGCCTGTTTGTCGCACTGGCCGTGCGCGCCTTCTGGTTACAGGCGATATCCACCGACTTCCTGCAGCGCCAGGGCGCATCGCGCTATGCGCGGACCCTCGAGCTGCCGGCCGTCCGCGGCAAGATTACCGACCGCCATGGCGAGGTCATGGCCTCGTCGCTGCCGGTCAAGGCGATCTGGGCGATTCCGGAAGATGTCGAAGCCCCGCCGGAAAAACTCAAACAGCTGGCCCAGCTGCTCGAGATGCCCCTGCCCGAGCTCAAGAAGAAGCTGGGCTCCGACCGTACCTTCGTCTACCTCAAGCGCCAGGTCGATCTCGACGTGGTCGACAAGATCGTCGCGCTCGATATCGCCGGCATTCATACCCGCAAGGAATACAAGCGCTTCTACCCAACGGGCCAGATCGCTGCGCATATCCTCGGCTTCACCAATGTCGAAGACGTCGGGCAGGAAGGCATGGAGCTGGCCCAGCAGTCCTCGCTGGCGGGTGTCACCGGCAGCCGCCGCGTCATCAAAGACCGGCTCGGGCGCGTCATTGAAGATATCGGCTACATTCGCGAGCCGCAGGACGGCCGTGACCTGACGCTCTCCATCGACGGCAAAATCCAGTACATCGCCGCCTCGCAGCTACAGCAAACCGTCGAAGACCACCGCGCAAAGGCCGGCGCGATCGTCGTGCTCGATGTCCGTACCGGCGAGGTACTGGCGCTGGCCAACATGCCGACCTACAACCCGAACAGCCGGCAGGCACTGACCGGCGCGCAACTGCGCAACCGGGTCATGACCGACACCTACGAGCCGGGCTCAACCCTCAAGCCCTTCATCGCCGCGCTGGCCCTCGAGAAAGGCATGGTCACGCCGAGTACCATGATCGATACGCCGAACAAGCTCTCCATCGGCCCGGCGACGATCGGTGACTCGCATGCCATGCCGTCGACGATGTCGGTCACGCAGATCATCCAGCAGTCGTCCAACGTCGGTACCGTACGCATGGCGCTCAGGATGGAGCCGCGCGAGATGTGGGATTTCTACACCTCGGTCGGTTTCGGACAGGCGCCGCGTTTCGGCTTCCCCGGCGCAGTCGCCGGTCGCATGCGGCCCTACAAGACCTGGCGTCCGGTCGAGCAGGCGACGATGAGCTATGGCCATGGCATCTCGGTGTCACTGATTCAGGTGGCGCGCTCGTACATGGTCTTTGCGCGTAACGGCGAGATGATTCCGCTGTCATTCCAGAAGCTGGACGAACCGCCGCTGCCGCAGCGCGTGATTTCCGACAAGACCGCGCTGCAGATGCGGGAGATGATGGAAAAGGTCGTCGGTCCGGGTGGTACGGCACCGATGGCGCAGGTGCGGGGCTACCGCGTCGCTGGCAAAACGGGTACCGCGCACAAGCTTGAGAACGGCCGCTACGTCAACAAATACGTTGCCTCATTCGTCGGCTTCGCGCCGGTGTCAGACCCGCGCATCATCATCGCTGTCATGATTGACGAACCGTCGGCAGGCAAACACTACGGCGGCCAGGTTGCTGCACCGTTGTTTTCCACCGTCGCCGCCAATGCGCTGCGCGCGCTCAACGTGCCGCCCGATGCGAGCATCGAGAACGTGATCATGCCTTTGGTGCCGGTCATGGAGAGCATATGATGACGGTCGCGCCCGACATCCACGAGCTGAACCAGTGGCTGCGCCAGCAGGCTCCGGCCGCGCAGCTCACGCTCGACTCGCGCCGTGTGCAGCGCGGCGATGTCTTCCTTGCCTGCCCGGGTGAGAGCGGCGATGGCCGCCGCTATATTGGGCAGGCGATCGAGTCCGGCGCGCGTGCCGTGCTGTTCGATGATACCGAAGGCTTCCTGTGGAATGCTGCGTGGGAGACGGCGCACCGTGCGGTACCAGAACTTGCGCGTTATGCCGGTCGCATCGCGCATGACTACTACGCCCAGCCCGACCTGGGGCTCTTCAGCGTCGCCGTTACCGGTACCAACGGCAAGACCTCATGCACCCAATGGCTGGGCCAGGCTCTGTCGAATGAGCGGATGCCAACGGTGGTCATCGGCACGCTTGGCGTCGGTCTGTACCGGCGTGGCAGCAGTGGCGCGTTCGTCACCACCGGTTTCACGACGCCCGATGCCGTTCAGCTGCACCGCTATCTGGCCGAGCACAAGGCGCAGGGCGCTGCCGCCCTGGCTATCGAGGCTTCGTCGATCGGGCTGGTACAGGGCCGGCTCGACGAACTGCATATCGATTGCGCCGTGCTGACTAATTTCACCCGCGACCATCTCGACTTCCACGGCACGATGGAAGCCTACGAAGAGGCCAAGGCCACGCTGTTCGATTGGCGCGGTCTCAGGCATGCGGTGATCAACCTCGACGATCCCATGGGTGCGCGTACCGTGACGCGTATGCGCGCCACGAATCCGGACACGCAGCTCATCGGCTACACGCTCGAGGGTCGCTCGCTGCCCGGCGTACAGGTTGTGTCGGCAACCGATATCCGTATCGGACCGCAGGGCGCGACGTTCCAGCTTGAATCGTCCTTTGGTGCGGGATCGGTACGCACACAGCTTATTGGTCGCTTCAATGTCAGCAATGTGCTCGCGATTGCTGGTGTGTTATTCGCACGCGGGCTCAGTACCAACATTGTCATCGGCCTGCTTGAGTCGCTTGTCGCGGTCCCGGGCCGCATGCAGCAGCTGGGTGGCCTGGACAGCCCGCTGGCCGTCGTTGATTACGCGCACACGCCTGATGCGCTGGAGCAGGCAATCGCCACCCTGCGCGTGGTGGCCGAAGCCCGGCAGGGCGAGCTGTGGTGTGTGTTCGGCTGCGGTGGTGACCGTGATCCCGGAAAACGTCCGCAGATGGGTGCTGCCGCCAGCCACGCTGACCGCATCATCGTTACCAGTGACAACCCGCGCAGCGAGGAACCGGCCGACATCATTGCCCAGATCGTCGCCGGCCTGCCAGCCTCCGAGCACGGCCGCCTGCAAGTGATCGAGGATCGTGCCACTGCGATCCTGTCCGCTATCCGCCATGCCGGAAAGAACGATGTGATTCTCATCGCCGGTAAAGGCCATGAGGACTATCAGGAAATCAAGGGCCGGCGCCTCGCCTTCCGCGACGCCGACCACGCCGCGCTGGCGCTGGCCACGCGCGCTACCCGTTACGGAGGCCACTAATGCAGGCCGTCCTCAGTGAGCTGGTGAACGCCATTCCCGGCGCCATGCTGACAGCGGATGTCGGCTTCACCGGCGTCTCGACCAATAGTCAGGCAGTCGAGCCCGGTAATCTCTTCGTCGCGCTGCGTGGCGAGCGTTTCGATGCGCATGATTTCCTGCCCGACGTTGTCGCCCGCGGCGCGGCCGCCGTCGTGGTCGAGCGCGTTCCTGCCGGCCTGTCCCTGCCGGCGCTGGTCGTACCGGACACCCGGTATGCGCTGGGTCAGATCGCGCAGGTCTGGCGCAAGCGCTTCGCGATTCCGGTCATTGGTGTCACCGGCAGCAACGGCAAGACCACGGTCAAGGAAATGATCGCCGCCATTCTCGCTGCCGAACATGGCATGGACCACGTCCTGGCCACTCGCGGCAACCTGAACAACGAGATCGGCGTGCCGCTCACACTGTTCCGTCTGCACGCCGGCCACCGCGCTGCCGTCGTGGAGATGGGAATGAACCATCCGGGTGAGATCGCACGGCTGGCGGAAATCGCCTTGCCGACAGTCGGCCTCGTCAACAACGCACAGCGCGAGCATCAGGAATTCATGGCCAGCGTGGCGGCGGTCGCCGAGGAGAACGGCGCCGTCATCAAGGGGCTGGGAAAGGATGCCTGCGCGGTTTTCCCGTCTGACGATAGTTACACGCCGCTCTGGCAAGCCTATGCGGGTACGCGTCGCTCCGTGACTTTCGGTCTCGGCGGCAGCCCATCTGTGATCTGCAGCGCGGTACCGCTGAATTTTGGCAGCCACCTGACCATCAAGGCAGGGGGTGAGGCCTTCGAACTGACGCTCTCGGCCGCCGGCCTGCATAACGTGCGCAATGCGCTCGCCGCGTGCGCAGCAGCCGTGGCCATCGGCATATCGACAGCCAGTATCGTGCGCGGCCTTGAGACCTTCGCGCCGGTCGCCGGCCGTCTGCAGCGCAAGCAGGCGACCACCGGCGCGACCGTCATTGACGACACCTACAACGCCAACCCCGACTCGGTACGCGCCGCGATCGATGTGCTGGCCGGCTCGCCGGGTCCGCGCACGCTGGTGCTGGGCGATATGGGCGAGGTGGGTGCCGAGGGCGTCGCCTTCCATGAGGAGATCGGCGCCTATGCACGTGCGCGTCAGATCGATCAGCTTTTCACCCTGGGCACGCTGGCCCGCCACGCGAGCCTCGCGTTCGGCAGTACTGCCCGGCATTTCGACGACATGGACACATTGAATAATGAAGTGGCTGCCGTGCCTGCGGGCGCGAGCGTGCTCGTGAAGGGATCGCGTTTCATGAAAATGGAACGTGTCGTCCAGTGCCTGACCGGCGCACCAGCGGGAGGCCACTGACATGTTGCTCTGGCTTGCACAGCATTTCCAGGATCAGGTCGGCGCCCTGCGTGTCTTCAACTTCATCACTTTCCGCGCGGTGTTTGCGACACTGACCGCGCTGCTGATCGGTCTGATCGCCGGCCCGGCGGTCATCCGCATGCTGACCCAGCTAAAGGTCGGACAGGCAGTCCGCACCGATGGTCCGCAGACCCACCTCGTCAAGTCAGGCACACCGACCATGGGTGGCGCACTGATTCTCATCGGTATCGGCATCGCCGTGCTGCTGTGGGGGGACTGGAGTAACCGTTTCCTGTGGCCGGTGCTCATCGTCACGCTCGGCTTCGGCATCATCGGCTGGGTCGATGACTACCGCAAGGTCGTCTACAAGGATCCGAACGGCATGCGCTCGCGCGAGAAGTATTTCTGGCAGTCGCTGATCGGGCTGGCCGCCGCGTTCTACCTCGCGTTCTCGGTCTCGGGGCCGACCAATGCGCAGGTCTGGGAATTGTTCGTCGCCTGGGTGCAGTCCGGTTTTGCGATGGATCTGCCGCCCAAGGCCGACCTCATTGTGCCCTTCTTCAAGACCATCAGCTACCCACTCGGTGTCTGGGGCTTCATCGCGCTGACGTACTTCGTCATCGTCGGCACCAGTAATGCGGTCAACCTCACCGATGGTCTCGATGGCCTCGCCATCATGCCCACCGTCATGGTTGGCTCGGCACTCGGGCTCTTTGCCTACCTGACCGGCAGCGCGACCTATGCCAAATACCTGTTGATACCGCACATCCCGGGTGCCGGCGAGCTGCTGATTTTCTGTGGCGCGATGGCGGGTGCCGGTCTGGCCTTCCTCTGGTTTAACGCCTATCCGGCCCAGGTCTTCATGGGCGATGTCGGCGCGCTGGCGCTCGGCGGTGCGCTCGGCACCATCGCCGTCATCGTGCGGCAAGAAATCGTGCTCTTCATCATGGGCGGCGTATTCGTGGTCGAGACGTTGTCGGTGATGCTGCAGGTGGCCTACTTTAAATACACCAAGATGCGAACCGGTGTCGGCAAGCGCGTGCTGCTGATGGCGCCGCTGCACCATCACTATGAGCAAAAGGGCTGGAAGGAAACCCAGGTGGTCGTGCGCTTCTGGATCATCACGATGATGCTGGTGCTGGTCGGATTGTCGACCCTGAAACTGCGATAACGGACGTCAAGGCGGATAACGGCGCAATGCATTACGAAGGCAAACACGTACTGGTGCTCGGTCTCGGTGAATCGGGACTGGCGATCGCACTCTGGCTCGCGCGCTGTGGCGCGCGCGTCCGTGTGGCTGACACGCGCCCGTCACCGCAACGTCTGCCGGCGCTGCAGGCCGCTTGCCCGGATGCGGCTTTCGTCGCTGGTGAATTCACCGCCTCCCTGCTCGACGGTATTGACCTTGTCGCCGTAAGCCCCGGCCTCGCACCCGGACGCGAACTCGCCGCCATCCTGCCGGCTGCGCAAGAGCACAACCTACCGGTCTGGGGCGAGATCGAGCTGTTCGCGCAGGCGCTCGCCACGCTCAAGGATGAGCGCGGCTACGCGCCGAAGGTACTGGCTATCACCGGCACCAACGGTAAGACCACCGTCACCAGCCTGACCGGACACCTGTGCCGCGCCGCCGGCCTGTCGGTCAAGGTGGCCGGCAATATCAGTCCCGCCGCGCTCGATGTGCTGCGTGAATCCATCGATACCGACAGCTTGCCGCAATGCTGGGTGCTTGAGCTTTCCAGCTTTCAGTTGTTCAGCACCTATACGCTCAATGCGGATGCCGCCACCGTGCTCAATTTGTCGCAGGATCATCTCGACTGGCACGGCGACATGGATGCCTATGCGGCTGCGAAGGCGCGCATCTTCGGTGCCGCTACAACATACGTACTCAACCGCGCCGATGCCCGCGTCATGCAGATGGCCAGCCCGCAGGCACATGTCGTGAGCTTCGGCACTGACCTGCCTTCCGCGCCAGATTGCCTGGGCCTGTCCAGTGAAGGCGGTATGCAATGGCTGATGCTGGCGGTCGCGCATGACGAAGGCGAAAAGAAAAAGCGCGGCAAACCTGCACCTGATGTCGAGCTGTTTATCAACCGACTGATGCCGGCCGATGCCCTGAAAATCCGTGGCCAGCACAATGCAACCAATGTGCTGGCGGCGCTTGCGCTGTGTCGTGCGATCGACCTGCCGCTCGCGCCACTGCTGCACGCCGCACGTCAGTACACCGGAGAGCCGCACCGCGTGGAGCTGGTAGCCACCATCGGCGGCATTGAGTTTTTCGATGACAGCAAGGGCACCAATGTCGGCGCGACAGTCGCCGCTCTTGAGGGCCTCGGTGCCGGTCGCGGTGCGCATCTCGTACTGATTGCCGGCGGTGACGGCAAGGGACAGGACTTCGCGCCGCTGGCGCCAGCCGTCGCACGACATGTGAAAGCGGTGGTGCTGATCGGCCGCGATGCGCCACGGATCCGCGCTGCACTCGACGCCACCGGTATACCGCTGCTCGACTGCGACACGCTGCCGCAGGCAGTGCGTGAGGCTGCGAATCTGGCAGCCGAAGGCGACAAGGTGCTGCTCTCGCCGGCCTGCGCCAGTTTCGATATGTTCACCGGCTATGCGCATCGGGCACAGGTATTCACTGACACCGTACGCGAGCTCGGGCTGGATCGAGGCGAGGTGATCGCATGACGGAGGCCGCATGAGACTCGCCTTGCCGGCCTTCTTCACGCGCACAGCCGATACCGCTGCGACCGAGAGTCCGATCGGGCAGCGCTCGCGCATGCTCGAATATGACCAGGCGCTGGTCTGGGTCATCCTGCTGCTGCTGTTGACCGGCATCGTGATGGTGTACTCCGCCTCCATTGGTCTGCCGGATTCGCCGAAATATGCAAACTACAAGAACCACCACTTCGCGCTGCGGCAGGCCATATTCCTGGGGATCGGGCTATTTTTCGGCTTGCTCGCCTTTCGCGTCCGTATCGAGCAGTGGGAGCGCTGGACGCCGGTGCTGTTCATCGCTGCGCTGGTGCTGCTGGTATTCGTCCTCATCCCGGGTATCGGCAAGGGCGTTAACGGCGCCCGGCGCTGGATCGGATTCGGCGGCTTCAGTCTGCAGCCCTCCGAAGTCATGAAGCTGATGATGGTCTTTTATGCGGCCGACTTTACCGTGCGTAAGCAGCAGTACATGCACAGTCTGACCAAAGGCTTTCTGCCGATGGCTATTGCCGCAGCAGCGTGCGGCGGCTTGCTGATGCTACAGCCCGACCTGGGTGCCTTCGGCGTGATTGTCTGCATCGCGATGGGCATCCTGTTTCTCGGCGGCTTCAACATCATCTGGTTCGGCGGGATGATCGCGGTGCTGGGTAGTGTGTTCTTTGCCATCATCCTGATCTCACCGTGGCGCTATGAGCGCATGGTCGCCTACCTGAACCCGTGGGAACAGAGCAACGCACTCGGCAAGGCTTTCCAGCTCACGCACTCGCTGATTGCCTTTGGCCGCGGCGAATTGTTTGGCGTCGGGCTCGGCGCAAGTGTCGAGAAGCTGCACTACCTGCCCGAGGCACACACCGACTTCCTGCTTGCCGTCATTGGTGAGGAGCTCGGGCTGGCCGGCGTGCTGGTCGTCATTGCGTTGTTCTACTGGATCATCCGTCGCGCTTTCGACATTGGCCGCCAGGCGATCGCTGTCGAAAAATTCTTCGCCGGTCTGGTCGCTAAAGGCATTGGTATCTGGATCGGTATCCAGGTCTTCATCAACATGGGCGTCAACCTCGGCCTGCTGCCGACCAAAGGCCTCACGTTGCCATTGATGTCGTATGGCGGGTCGGGGATTGTGATCAACTGCATCGGGCTGGCAATCCTCCTCCGAATTGATTATGAAAACCGCGTCATGATGCGGGGAGGTCGCGTATGAG
>CAZESK010000044.1:10483-11873 GCA_964515155.1 uncultured Bifidobacterium sp.
CTCCTCCGAATTGATTATGAAAACCGCGTCATGATGCGGGGAGGTCGCGTATGAGCGCCCGCGCCATCGCCCTCAGACAGCCGACGCGGTTTCGGTGGAGGCTAACTCCGCGCAGCGGAGTTAAGTGCGCAACAGCGCACGGCCGTAGCCACAACCGCGTCATGATGCGGGGAGGTCGCGTATGAGTGCGATCGTTCGTATGGCGGGTTTCGCCATGGGCTCTACCCGCCCTATGTCCGTGGGATATTCCATAGGGCGGGTAGAGCGCAGCGAAACCCGCCATACCCCAGGAGATGCCCCATGAAGCACCTCCTGATCATGGCCGCCGGCACCGGTGGGCACATCTTTCCCGGTCTGGCGATTGCGGACACGATGCGTGCGCGCGGCTGGCAGGTGTCATGGCTGGGCACGCTGCGCGGTATGGAGGCCGACATCGTACCCAAGCGCGGCATTGTCTTCGATGCGATCGACTTCGCCGGGCTGCGCGGAAAAGGCCTGATGCATACGCTCAAAGGCGCCATCAAAATGCTCACCAGCTTCCTGCGCTGCCGCACGATCCTGCGTGCGCGCCGGCCGGATGTGGTGCTTGGCATGGGCGGCTACGTCACCGTGCCGGGCGGCGTGATGGCAGCGCTGGGCGGCACGCCACTGGCACTGATGAATGCTGACGCGGCGCTGCTGATGTCCAACAAGGCACTGCTACCTTTCGCGAAAAAAGTATTGTTCGGCTTCCCGGCCGAGGAGGCGCAGGGCGTGAAGGCGCAGGTGACCGGCAACCCGGTACGCACCGAGATCCGTAACCTGCCGCTGCCAGCTGAGCGCTATGCCGCGCGCAGTGGCCCCCTGAACGTGCTTGTCATCGGAGGCAGCCTTGGCGCCAAGGTGCTGAATGACACCTTGCCCGCTGCCCTGGCGCAGATGCCTGCCGATGCGCGTCCCCGGATCGTGCACCAGTCGGGCCGGCAGCACATCGATGCATTGAAAGCGCACTACACCAATGCTGGCGTGCAGGCCGAGGTGGTCGACTTCATCGATGACATGGCCAGTCGCTATGCTGCTGCCGATCTGGTGATCTGCCGCGCTGGCGCTATTACTGTCGCGGAACTTTGCGCTGCAGGTGTTGCCTCTGTGTTGGTGCCGCTGGTGGTATCCACCACCTCGCACCAGAGGAACAACGCGCAATGGATGGCAAAGACCGGTGCGGCCGTACATCTGCCACAGCAGGACATGACGCCGGCCGCCATTGCTTCGCTGTTGACAGAGATGACCCGCGAGCGCTGCCAGCAGACGGCAGAGGCCGCGTACCAGCAGGGCCGGCGTGACGCGAACGACGCGATCGCCGGCGTGCTGGAAGCATTGGGGAATTCATGAAGCACAAGGTCAAACATAT
>CAZESK010000044.1:11973-15591 GCA_964515155.1 uncultured Bifidobacterium sp.
GGCGAGTTCATCGTGGCCGAGGCGGACGAGTCCGATGCCTCCTTCCTCAACCTGTCGCCGGTGATCGAGGTCATTACCAATATCGACGCCGACCACATGGAGACCTACGAGCATAGCTTCGCCAAGCTCAAGCAGGCCTTCATCGAATTTACGCAGCGCTTACCGTTCTACGGCGTCGCCGTGCTATGCGTCGATGACGCGAACGTGCGCGAGATCATGCCGTCGATCTCGAAGATGATCGTGACCTACGGCTTCCACGCCGAGGCCGACATTCGGGCGATCGATGCACGCGCCGTTGGCAGCCACATGGAATTCACGGTCCTTCAGAAGGACTACGCACCGATGCCAATCCGCCTGCATCAACCCGGCATGCACAATGTGCAGAACGCCTGCGCGGCGATTGCCATTGCGCGTGAGCTCGATATCGCCGACGCGCACATCCAGAAGGCACTGCGCGAATTCAACGGCGTTGGTCGGCGTTTCACCCGCTACGGGCAACTACCCTTGCCGGACAGCGGCGGCAGCTTCGCACTGGTCGACGACTACGGTCACCATCCGGTCGAGACGGCAGCCACGATCGCCGCCGCACGCGGCGCTTTCCCGGGGCAGCGCCTGGTACTGGCCTTCCAGCCGCACCGCTACACGCGTACGCGCGACTTGTTCGAAGACTTTGTGAAGGTGCTCTCTACGGTGGACGTGCTGGTTCTGGCCGATGTCTATCCCGCCGGTGAGCAGCCGATACCGGCCGCCGATGGCCGCGCGCTCGCGCATGCACTGCGGGTAGTGGGCAAGGTGGAGCCGGTGTTCGTCGAGGATATCACCGAGATGCCCGCGGTTCTGCTAAGGATGGCGAAGGACGGCGATATCGTGATGACCATGGGCGCAGGATCGATCTCGGGTGTGCCGGCGCAACTGCAATCACTGACGCAACAAGCGCCGGTAAGGGGGCGGGCATGAGCAAGGATCTGAGAGCGCTCTTCGGCAAGGTCGGTGTGCTATTTGGCGGCCGGTCGGCCGAGCGCGAGATCTCGCTGATGTCGGGCAGCGGTGTGCTGAAAGCATTGCAGTCGCTGGGCGTGAATGCGCATCCATTCGATCCCGCGCAGCGCGCGCTGGCCGAGCTGGCTGCGGAGAAATTTGATCGTGTTTTTATCGCGCTGCATGGCCGTTACGGCGAGGATGGCACGCTGCAGGGTGCGCTCGAGCAGCTGGGTATTCCGTACACCGGCCCCGGCGTGCTGGCCTCGGCGATCGCGATGGACAAGGCCATGACCAAGCGCATCTGGTTGCACAACGGACTGTCGACGCCCGACTTCGCGATGCTGCACGCGAATAGTGACTGGGACTCGGTCGTCGCGAGGCTGGGACTGCCCTTGATCGTCAAGCCCGCGCACGAAGGCTCGACGCTGGGTCTGACCAAGGTCACCGACGCAGCCCAGCTGCCCGCTGCCTATGCGCTGGCCGCCAAGTATGACAAGGCAGTCATGGCCGAAGAATTCATCAGTGGCATGGAGCTGACCTGCCCGGTGCTGGGCTATGGCGACGATGCACGCGCTTTGCCGGTGGTGCGCATCGTCGCTCCGGATGCCAACTACGATTACCAGAACAAGTATTTTTCCGACAAGACGCAGTACCTGTGCCCGAGTGGCCTGCCAGCCGAACAAGAGCAGCAGATACAGCAGCTGGTACTCGACAGCTACCGCAGCCTCGGCTGTCGTGGCTGGTCGCGTGCGGACGTCATGGTGCGTGCCAGTGACAACCGGCCTTTCCTGCTCGAGATCAATACCTCGCCGGGCATGACCGGACATTCGCTGGTGCCGATGTCGGCAGCCGTTGCCGGCTTGCCGTATGAGCAGCTGTGTGTCGAGATCTTGCGGATGGCCGCGCTCGACCTGCAGCCCTCCGTCGACTGGAAGCCGGAGTAGAGGGAAAGCGCGATGTGGAATGACATCAGGACAATGAACATGGTGACGCGAGCCTTGCTCGCCGTGCTCGTGCTCGCGGTGCTGTATGCCGGCTACCGCTGGGTCGCGCGCCAGCCCATGTTCGACCTGATGGTGGTGCAGGTGCAGGGCAGGGACAGCGAGCCGCTGCGGTATGTGAACGCCGCCACTGTGCGCAGCGCAGCGCTGCCTCGCATCCGTGGCAACTTCTTTACGGTTGATCTGAATGCAGCACGTGCGGCGTTCGAGACCGTGCCTTGGGTCCAGCATGCATCGGTACGCCGCGAGTGGCCGAACAAGCTCGTGGTGTCGGTCGAAGAATACGTGGTGCTTGGTACCTGGGGTGAGCAGGAAGGACGGCTGGTATCGGTCGATGGCATTGTCTTCACCGCGAATCTCGATGAGGCCGAGGAAGAGGGCAAGCTTCCTGCGCTTGATGGGCCGGACGGAAGCGCGCGCGAAGTGGCGCAGCGGCTGGCTGACCTGCGTGAATGGTTAGCGCCGCTGAAAGTCATGCCGCGCGCGCTGACGCTCTCGAAACGCTACGCATGGACCGCACGTCTCGACAACGGCATCGTGATCAATCTTGGCCGCGCCAACGACCGCAGCGAGATGAGGACACGTATCGACCGCCTCATTAGCGTCTATCCGCAACTGGCAGCAGCGTTACCGGGAAGAATAGAGATGATTGATATGCGGTATCCGAATGGCCTGGCGCTGAAGCGACGGCCGCTGGCAGTGACGATGGAGAGCAAGACGTGATGAATGCAAGGATGATCGGGAAGCCGTAGGCCGGCTAGCGCCAGAGACGACATCCGCCGATATGAAAAATTTATCGGTTGAACGAATCGTGACGGAAACCAAAGCATTACCCGTCTCAGTAAACGGAAACAAACAAGATATAAAAGAGCTTTGAGAAACTCATGACAAAAGACGCGAAGAACCTGATCGTCGGACTCGACATCGGTACGTCAAAGGTGGTCGCTGTGGTCGCCGAGGTACTGCCTAACGGCCGTCACGAGATCATCGGTCTCGGCCAGAGCGAATCGAAGGGCCTCAAAAAGGGCGTCGTGGTCAATATTGAGGCCACGGTCGAGTCGATACAGCGGGCGCTCGAGGAGGCCGAGCTGATGGCCGACTGCCAGATCCGTAACGTCTGGACTGGCATCGCCGGTAGCCATATCCGGAGTTTCAACTCCAGCGGCATGGTTGCGATCAAGGACAAGGAAGTCAACTCGACCGATGTGGCACGGGTGATCGAAACGGCCAAGGCGGTCAACATTCCGACCGACCAGCAGCTGCTGCATACGGTGCCGCAGGAATTCATCGTCGACAACCAGGAAGATGTCCGCGAGCCCATCGGCATGAGCGGCATTCGCCTCGAGGTCAAGGTGCACATCGTGACCGGTGCGGTGTCTGCGGTGCAGAACATCGTCAAGTGCGTGCGGCGCTGCGGCCTCGAAGTGACTGACCTGATTCTGCAGCCAATGGCCTCGGCTGATGCAGTGCTGACCGCCGACGAAAAAGAACTGGGCGTGGTGCTGGTCGATATCGGTGGCGGCACGACCGATATCGCAATCTTCACCGAGGGCGCGATCCGCCACACGGCGGTGATTCCGATCGCCGGCGACCAGGTAACCAACGACATCGCGATGGCGCTGCGTACGCCGACCGC
>CAZESK010000044.1:15691-21600 GCA_964515155.1 uncultured Bifidobacterium sp.
TTCCTCAAGCCTGCCAGGGTCGGGGTACCTGACTACAGCGGGCAGCTGGCCGACGTGGTCAAGAGCCCGCGCTACTCGACGGTGCTCGGCTTGCTGGAGGAGGCCAAGCGGCAGTACCTGCGCGGGCAGGTGGTGGTCAGGCAGGGCGGATCCGCGAAGGCGGTATGGCAGCGGATGAAGGAGTGGTTTCTCGGGAATTTTTGAGGATGCGGGTGGCGGGTTTCGCCTTCGGCTCTACCCGCCCTATGGCATGGAGGTTGTTTGGGGCGAGCGTCGTGTGAAACGGAAGTTGTGTGGGACGAGTGTTGTGCAGAATGAACGAAAACCATAGGGCGGGTAGAGCGCAGCGAAACCCGCCAGCAGGCAGAGAAAAAGCAGGACCGTACGGCGGATAGAGCCAAAGGTGACATCCGCCGTACAGCAACAAAGCGGCACATTTGAAAAACAACTTTTTGAATTAACCGCAGTTGTCAGTGGCTAGCTGTCGCATCGCGCGATGGCTATCGACTGAAAACTGCATCACCCAAGGGAGTCAATCATGGAAATCGATATGCTTGAAAACACGAAGGGCACGATCATCAAGGTGGTCGGCGTTGGCGGTGCGGGTGGCAATGCCGTCCAGCACATGATCAACAAAGGCGTATCTGGCGTCGAATTCATCGTCGCCAACACGGATGCTCAGGCGCTGACCCAATCGAAGGCGCACAACGTGATCCAGATCGGTGAGTCGGGTCTCGGCGCGGGTATGAAGCCGTCCGTGGGTCGTCAGCTCGCGGAAGAGACCCGCGACCGCATCGAAGATTCCCTGCGTGGCGCGCACATGGTGTTCATCGCCGCCGGCATGGGTGGCGGCACCGGTACCGGCGCTGCGCCCGTGGTAGCGCAAGTAGCGAAAGAGCTCGGCGCACTGACGGTTGCCGTGGTGTCCAAGCCTTTCACGCACGAAGGCCAGAAGTGCATGGACATCGCCAATGAAGGACTGGAAGAGCTGTCCAAGTATGTCGATTCGCTGATCGTGATCCTCAACGAGAAGCTGGAAGAGATCTACGAAGACGACAGCATGCTCGAGTGGCTTGGCCATGCCGACAACGTGCTCAACAACGCGGTGGCCGGCATTGCCGAGATCATTAACGTGCCGGGTCATATCAACGTCGACTTCAACGACGTCAAGACCATCATGGCCGAGCAGGGCAAGGCGATGATGGGCACGGCCGTGGCCTCCGGTGTCGACCGCGCGCGCATCGCGGCCGAGCAAGCCGTGGCATCGCCGCTGCTCGATGGCATCGATCTGTCCGGCGCGCGTGGTGTGCTGGTCAATGTGACCGCCAGCCGTTCGCTCAAGGGCAAGGAAATCAAGCAGGTGATGGAAACCGTGCGTGCCTTCGCGGCCGAGGATGCGTCGATTGCGCAAGGTATCGCCTATGACGACAACATGGGCGACGAAGTACGGGTAACGGTGGTCGCCACCGGCCTGGGCCGTGCGCGCCGCACGCCGATTTTGGTCCCCACGCAGGTGCCGGTGGCGCGTACCGGTACCTACGACGCGGTCGCGGCTGCACCGGCGGCGACCGAACCCGTGCCGGGCGCCAACCATACTTTCGAGCCGATCCGTACCCCGGCGGTATGGCGTCGCGAGCATGCATCGGAGACGGTCCGTGCGATGGAGCGCAATGGTACCGAAACCTATGACATTCCGGCTTTCCTGCGTCGTCAGGCCGACTGATACTGCAGGAAACGGGCGGCCGGGGCATACTGTTACCTGCCGCCTGTTCGGCGGCCCAGACCCCAGCCAAAATCAGTGAATACCGGCGCATACCGGCATTCACTGGTTTTCCATGTTTCCTGTTCCCACACCAAAGGACTGTCATGACCACAAAAATCGGAGATCGCCTCCCTGAAGGCAAACTGGCCGAATTCATCGAAGTCGAAACCGCAGGCTGCTCGCTCGGGCCGAACACGTTCAATGTGTCCGATCTCGTCAAGGGCAAGACCATCGCCATTTTCGGCTTGCCCGGCGCCTACACGCCGACCTGCTCGGCCCAGCACGTGCCCGGCTATGTCGAGCATGCGAAGGCACTGCACGCCAAGGGTGTCGATGAGATCTGGTGCATCTCGGTCAATGATGCGTTCGTGATGGGCGCCTGGGGCCGCGAGCTGGGAGCGACTGGCATCGTGCGCATGATGGCCGATGGCAATGCAGATTTCAGCAAGGCACTCGGTCTGTCGGCAGACTTCAGCCAGTTCGGCATGGGCACGCGCTCGCAGCGCTACTCGATGCTGGTCAAGGATGGCGTCGTCACCCAGCTCAACGTCGAGGCACCGGGCAAGTTCGAAGTATCGAACGCTGAGACGCTGCTCGGCCAGCTGTAAGGATGATCAAACAACGCACCATCCGCGATGCCGTGACCACAACAGGCGTTGGCCTGCATTGCGGCACGCGCGTCGAACTCACGCTGCGCCCGGCACCTGCCAACCATGGCATCGTGTTCCGCCGCGTTGATGTCGAGCCGCCGGTGACGCTACCGGCCTCCGCGATGGGCGTTGGCGATACGCGCATGGCCTCGGTGCTGGAGAAAGATGGCGTGCGCGTCTCCACCGTCGAGCATCTCATGTCGGCCTGTGCAGGTCTGGGCATCGATAACCTCGTCGTCGACCTGACGGCCGAGGAGATTCCCATCATGGACGGCTCGGCGGCCTCTTTCGTATTCCTGCTGCAGCAGGCCGGCTGCGTTGAGCAGAACGCGGCCAAGCAGTTCATCCGCGTAATAAAGGCAGTCGAGGTGCGCGAAGGCGAGGGCGCGAGCCTGAAATGGGCGCGCCTTGAGCCTTACCACGGCTACCGACTGAAGTTTTTCATTGAGTTCAACCATCCGGCGGTCGATGGCTCCGGCCAGATCGCCGAGGTCGACTTAAGCGCCGAGTCCTATATCGAAGAGATCGCGCGCGCCCGTACCTTCGGTTTCATGCAGGATGTCGAGACGCTGCGCGGCATGGGACTCGCGCGCGGCGGTTCGCTCGAGAATGCGATCGTCATGGATGAGTTCCGCATTCTCAACAGCGGTGGCCTGCGCTACCAGAACGAATTCGTGCGCCACAAGATTCTCGACGCGATGGGCGACCTCTACCTCGCGGGCCACCCGCTGCTGGCCAGCTACACTGCGCACAAGTCCGGCCATGGACTCAACAATAAGCTGTTGCGTGCGCTGTTTGCCGATCCCTCGTCCTACGAGCTGGTCACCTTTCCTACCCGTTCCGCCGCACCCGCTGCCTACTCGACACAGCTTGAGCAGGAGTGGGCCGGCGCCTGAGGTCCGGCTTCTGGCCTGACTGCGCTCCGGGCACATGGCGTACTTTGCGAGTTCGATGATTGTGCTAAGCAATCGCAGGCTGCATTACTCAGCGGCATGATCGCAACACTTTGATCGGCTTCTTCCCTTTCTTCCGCATCCGCAGCGTCTGCCTGCACCCAAATTCATCCACGCTGAACTGAATCGCTGAACAATCGCGCCTCGCCTGCGATGGTCGTGCCGATACGCGCTGTTGCAGACTTTTTTCCTTGGTCTGTGGTGATGCTTGTGATGGGTGTGAGGCGGTTCCTTGTGTTGATCTTGTGTCTCTTCAGTTTTCAGATATCGCTGGCGAAGGCGCAAGCGGGCACCCATGACGCCGACGCGCTCTGGCAGCGACAGCGCGAGCGTGACGAACAATTGCATCGCTTGCAGACACCGGAACCCGATGTCCGGCTGGACGTTCGGCAGCCCGTCACTACGTTGCGGCTGCCTGCCACGGAGCAGCCCTGCTTTGTCATCGAGGCCATTCGCTTCGATTCGGAGGAAACAGAGCGGCTCGCCTGGTTAGCGGATGCGGTCGATGTCGACAGCGCCGGACAGCCTGATCCGGCGAGCGGTCGTTGCCTCGGCACGGGCAGTGTGCAGATCCTGCTGCAACGTCTGCAGCAGGCGCTGATGAAGCATGGCTTGGCCACGACTCGGGTGCTCGCGGCACCGCAGGATCTCTCGCGTGGCGTGCTGACCCTCACCGTGATCCCGGGGCGGATACGCGCCCTGCGCTTTACTGACGGCACCGCATCGCGTGCAACGATGGGCAATGCGATGCCGCTGCAGTCCGGCGACTTGCTCGACCTGCACGCACTGGAGCATGGCCTGGAAAACTTCCGGCGCTTGCCGAGCGTCGGATCCGACCTGCAGATCATGCCCTCGGCCGACCCCAAAGCCCGCGCAGGTGATAGCGATGTTCTCGTCCGCTGGACGCAGCAGCGACCGTGGCGGCTTAACCTCTCGGTCGACGATGCCGGCATCCCCACGACTGGCCGACTGCAGTCGGCGCTGACCTTCGCCGTCGACCATGGCCTGGCACTCAACGACCTGTTCTACCTCACGATCAGCGACGCCATCGGAGATCGATTGCCGGGCCCGCGCGATGCCCGCTCGCGTACTGTGCATTACGCACTGCCATGGCGCGAGTGGCTGCTGTCGACCACGCATGGCGACTGGAATTATTTCCAGTCAGTCACTGGCCGTGACAGCACCATCATCTACAGCGGCAGGAGCCAGTCGAGCGACATCACACTAGGCCGCTTGCTATATCGGGATGCGCAGCGCAAGACGACCGGCAGTCTGCGCCTCTGGCAGCGATCGTCGAGCAATCATATTGACGACACTGAACTGCTGCAACAGCGCCGGAGTACCGGTGGCTGGGAGTTGGGACTATCGCACCGCGAACGGCTTGATACGGCGCTGCTCGACGCCAGCCTCGTCTGGCGGCGTGGCACCGGTGCATTCGGTGCTACGGCTGCGCCGGAAGAAGCCTATGGCGAAGGCAGTTCGCGCATGCAGCTGCTACGCACCGATATCTCGTTGTCCCGGCCATTCATGCTGGCTTCGCAGTCCTTGCGCTACAGCGCCGCGCTGCGCCGCCAGTGGAACTTCACCCCGCTGACGCCTCAGGATCGGTTCGCCATTGGCAATCGCTACACCGTGCGCGGCTTCGATGGTGAATCGGTGCTCAGCGGTGACCGAGGCTGGCTGCTGCGGCAAGAGCTCGGCTGGTCGCTTGCCGCATTACGCAGCGAGCTGTATGTCGGCATCGATACAGCGCGCGTCGGCGGGCCGTCCGCATCCCGACTCGCCGGCCGCGGGCTGACGGGCGTTGCGGTCGGTGTACGCGGCACAGCCCGTGGTGTCGCATGGGATGCGTTTGTCGGTCAGCCACTGTCCCGTCCTGAAGGCTTCCGCACTGCCGATGTCACCGGTGGTTTCTATCTGAGTGCGAGCTACTGAGGCGCGTCCTGATGACTAGTCCGCACCGTTCACTGCAACGCCGAAGATTGATTCGGCGCCTGGGCCTGATGTTTCGTCCCGCATTATCTCGCTCCTCTGCGCTCTCGCTGATGGCAGCATTGCTGCTCTTGCCGCTGTCACTGCCACTACCGCTGTACGCGCAGATCATCGCCGACACCACCGCCAACCCATTGCAGCGACCCGTCATCCACACGACCGCTAACGGCCTGCCGCAAGTCGACATCACCGCGCCCACGGCCAGTGGGGTATCGGTCAACCGCTTCAGGCAGTTCGATGTTGATGCCCCGGGCGCCATCGTCAACAACGGCCGCACCGACTCGCCCACCGCGCTGGCCGGCTGGGTCGCAGCCAACCCGGCGCTGCTGACCGCACCGGCACGCGTGATCGTCGGTGAGGTGCGCGGGTCTCTGCCCAGTCAATTGAACGGCTTTGTCGAAATCGCCGGCGCCAAGGCTGATTTCATCCTCGCCAATCCGGCCGGCATCACCTGCAACGGCTGCGGTTTTCTCAACGCCCAGCGCATCGAGCTGGCTACCGGCACGCCGCAGTGGCACGGCAGCCTCGCCGGCGCTCCCGACCAACGCGGAA
>CAZESK010000045.1:0-9680 GCA_964515155.1 uncultured Bifidobacterium sp.
AGCAGGTAGCGAATCAGTGCATTACCGGCACAGATCAGCACGGCCACCAGCAGTGCCCAGCTGACAGCAAGGCCGATACGCTCATTGAGCGCATCAATGCGGCTTGATAGCGAAAGCAAGAAAGACATGGTGAGATTCCTCGAGAAAATATGGCAGCCAACGCTCACGGCGGCGTCTGAACGGATGTGCGGGAACCGTTCAGGGTCTCCTTGATTTTTGTTGTGTACTGCCGGGATGGTCACCGCCCCCGAAGCCGTCGCCACCCATGCCTTGGGGCGAAGTGAGGGAAAGTGTGGCTGTCAATGTAGGTGCAGCCAGCATGCTCCCCGGCGAGAAGCCACCGCGAGCGCAATCGACTATTTGCCGATCAGACTGTCCCGTACAAAGCCTGGTGCTTTTTCACAACAGGCTCGTTGGTGGGGTGGGATGAAAAAAAGCTCCGGGCCGGCAGGGCGGCGCGGAGCTTTGGGTGTAGGGCGCTGCGATGCTAGCCGAGCGTGGCCCTCACGCGGCTAATAGCAGCCCGTACCTGGTCGGGCGCCGTACCGCCGATGTGATTACGTGCCGCGACCGAGCCCTCCAGCGTGAGATCAGCACGCACATCAGGCCCGATCAGTGCCGAGAATTGGCGCAGCTCCTCGAGCGTCAGATCGGCGAGGTCGCAAGCTTTTTGCTCGCAAGTTCGCACCGCATGCGCGACAGCCTCATGGGCATCACGGAAGGGCAAACCCTTCTTCACCAGATAGTCGGCCAGATCGGTTGCGGTGGCGTAACCCTGCAATGCTGCCGATCGCATGGCATCCGGCTTGACCGTGATGCCGCCGGCCATGTCGGCAAAAATACGTAGCGTATCGACCAGCGTATCGACGGTATCGAACAGCGGCTCCTTGTCTTCCTGGTTGTCCTTGTTGTAGGCCAGTGGCTGGCCTTTCATCAGCGTCAGCAGCGAGATCAGGTGGCCGTTGACCCGGCCGGTCTTGCCGCGCGCTAATTCGGGCACATCCGGGTTCTTCTTCTGCGGCATGATCGACGAGCCGGTGCAGAAGCGGTCAGCGATATCGATAAAGCCGACGCGCGGACTCATCCAGATCACCAGCTCTTCCGACAGGCGTGAGATATGCGTCATCACCAGCGCGGCGGCGGCACAAAACTCGATGGCAAAGTCGCGATCCGAGACGGCATCCAGTGAGTTGTGGCAGACATCGTCAAAGCCCAGGGTCCGCGCGACACGCTCGCGGTCAATCGGGAAGGTGGTGCCGGCCAGTGCGGCCGAGCCCAGCGGCAGCCGGTTGACGCGTTTGCGGCAGTCGGCCATGCGCTCGGCGTCACGACCGAACATCTCGACATACGCCAGCATGTGATGCCCGAAGGTTACCGGCTGCGCGACCTGCATGTGCGTGAATCCGGGCAGGATCGTATCGGCATGCTGCTCCGCGAGGTCGACCAGTGCGAGGCGCAGCGCCTTGAGCAGGCCGAGGATGTCGTCGATCGCGCCGCGCATGTACAGGCGGATGTCGGTCGCGACCTGATCGTTTCGCGAGCGGCCCGTGTGCAGGCGCTTGCCGGCATCACCGACCAGCTCAGTCAGGCGCTTCTCGATATTCAGGTGCACATCTTCGAGGTCGAGCAGCCATTCGAACTGGCCGCTGTCGATCTCGGACAGGATCTGTGCCATGCCGCGACGGATATCGGCGAGATCCTGATCGCCGATGATCCTCTGCGCAGCCAGCATCTCTGCATGTGCCAGAGAGCCCTGAATATCGACATGCGCGAGCCGCTTGTCGAAGAAGACTGACGCGGTGTAGCGCTTCACGAGGTCGGAAACGGGTTCGGAAAACCGGGCGGACCAGGCTTGGTCCTTTTTGGCGAATTGGTCGTTCATGAATCGAGGTGGGTAGATGTGTCTGGTGGGTAGGGCGCAGAAAAACCCACCAGAACCGGCGTGGCTTGAGATTATAGAGGATGCCCTCGTCTTAGCCCGTGTTCCGCAGCCCCGCCGCAATTCCGTTGATAGACAAGTGAATTCCGCGGTGTACCCGGTTATCAGGCTCACGGCCTTGTTCTTTCCAGCTGCGGTGCCGCTTGATCAGCTCTACCTGCAGGTGGTTGAGCGGATCGAGATAAGCAAAACGGTTCTTGATCGAGCGCGCTAGCGTCGGATCGTTCGCCAATCTTTCCTTCGAACCCGTGACCAGCGACAGACATTCCACCGCGCGCTCATGCTCGGCGGCGATGCGCTTGAAGATCGCATTGCGCAGCTTGCGGTCGGCCACCAGGCCAGCGTAGCGCGATGCGACAGCGAGATCAGTCTTGGAAAGTACCATGTCCATGTTCGACATCAGCGTCGAGAAGAACGGCCACTCCTTGACCATTGCCCGGAGCAGCGAGAGTTTTTTCGAGCGCGTGCCGCTGGCCTCGTCGCGCAGCCAGGAGTCGACCGCGCTGCCGAAGCCGTACCAGCCTGGCAGCAACAGGCGACACTGCCCCCAGGAGAAGCCCCAGGGAATCGCGCGCAGGTCCTCGATCCTGCGGGTCGACTTGCGCGAGGCAGGGCGCGAGCCGATGTTCAACTCGGCAATTTCGGCGATCGGGGTCGCGGCAAAGAAGTAATCGGTAAAACCCGGAGTCTCGTAGACGAGGTCGCGGTAGGCGCGGTAGGCATGGCCGGACAGGGTATCCATCACCCGCTCGAATTCCGCCAGTCGCCGGGCGCGTTTGCCGTCGGAGATCGGCGGGGTCAGGCTAGCCTCCATCACCGCGGCCACTACGAGTTCGAGGTTACGACGGCCAATCTCGGGGTTCGAGAATTTTGACGCGATGATCTCACCTTGTTCGGTCAGTCGGAACTGGCCATTCACGGTACCCGCAGGCTGAGCGAGGATAGCCTCGTGGCTGGGGCCACCGCCACGACCGACCGTGCCGCCGCGGCCATGGAATAGCCGCATTTTCACCTGATGCTTCTCGAACACCTCCACCAGCGAAACTTCGGTTTTATACAGCTCCCAGTTCGAGGTCAGGAAGCCACCGTCCTTGTTCGAGTCCGAGTAGCCGAGCATGACCTCCTGAAGGGTTCCCTGCTGTTCGACCAATGCGCGCACGCGTGGCACAGACAGCCAGCCATCCATGATGCCGGGCGCATTGCGCAGGTCGGGGATGGTCTCGAACAGCGGGATCACCATCAGTTGCGCTTCCATGTGGCTGCCGTCGGCCGACATCGTCAGCAGTCCGGTCTCGCGCTGGAGCAGCAGTACCTCCAGCATGTCTGACACGGTTTCGGTGTGCGAGATGATGTAGTTACGGATTGCACGCCCGCCGAAATCCGCGCGGATCAGGCGGGCCGCCTTAAGCACCGCCAGCTCGGATACGGTTTCTTCCGAGTAGTCGATATAAGGTGAGCGCAGCAGGCGTGGCTGCTCGAGCTCAGCCAGCAGCAGCATGACCTTTTCCTGCTCGGTCAGGCTGGCATAGTCGGGCACGACCCCCGCCACACGGAACAGCTCACCCAGCACGCGCTCATGCACATCCGAGCTTTGGCGCATGTCCAGCGTGGCCAGGTGGAAGCCGAAGATCTCGGCCGCTCGACGCAGCGTATTGAGGCGCGGTCGCGTCAGCGCCATGCCGTGGTTCTCTCGCAGCGATCCGACGATGACGTCGAGGTCGGTGATGAACCCCTCGGCCGATGTGTAGGGATCGGCCGAGCCGATTTCGTGTCGCAAGATGTTGGTGATGCCGAGCTTGCGCGCAGTCGCGGCGAGTCGGGAATACACGAGGATCAGCGCGCGGCGATAGGGCTCGTCGGTACGATGCGGCGAGTTATCCGGCGAAGCATCGGCCATCGCCTGCAACTGTGGGCTGACTGACACCAGCAACGTCGAGATCGATAGCTCTGCGCCCAGCGCGTGCACCTCATCGAGGTAGAAATCGAAAATGGTCGTCGACTGCCGCGACATGGCGCGCGTCATGGTCTGACCATTGACGTTCGGGTTGCCGTCGCGGTCACCACCGATCCAGCTGCCCATCTGCAGGAAGGGGGGCAGCGACAATTGCTTCATGCTCGGGAACTGCGCCAGCAGGTCCTGCTCGATGTCATCCATCAGGCCCGGCAACTCGCGCAGGAAAGTGATCCGGTAGTACGACAGCGCGTTCTCGATCTCGTCATCAACCATCAGGCGCTGGTAGCGGAGCATGCGCGTCTGCCACAGCTTGGCCACTTCGGCATGCAGCAGCTGCGTGTTGCGCTGGCGCTCGGCAGCAGTCATTGGCAGGTCGCGCAGGGCGAGCAGGCGCGCGATCTCGCGGCCGGCATCCAGAATGCTCTTGCGCTGTACCTCGGTCGGGTGCGCGGTCAGCACCGGCGACACCAGGGCGTCATCGAAAAAGCGCTGGACCGCCTTGCCCGATACCCCGGCCTCATCCAGCCGTGTCAACGCGGTGGTGATGCTGCCAGCCTGAGGCGCCGAGCCGGAGAGCAAATGGGCGCGGCGGCGGCGGTTATGGTGCTGGTCCTCCGCGATATTGGCGAGGTGCGAGAAATACGAGAAGGCGCGTACCACCGAATTGGTTTGGTCACGCGTGAGCTTCTTGAGCAGGCGATCGAGGTCGGCGCCGGCCGCCGGGTCAGACTCGCGGCGGAAACGCACGGCAGTTTGGCGTATCGTTTCGACAATGTCGAACACTGCGTCGCCCTCTTGCTGGCGCAGCACGTCCCCGAGCAGCCTGCCGAGAAGCCGGATGTCTTCCTTCAGCGGCGCGTCGTGCTCGGCAGCACTCGGGGCGCGGACGGGAATCCTGACCGGGGACTTGGAGGAGGTCTTGGCGGGGGTCTTGTTTTTGGCGGCCATGGCTGAGCGTCAGAAGGGCGCTGGGCGGCTCTGGGCCGGTTCGCGCATGTTAGAATTCTGAACAGTTGCAGTAGTTGAAAGCCAACCCAACTGGTCGATTCGCGCTTGCGGGCGGCCCCATCCAAAGAGACTGCCTTGAACGCTCCGTTTACCGGGAAACTGGTTATCGCGTCACGCGAAAGCCGGCTCGCCATGTGGCAGGCCGAAACCGTACGAGCTCGCTTGCTCGAATTATATCCGCATAGCACTGTTGAGATTCTGGGCATGACCACGCGCGGCGACGAGATCCTCGACCGCACGTTGTCCAAGGTCGGCGGCAAGGGGCTCTTCGTCAAGGAGCTCGAAGTCGCAATGCAGGAAGGGCGGGCTGACCTCGCCGTCCACTCGCTCAAAGACGTGCCGATGGAATTGCCCGAGGGCTTTGAGCTCGCGGCCGTGCTGGAGCGTGAAGACCCGCGCGATGCGTTTGTCTCGAACGATCACGACGATCTTGGCTCGCTGCCTGCCGGCGCCATCGTTGGTACCAGCAGCCTGCGTCGGCAGGCGCTGATCTCCGCGCGCTTTCCGCATCTCGTCATTCAGCCGCTGCGCGGCAACCTCGATACACGGCTGGCCAAGCTTGATCGTGGCGAGTATGCGGCCATCATTCTTGCCGCAGCCGGCCTGAAGCGCCTGGGCATGGCCGGGCGTATCCGCTCGTTTATTGAGCCCGAAGACAGCCTGCCGGCACCGGGGCAGGGCGCCATGGCCATTGAGGTTCCGGCCGGCCGGCCGGAACTGCTCGGGCTGCTTGCGCCGTTGAACCATCGAGATACCGAAGTCGCTGTGCGCGCTGAGCGCCAACTCTCGCGTACGTTCGGCGGCAGCTGTCAGGTACCGCTGGCCGCCTTTGCCACGGTCGACAGCAACGCGTTACGTTTGCGTGCCATGGTCGCCACACCGGATGGCAAGCGCATCGCACGCGCTGAGATTCACGGCGCAGCCGACGCACCTGAGGCGCTTGGCGTGCAGATCGCGAAGGAGCTCGAGTCGCAGGACGCGACCGCGATCCTCGCCGCCTGCAAGGCTGACTGAACCTGATCCCGCACGCTCTGTCGCGTGGGCGCTACGGTCGTCATCACCCGTCCCGAGGCGCAGGCCATGCCGCTGGCCGGGCAGCTTGCTGCGCTCGGTATTCCCGTAGCCGTCTTTCCCCTGCTGGATATCCTGCCGCTGCCCGATCCGGCACCGCTGAAGGCGGCGCTCTCTCGGCTGGCCGATCACGCGCTGATCGCCTTCGTCAGCCCGAATGCCATTGATGCCGCCTTCGCCCACATTGATCAATGGCCGTCCGCGGCCATTGCTGCCGTCGTCGGTGAGGGGAGCCGTCAGGCGCTGGCCCGCCATGGCCTGACCGAGAAGAACGCCCGTATTGCCTTCCCGCGCGACCCGCACCGTACCGACTCCGAAACCCTGCTCGACGTGCTCGATCTCGATGCCTTGCGCGGCAAGAAGGCGCTCATCGTCCGTGCCGAAACAGGCCGCGAGCTGCTGGCCGACCGGCTGCGCGCCGCCGGCATCGACGTCACACAGGTCGCAGCCTACCAGCGCGGCGCGCCACCGATGGATGCGGCCCGATGCGCCGCGCTGCAGCGGCTCGTCGACGAGGACAATGACTGGGTCATCACCAGCTCGGAGGCACTGCGCATCCTGCAAGACAGCGTCATGCAGGTCACCGGTGCACCAGGCTGGCGCACTATGACGGCCAAGCACCTCATCGTCCCGCACGAGCGGATTGCCGAAACGGCGACCATGCTCGGATTTACGCGTGTAACGCGCACTGCTTCAGGCGACGAGGCGCTATTGGCCGCGATACAATCGCGCCCATGAGCGACATCTCCGATTCCTCCGCCAAACCCGAACCCGCTGTAGCCACTGCAGCGCCCGATGCCGTGCCTCCGCCGACGAGTGCCGATGCCGGTCAGCAAGCCGCTGCTGACGGCTCTGCTGCGCAAAGCCCCTCCGCGTCGCGTCGCACGTCGTGGGCACCGCGCTGGCCGAAATCCCTTGATGGTCGGGAAGGCCGGCTCAAGCTGACCGTCGGCGTGCTGGGCGTGCTGCTTGCGCTGCAATGGTGGAATGCGCGCACCGACATCTCCGACCTGCGTCGTGAAGTTGCGCAGCGTCTGCAAAGTGGCGAAAACCTGAACAGCCAGACCAAGCTGGTTGCCGACCGCGTCGATGACGACGTCAAGGCGCTGCAGGGCAAGGTCGCGGTGTTGGAGGCTCGGCAGCTCGAGTCGCAGAGTCAGCAGATCGCGCTTGAGCAGCTCTACCGTGATCTGGCGAAGAACCGTGATGACTGGGCTCTGGCCGAAATCGAACAGGTGCTGTCCACCGCGAGCCAGCAGCTCCAGCTCGCGGGCAACGTGCGAGGTGCACTCATCGCCTTGCAGAATGCCGACGCCCGTCTGTCGCGCACCGACCGGCCCCAATTCATTGCTATCCGGCGCGCGATCGCACAGGACACGGAAAAGCTCAAGAGCCTACCCAGCGTCGACCTGACTGGCGTGGCCGTCCGGCTTGACAATCTGATCGGCCAGATCGATGCCATGCCGCTGGTATCCGACGAGAAACCGGCGGTCGTTCCGCCACCGGCCAAGACCCGTCTGTCGAGCGCGTCGACCGCCGAGTCCAAGTCCGCCTACGACTGGCGCGTCGAGCTGCAGGAGCGCTGGAGCGCGTGGAGCAGCGACCTCTGGAACGATATTCGGGCATTAGTGCGCGTACGTACCGTCACCAAGCCGGAAGCTTTGCTGCTCACGCCTGAGCAAGCCTTCTTTGCGCGTGAGAACCTCAAGCTCAGGTTGCTCAACGCGCGCGTGGCCCTGCTCTCGCGCAACGATGCTGCTTTCCGAAGCGACCTCGCCGAGGCCGACCGTGCGCTTGTTCGTTACTTCGATCCTCGCGACCGACGCACGCAAGCCGGGCGCGAGCTGGTCAGGCAGATGCAGGAAAGCGTGCTCAATATCGACATGCCCACGCTCTCGAACAGCCTGGCGGCGGTGCGGCAGTCTCGCTCGCGTCCATGATCAAGGGGGCGTGCTGACCATGCGTTTCTTGCTCAAGCTGGTGGCTGTGTTCGCGGCCGCGATCGGCCTCGCGGTATTGGCCCGTTACAATCCCGGTAACGTGGTGCTGTTCTATCCTCCGTACCGGATCGATGTCTCGCTCAACTTCTTTATCGTGCTGCTGGTGGGCAGTTTCGTGGTGCTGCTGGCGGTCGTCGGCGCGGTGCGCGCGACCATCGCCTTGCCCCGACGTGTCGAGCAGTACCGCGCGACGCGCCAGCTACGTGAATCCGGGCGTGCCCTGCAGGAGGCACTGCGCTCTTTCCTTGAAGGTCGCTACGGTCGTGCTGAAAAATCTGCGCGCAAGGCAGCCGACTCACCGGACCATGCGGGCCTGGCCGCGCTGATCGGCGCGCGCGCCGCGCAGCGGCTGCAGGAAACCGCGCGCCGCGACCAGTGGCTGGCCGATGCGACCAAGGACGCAGGCGTGCGCACGGCCCGGCTGATGACGACCCTGGAGCTGCTGACTGAGGACAACAAGGACAACGATGCTGCGCTGGCTGTCCTGAATGAACTGAACGCCGGCGGCATCCGCCACGCCCAGGCACTGAGGCTGGCGCTGAAGGTTAACCAGAACGCACGGAACTGGCCCGAGGTACTGCGGCTGGTGCGGCTACTCGACAAGCACAAGGCGCTGCACCCATCGTTGTCACGCCGCCTGCGTGACATGGCCTACGAGACCATGCTGCCCAAAGCCGCCGGTGATCCGGAGTCGTTGAAGAAGCTCTGGGCATCGGTGTCCGTGGCCGACCGGCAGAGCGCGAGTGTCGCTGCGCTCGCCGCCGATGCCTTCATGAAAATAGGTCGCCAGCAGGAAGCGGCTGACATCATCGAGAAAGCACTCGCGCTGCACTGGGACCCACGCCTCTTGCGAGCCTACCGCAATAGCGCAGCGCCCGAGGGCGCGGCCACGCTGCTGGCCCAGATCGAGCAATGCGAGCACTGGCTGCGTGAACGTCCGAATGACGCTGAACTGGCGCTGACCCTCGGATCGTTGTGCCTGAAACAGAAGCTATGGGGCAAGGCGCAGCGCCATCTGGAGCAGGCCGTGCTCGGTGCGCCCGATCGCCCGACCCTTCAGGAAGCTCACCTGCGGCTGGCACAGATGTATGAAGCCCTCAGCCAGCCCGAGGCGGCAGCCACCCATTTCCGGCTGTGCGCGCTCACCACCCAACCCGCCGCTCGCACCTGAGCAAAGCGCCGTCGGAGTAAGCAGGCGGAAAGGTTCGACCCGCTATAATCACGGGTTTTCTTTCCAACCTTTCCCGAGGAACACGATGAGTCTGAACAACGTCTCGCCCGGCCGCGATCTGCCGAAAGATTTCAACGTCATTATCGAGATCCCGATGAATGCCGACCCAATCAAGTATGAGGTCGACAAAGAGACCGGCGCGCTGTTCGTGGACCGTTTCATGGGCACCTCCATGCACTATCCCTGCAACTACGGCTATGTACCGCAGACTATTGCCGACGACGGCGACCCGGTCGACGTACTGGTCATCACCCCGTTTCCGCTGATCCCGGGCGTCGTCGTGCGTTGCCGTCCGATCGGTGTGCTGAAAATGACGGATGAATCCGGCGGCGATGCAAAAGTACTGGCCGTGCCGGTCGACAAGGTGCTGTCGATCTACACGCACTGGCAGAAGCCGGAAGATCTGAACGACCTGCGCCTGCAGCAGATCCAGCACTTCTTCGAGCACTACAAGGATCTCGAGCCGGGCAAATGGGT
>CAZESK010000045.1:9780-21377 GCA_964515155.1 uncultured Bifidobacterium sp.
AGCAGATCCAGCACTTCTTCGAGCACTACAAGGATCTCGAGCCGGGCAAATGGGTGAAGGTGGATGGCTGGTATGGCCCGGACGAAGCCGCCAAGGAAATCCTGGCCGGCGTTGAGGCTTACAAGAAGCAGTAAAGGCCACAAACAAACCGGCGGGTTTCGCCTCCGACTCGAGCCTATCCGGCCCATTGGGCGGATAGAGCGCAGCGAAATCCGCCATCAACGCCTGCAATACTCGCCGTGCCCCTCGCGACCTACGTCATTACCCGATCATCACTTGAACGGACTCCGTTCGTTCAACTCCCCCACATACGCCTCCACTCCCTTGCCCTCTTGTGCAAGGAAACGCTCTACCGCATCTGAAAATCCCGGATGTGCGAGCCAATGTGCCGACCATGTCTGCTGGGGGAGGAAGCCACGCGCCATCTTGTGTTCACCTTGGGCGCCGCCCTCGAACGCGGCAATACCCCGCTCGATGCAGAATTCCAGCGGCTGATAGTAGGCCGTCTCGAAATGCAGGCAAGGATGATGCTCGATGCAGCCCCAATAGCGGCCATACAGCGCATGGCGGTCGTACACCAGCAGCGATGAGGCAACCGGCTGGCCCTCGCGCTCGGCGATCACCAGCAGGATGTTGTCGGCCATCGTCGCACCGATACGAAGGAAGAAATCGAGGTTCAGGTAGGGCGTTGAGTAATGTTCGCGGTAGGTGTGGTCGTAGCAGCGCTTGAAGAAGCGCCAGTCGGCGTCGGTGACATCGCGGCCTTCGATCCGCCGCATCACGATACCCGCCTCTTCGACCTTGCGACGTTCGGCCCGGATGTTCTTGCGCTTCTTCTGCTCCAGCGTCGACAGAAATTGCGTGAAGCTGTCGTAACCCTGGTTCTGCCAATGGAACTGCACACCCTTGCGCAACAGGAAGCCGGCTGCCTCCATCTGCCGCGCCTCCGCCTCCGGTGGATACAGGATGTGCGATGACGACAGACCGTTCCCTTGGACGGCTTGCAGCGCCTGCACCAGTGCTGCACGAGCGGGCGCATCGGTGGCCATCAGCCGTGAACCCGTCACCGGCGTGAACGGAATGGCTGATAGCAGTTTCGGGTAATACTCGAGCCCGTTGCGTTTATACGCATCTGCCCAGGCCCAGTCGAACACATACTCGCCGTAGGAATGGAACTTCGCGTACATCGGCAGCGCGGCCGCCAGCGACTCGCCCCGCCACAGCGTGAGGAATTGGGGCTGCCAGCCAGTGCCCTCCGATGCGCTGCCCGATTCATGCAGCGCGTGCAGAAAAGCGTAGGAGAGGAAAGGATTTGCGTCCGCTTGCGCTTGTACCAGGCCATCCCATGCCGGTTGGCCGGCCTCTGCGAGAGAGGAAAGTATTCGCGTGCGATAATCCGGGTTGTCCAGAGTCGGCCTCATTGAAGCGCAAGGATTTCAGTCTCGATGTCAGTCACCGTAGCACTCGCCCAGATCAACAGCACCGTCGGCGATCTCGCCGGCAACAGCGCCCGCATCGCCGACTGTGCGCGGCGTGCGCAGCGCCAGGGTGCCGATATCGTCGTCACGCCGGAGCTCTCGCTGGTTGGCTATCCGCCCGAAGATCTGTTACTGCGCCGGTCATTCTACGCAAAATCGCAACAGGCGTTGCAGGCGCTGGCTGAGTCGCTCTCGGACCTCGTCGGCCTGCACGTGGTCGTCGGCCATCCGCTCGCCGACGGCGACCGCCATTACAACGCTGCGTCGGTACTCTGCGACGGCCGCATCGTCGCTACCTACCGCAAGCACGCGCTGCCGAACTACACCGTCTTCGATGAAAAGCGTTACTTCGACGCTGCCGATGATGTCTGCACCTTCGACGTCAAGGGCACGCGCTTTGCGATCAATATCTGCGAGGACACCTGGTACGCCGACATGCCGCGCAAGGCGCGCGAGCAGGGCGCGCAGGTGCTGCTGGTGCCGAATGCATCGCCGTACCACATGAACAAGCAGCACCTGCGCGTCGAGACCCTGCGCGCAAACGTCAGCCACCAGGGTCTGGCGCTGGTCTATGCGAATCTCGTCGGCGCGCAGGACGAGCTGGTGTTCGACGGTGCATCGTTCGTGCTCGATGCTGACGGTGCCCCGTGCGCGCAGCTGGCCTCATTTGGTGAAGACCTCGCGCTGGTACGCTTTACCGACGGCCAGCCGCACCCTTTACCGCTGCCAACGCCTCTGAATCTTGAAGCGCAGGTCTACTCGGCGCTGGTGCTTGGCGTGCGCGACTATGTCGGCAAGAACGGTTTTCCGGGCGCCATTATTGGTCTTTCCGGTGGCGTCGATTCGGCACTGACGCTGGCCATTGCCGTCGATGCGCTGGGCGCGGACAAGGTGCGCGCGGTAATGATGCCGTCACCATACACCGCCGAGATCTCGTGGATCGACTCGCGCGATATGGTCGCGCGGCTGGGCGTGCGCTATGACGAGATTCCCATCGTCGATTGCTTCGACGCCTTCCGGAGCTCGCTGGCGCCGATGTTTGCCGGCCTCGCCGAAGACACCACGGAGGAGAATATCCAGGCGCGCATTCGCGGTACGCTGCTGATGGCGCTGTCGAACAAGACGGGTGCCATCGTCCTTACCACCGGCAACAAGAGCGAGATGGCAACCGGCTACTGTACGCTGTACGGGGACATGGCCGGCGGCTATGCGGTCATCAAGGACATCGTCAAGACACTGGTCTACCGGCTCTGTGATTATCGGAATGGCATTTCCGACGTCATCCCGCGCCGTATCCTGACCCGTCCCCCGTCAGCGGAGCTACGGCCCAATCAGGTTGATCAGGATTCCCTGCCGCCGTACGAGGTCCTCGACGGCATCCTCAAGCGTTATATGGAGGAAGGGGAAGGCGTTGCGGAACTGCTGGCTGCGGGGTATCGTAAGGACGATGTCGACCGCATTACGCGGCTGATCAAGATCAACGAATACAAGCGCCGGCAGGCGCCGGTCGGGCCAAGAGTCACGCACCGCGCTTTCGGGCGCGACTGGCGCTACCCGATCACATCACGGTTCAACGAGTAAGATTCATCCAATAAAGATCAATAGAGGAGTTTTCGTGAAGCAGATTACCGCCATCATCAAACCGTTCAAGCTTGACGAAGTGCGCGAGTCGCTCGCGACTGTCGGTGTTAGCGGTCTGACCGTTACCGAGGTCAAGGGCTTCGGCCGCCAGAAGGGGCACACCGAGCTGTATCGTGGCGCCGAGTATGTCGTAGATTTTTTGCCGAAGGTGAAAGTCGAGGTGGTCGTCGCCGATGACGTTGTTGAACATGCGGTCGAAGCCATCGTCAAAGCTGCGCGCACCGGCAAAATCGGTGACGGCAAGATTTTCGTTACCGCCGTCGAGCAAGTCATCCGTATCCGTACCGGAGAGACGGGGCCAGACGCGGTTTGACGGGCATCCGGCGGGTTTCGCTTTGCTCTACCCGCCCTATGTCCCTTAAAGCATCATAGGGCGGGTAGAGCAAAGCGAAACCCGCCGTCACCCCGATGTCAATGGAACCAGCTGCGCTCCAAGCCACCTCACCCCTGCAGTAACACCATCAGCGCGCCACTGCCACCATCCGCGGCGCGCGCCGTGCAGAAGGCGATCACTTCCTCCTTCTGTACCAGCCAGTTCCGTACCTTCTGCTTCAGTACCGGCTTCTTATTCATCGACCCGAGCCCCTTGCCATGCACGATGCGCACGCATCGCACGCCGCGCTTAACCGAGTCGCGAATGAATTGCCCGACCGCCTCGCGTGCCTCATCGACCCGCAGTCCGTGCAGATCCAGTTGTGCCTGCGTCACCCACCCGCCGCCGCGCAGTTTCTTCAGCACGTCCGGGCCGACGCCACTGCGTGCGTAGCTGAGAGTTTCGTCGACCTCGAGCAGGGTATCGATGCTGAATTCATCCGACAGGGATTCCTGCAGCACGGCCTCATCGTCAGCCTTGCGCTGATGGGCGATCGGTAAGGGACGTGGCGTGTCCGGTACCACGCGCGGTGGGGTGGTCAGCGGCTTGACCTTGCCAATGCTGTCACGGAAGAGGTTGGCCTCGCGCTCGCGTTGCTCGGCCAGTTCGCGCCGCTTGCGCTCGGCTTCGGCAGCCGCAGTGGCCTTCTCCTTCAGTCGCTGTTGCAGTGCCTTCAGGTCAGCGAGGTTTTTCATGTGAAGGCCTCCTCCGGGGTGGGGTGGCGGGTTTCGCTTACTCCTGCGCCTCGAGATACCGCTGCGCATCCAGTGCGGCCATGCAGCCCGTGCCTGCACTGGTGATCGCCTGACGGTACACATGGTCCTGCACGTCGCCGGCCGCGAATACACCCTCGACTGAGGTCATCGTTGCCATGCCCTCGATGCCGCTCTTCGTGATGATGTAGCCATTCTTCATTGCGAGCTGGCCCTCGAAGATGCCGGTGTTGGGCTTGTGCCCGATCGCCACGAACAGGCCGTGCACCGGCACGGCGCTCACCGTACCGTCGGTAGTCGATTTGATGTTGATGCCGGTAACGCCGCTCTCGTCGCCGGTCACCTGCTCGAGTGTGTGGTGCCACTTGATCTCGACCTTGCCTTCCGCGACCTTGGCCATCAGGCGATCGACCAGGATGGGCTCAGCGCGGAACTTGTCGCGGCGATGGATGACCGTGACTTTCTTGGCGATATTCGACAGATACAGCGCTTCCTCGACGGCGGTGTTGCCGCCGCCCACGACGGCGACGTCCTGGTTCTTGTAGAAGAAGCCATCGCAGGTTGCGCAGGCCGACACGCCCTTGCCCATGAAAGCTTGTTCGGACTCGAGGCCGAGGTACTGCGCCGATGCGCCAGTGGCGATGATGAGCGCGTCACAGGTGTACACGCCGGCGTCACCCTCGAGACGGAACGGACGCTCGTTCAGGTGCGTGGTATGGATGTGGTCGAAGATGATCTCGGTATTAAAACGCTCTGCATGCTGTAGTAGTCGCTGCATCAGCTCCGGGCCCTGCACGCCCATCGGGTCGCCCGGCCAGTTTTCCACGTCGGTGGTCGTCATCAGCTGGCCGCCCTGCTCAACGCCGGTGACCAATACCGGTTTGAGGTTGGCGCGTGCTGCATAGACGGCGGCGCTGTAGCCGGCCGGGCCGGAACCAATGATCAGGACGCGTGCATGTGTGGTACGTGACATGGGAATCTTCTGAAATCAACAAGTAAAAGAGGGAGGGCGACGGGCGCTGTTTTCGAGGAGGAAAGGCCACCGGAGGGAGTATCATCCTGCTTTGGATCGTGCGATATTGCCGCGCGAACTAAGCTCACATTATAGAGGAACTGAACGTCCGCCTCCGGGCCCGCTGAAATCTGTCCATGACCCGAACCACCTCTTCGTACACTCGCAACACCGCAGAAACAACGCCCGATCCGTTGCCAAACCGCCTCATCCGCTTGCTTTCCGAGGCGCGCTGGGCCTTGTTTGCGGTCCTTGGCGTCTACCTCACGCTGGTGCTCTACACCTACTCGCGCCTCGATTCCGGCTGGTCGCACGCCGGCGTCGGTGGCCGTCCCGCCAACTGGGGTGGTACCGCCGGCGCCTGGCTGGCCGACCTGATGCTCTATGTCTTCGGCTTCTCGGCCTGGTGGTTCAGCGTAGTGCTGCTGGCCTCGGTATGGGTCAGCTACCGGCAACTTGCCAACCGCTTCCTGCTGCAAAAGCAGCCGGAAAAGCGCCACCGTTTCGAACCCGGCATCCGCGCGGCAGGCCTTGTGCTGCTGGTGGTCGGCAGCTCGGCGCTGGAAAACGTGCGCATGTACTCGTGGAAGGTGCAGCTGCCGCGCGAGCCCGGCGGCGTGCTCGGTGAGCTCATCGGCAGCTTTGCGCAGACCACGCTCGGCTTCAATGGCGCGACGCTGATCCTGCTGGTGTTGTTTGGCCTGGGCTTCTCGCTGTGCTTCCACGTCTCGTGGCTTGCGGTGGCTGAGAAGCTGGGCGCGGCAATCGAGAGCACCGCGCAGTGGCTGGTACAGCTGTATGCGGCGCGCCAGGACCGCAAGATCGGCGAGGAAGCGATGGTCGCGCGCGAAGTGGCGGTGGTCAAGGAGCGTGAAAAGATCGTCGAGGCGCCGCCGATCCAGATCGTGCCGCAGGTAGTGAATGTACCGAAGTCCGAGCGGGTGGAGAAAGAGAAGCAAGTCTCGTTGTTCCTTGACATGCCTGACACCAACCTGCCACCGCTGTCGCTGCTTGACGAGCCGCCGGCCATGCAGGAAACCGTCAGCGTCGAGACACTAGAATTCACCAGTCGCCTGATCGAGAAAAAGCTCGGCGACTTCGGTGTCGAGGTCAAGGTGGTTGCCGCCTATCCGGGCCCGGTCATCACCCGCTACGAGATCGAACCTGCCACCGGCATCAAAGGCAGCCAGATCGTCAACCTCGCACGTGACCTCGCGCGCGCTCTCTCGCTGACCTCGATCCGTGTGGTCGAGACCATCCCCGGCAAGAACTACATGGGTCTTGAGCTGCCGAACCCCAAGCGCCAGATCGTGCGCCTGTCGGAGATCGTCGGTTCCAAGGTCTACAACGACAATGCCTCGCTACTCACCGTGGGTCTTGGTAAGGACATCGCCGGCAACCCGGTGGTGGCCGACCTGGCCAAGATGCCGCACCTGCTGGTAGCCGGTACCACGGGTTCGGGCAAGTCGGTTGGTATCAATGCCACCATCCTGTCGTTGCTGTACAAGGCTGATCCGAATCAGGTTCGGCTAATCCTGATCGACCCCAAAATGCTGGAGCTGTCGATCTACGAGGGCATTCCGCATCTGCTGGCGCCGGTCGTCACCGACATGCGGCAAGCGGGCCATGCGCTGAACTGGGCCGTTAATGAAATGGAGCGCCGCTACAAGCTGATGTCCAAGCTCGGTGTGCGTAACCTGGCCGGCTTTAATCAGAAGATCACCGACGCAGCCAAGAAAGAAGAAAAAATACCCAACCCCTTCAGCCTCACGCCGGATGCGCCGGAGCCGCTCGAGAAGCTGCCGACCATTGTCATCATCATCGACGAGCTGGCTGACCTCATGATGGTGGTCGGCAAGAAGGTCGAAGAACTGATTGCCCGCATCGCGCAGAAAGCGCGCGCGGCCGGCATCCACCTGATCCTCGCAACCCAGCGCCCGTCGGTGGACGTGATCACCGGTCTCATCAAGGCCAATGTGCCGACGCGTATTGCATTCCAGGTGTCGTCCAAAATCGACTCGCGCACCATTCTTGACCAGCAAGGCGCCGAAGCGCTGCTCGGCATGGGCGACATGCTGTACCTGCCGCCGGGCACGGGCCTGCCGGTACGTGTACATGGCGCCTTTGTCTCGGATGATGAAGTACACCGCGTGGTCGAACACCTGAAATCGCAAGGCGAACCGAACTATATCGAGGGTATCCTCGAGGGTGGCGTGGCCGAGGGCGTCGAGGGTGGTGCCGCTGGCGAGGCTGGCGGCGAAGCCGACCCGATGTATGACCAGGCGGTGCAGGTCGTGCTGCAGCACCGGCGTGCATCCATCTCACTCGTACAGCGTCATCTGCGCATCGGCTACAACCGGGCCGCGCGCCTGCTGGAGCAGATGGAGCAGAGCGGGCTGGTATCGTCCATGCAGTCCAACGGCAACCGCGAGATTCTCGTGCCGGGGGCGTCAGCGGAGCAGGGGTGACAGGATGGCGAAGATGAGCGAGGTTTTTTCGCAGGTATTTCATGGCGGGTTTCGCGTTGCTCTACCCGCCCTATGTCCTTCAAGGCATCCTGGGGTGGGTCGAGCAACGCGAAGCCCGTCACTCACGCCCCGTATGCTTTTGGCCTTCCTGACGCTGCTCCCCGCATTTACCCAGGCCGCTGCCCTCGACCAATTCAGAACCTTCGTCGCCAACACCAAATCTGCCCGCGGCGAATTCCAGCAGCGCATGGTGCGTGAGGAGGGCGGTAAGCTGCGCACCTCGAATGAGGCCAGCGGTAGCTTTGCCTTCGCACGCCCGGGCAAGTTCATCTGGTCTTACCGCAAGCCCTACCAGCAAATACTGCAGGCCGATGGCGACAACCTCTACATCCATGACAAGGACCTGAACCAGGTCACCGTGCGTGCACTCGGTGATGCGCTCGGGTCGTCGCCGGCAGCGATCTTGTTCGGCAGCAATGACCTGGAAAAAAACTTCACGCTGTCCGAAGCCGGTACCAAGGAAGGCATCGAATGGCTGCAGGCCATTCCGAAATCGAAAGACACCCAGTTCGAGAAAATCGGTATTGGCTTGAAAGACGGCGTGCCGGTGGCGATGGAACTGCGTGACAGCTTCGGCCAGGTGTCGCTTCTCAGTTTTACGAAATTCGAAAAGAACCCTTCACTGCCGGCTGGCCAGTTCAGGTTCGTACTGCCGAAGGGGGCAGATGTGTTGCAGCAATAAGGTCCCACTTGCCATGGGTCCGCGCGGCAGCCGGTACCCGCGCCACTGATGAACGACAGCGCTGCGAGCGCGCGACACTTTTCCAAGCATGACCACTCCTCTGGCCGAACGCCTCCGCCCCGCGACCCTCGATGAGGTCATCGGCCAGCCGCACCTGCTCGGTCCGGGCAAGCCTATGCGCGTGGCTTTCGAATCTGGCCGGCCTCATTCGATGATTCTCTGGGGCCCGCCCGGTGTGGGCAAGACCACGCTCGCACGGCTGATGGCGCAAGGCTTCAACGCGGAGTTCATTGCGCTCTCGGCGGTGCTATCGGGCGTGAAGGATATCCGCGAAGCCGTCGAGCGGGCGCAACTGATGCAGGCCAGCGCCGGCCGTCCGACCATTCTCTTCGTCGATGAAGTACACCGCTTCAACAAGAGCCAGCAGGACGCCTTCTTGCCGCATGTGGAAAGCGGCCTCTTCACCTTCATCGGCGCCACCACCGAGAACCCATCGTTCGAAGTGAACAGCGCCTTGCTCTCGCGCGCGGCAGTTTACGTGCTGAAATCATTGAGTGAGGATGATTTATCGCAGTTGGTCGATCGCGCACTCGCGCTGGACCAGACGGCGACAATCGATGAGGACGCGAAAGCTATGCTGGTGGCCAGTGCCGACGGTGACGGGCGTAAGCTCCTCAATACCACTGAAATCGTACTGCGTGCGGCCACGCAGGCCGGGCAGGCCGCTATCGATATCACGCTGCTCCAGCAAACGCTGGGTGACGCCTTGCGTCGCTTCGACAAGGGCGGCGATGCGTTCTATGACCAGATCTCGGCCCTGCATAAATCTGTGCGCGGCTCCAATCCCGATGCGGCGCTGTACTGGCTGGTGCGCATGCTCGATGGCGGCGCCGATCCGCGTTACCTGTCGCGCCGCCTTATTCGCATGGCTGCCGAAGACATCGGCCTGGCCGACCCGCGTGCGCTGCGCCTGACGCTGGATGCTGCCGAAACCTATGAGCGCCTCGGCTCGCCCGAAGGCGAGCTCGCACTGGCCGAGGCGGCGGTCTACCTGGCCTGTGCCGCGAAATCCAACGCCGTCTACAACGCCTACAACCAGGTACGCGCCTTCATCGCCAAGGACAAGAGCCGCCCGGTGCCCGAGCACCTGCGCAACGCGCCGACTAAGCTGATGAAGCAGCTGGGCTACGGCAAGCTCTACCGCTACGCGCACGATGAGCCCGACGCCTACGCAGCCGGCGAGACCTACTTGCCTGAAGGCCTGGGCGAGCCCGGCTGGTACCAGCCCACGCCGCGCGGGCTGGAGGGGAAGATCGGGGAGAAGCTGGCCTATTTGCGGCGGCTGGATGCGGAGGCGCGGGACAAGTCGGGGAAATGATTGGCGATGACCAAGGCAGCTCGCGCCTCATGGCTCATGTCTCATGGGCTGTGGGCGCAAACTCAAGCCCAGTGCGTGCAGTACCTTCAGCGCCGTCGCAAAACCCGGATTCTCGTCAGTGTCGTCCATGGTGTAGCAAATTATCGCTGGCCAACCGGATCATCAAGGGAACCCTGACCAATTGATACAATCGCACTTTCGCCATCCCACCCGCATCAACCATGATCGACATCCAGCTCCTCCGCAAAGACATCACCGCCGTCGCCGAGCGCCTCGCTCAGCGTAAATTCAAGCTCGACGTGGATGCCTTCAACGCGCTCGAGTCTGAACGCAAGGCCATCCAGACCCGTACCGAGGAGCTGCAGGCGCAGCGGAATAGTCTATCGAAGCAGATCGGCATCCTGAAAGGTAAGGGCGAGGACGCCAGCGCGGTCATGGCGCAGGTCGGTGGCATCGGTGACGAACTCAAGGCGTCGGCCGAGCGTCTCGATGTCCTGCAGGCACAGATCGCGGACTTCGTTCTGGCTATTCCGAACATCCCCCACGAATCCGTGCCGGTTGGGCAAGACGAAAGCGGCAACGTGGAAGTACGCAAGGTCGGTACCCCGCGCACGTTCGACTTCGATGTAAAAGACCACGTCGATCTTGGCGCGCCGCTGGGTCTCGACTTCGACACCGGTGCCAAGCTGTCCGGCGCGCGCTTCACTGTCATGAAGGGGGGCATTGCGCGCCTGCATCGCGCGCTTGCCCAGTTCATGCTCGACACCCACACGGCCGAGCACGGCTATACCGAGTGCTACACCCCTTATATCGTCAACGCCAACACGCTGCAGGGCACCGGTCAGCTGCCGAAATTCGAAGCCGACCTGTTTGCGGTGAAGAAGGGCGGGCAAGAGGGCGAGAGCGAGGCGCTCTACCTGATTCCGACAGCCGAGGTCACGCTGACCAACTTCGTCAGCGGCGAGATCGTGAACGCCGATCAGCTGCCGATGCGCCTGGTTGCGCACTCACCCTGCTTCCGTTCCGAGGCCGGCAGCTACGGCCGCGATACCCGTGGCATGATCCGCCAGCACCAGTTCGACAAGGTGGAGATGGTGCAGGTTGCGCATCCCGAGCAGTCGTTCCAGCAGCTTGAGGAAATGTGCGGCCACGCCGAGAACATCCTGAAAAAGCTCGGCTTGCCCTATCGTGTAATCACGCTATGCACCGGCGACATGGGCTTTGGTGCAGCCAAGACCTACGATCTGGAAGTCTGGCTGCCGGCGCAGAACACCTACCGCGAGATTTCCTCCGTATCGAACTGCGAATCCTTCCAGGCCCGCCGCATGCAGGCCCGCTTCCGCAATGCGCAGGGCAAGCCTGAGCTGCTTCATACGCTTAATGGTTCCGGCCTCGCAGTCGGTCGCACGCTGGTGGCCATTCTTGAAAACTACCAGCAGGCCGACGGCAGCATCTCCGTGCCCGAAGCGCTGTGGCCGTACATGGGTGGCGTGAAGGTGTTGCAGGGCTGACTGCACGCCTTCACCCTGCAAGCATAGCAAGCGTAGGGCGGGTAGAGCCGCAGGCGAAACCCGCCATGCTTCGGCCACTGGAAGAATTCCCTCGGCCAAATACTTCTGCTACAATCGCGCACTCTCGGAAACGACCACATGTTTTCGAACCTGGAGAGGTGGCAGAGTGGTCGAATGTACCTGACTCGAAATCAGGCGTACCGCAAGGTACCGTGGGTTCGAATCCCACCCTCTCCGCCAGTGATTCCAAAAATGCCTGCTGACTTCAGCAGGCATTTTTG
>CAZESK010000046.1:0-2826 GCA_964515155.1 uncultured Bifidobacterium sp.
AGCGACAGCGGTCGCGCACCGAACAGCAGGCCGGCGACGTAGTGGAGCAATTCATGCGCGACGGTGCCCGGCCAGATGCTGAGTGCATACAGGACGGGCCAGCGACGCAGCGCCAGCAGACCACCGGCCACCAGTACCAGCGCCAGTGCGTGCGGTGCGAGCGTGAGTTGATCGGGCAGGGCGGGCATGCGCGCGATTTTACGCGATGGCCAGTCACGCGCGCGTGTTACGCTCGCGCCGATAAAGACAGAGGAGACCGGCATGAAGGAGGCACTGCATCGGCTGGATGCGACATCGCTCGCGCAGCGACTGGCACAGCGCGAGCTGAGCGCAGTTGATGTGGTTCTCGCCTGCCTTGACCGTATCGCCGAGCGCGAGGCCGAGGTGCAGGCATGGACTTTCATCGACCCTGATCATGCGCTGGCGCAGGCGCGCGAGATCGATCGCGGCCCTATGCGTGGCCTGCTGCACGGATTGCCGGTCGGTGTGAAGGATCTGTTTGACACAGCTGACCTGCCGACAACCTATGGCTCGCCGATCTACGCCGGCCACCGACCGCTGGCTGATGCAGCGGTGGTTGCGTTGTGCCGCGAGCAGGGTGCGGTCATGCTCGGCAAAACGGTGACGACCGAGTTCGCGACCTTCACGCCCGGCAAGACCCGCAACCCCCACAGGCTCACGCACACACCGGGCGGCTCCTCGAGCGGCTCGGCTGCCGCGGTCGCCGACTACATGGTGCCGCTGGCGTTCGCGTCGCAGACGGCAGCCTCGGTGATCCGGCCAGCTGCTTTCTGCGGCATTGTCGGCTACAAACCGAGCTTCGGTCTCATCAACCGTGCTGGTGTCAAGCCGCTGTCGGACTCCCTCGATACCATCGGCTTTCTCGCGCGCAGTGTCGATGATGTTGCGCTGCTGGCTGCGGCGGCCAATGGCGAGCGCGTGCTGCCGGACCTCTCGCCAGCAGGTACGCCACGCATCGGCATGTGCCATACCCATGAGTGGCCGCATGCGGACGACGATACCCGGGCAGCTTTTGTTCGGGCCGAGCAGGCACTGACGGATTCCGGCGTGCGTGCGCCTGTGCTGCAGCTGCCGCCGTTGTTCTCGGGCTTGCTGCAGGCGCAGAAGGAGATCATGGCGTTCGACCTGGTCCGTTCGCTGGCGCACGAGCGGCTGCGGCACGCGTCGCAGCTTAGCGCCGGGCTGACGCAGCTGCTGCAGGAGCAGGGACTACAGATCACCGTCGCATCCCATCGCGCGAACTTGCAATTGGCAGCGACCGCGCGCGCGCAGATCGATACCGTGTTTGGCGAGCTAGATGCGTTGCTCGTGCCAAGCGCGATTGGTGAAGCACCGACACGAGAGCAGACCGGTGATCCCGTGTTTGGCCGTGTCTGGACGCTGCTCGGACTGCCAAGCATTCATCTGCCATTCACCACTGGGCACTCGGGGCTGCCCGTGGGTCTGCAGCTGGTCGGCCGGCACGGGCAGGACCGCGCGTTACTGCAGATCGCCAAGGGCTTGCTATCTCGGCTGCGCAGTGCCGGCGAGCGCGGCTGAATTCGCGCGGGAATCACCCCGCTGATGAGCGGGTGGCTCTGGTCTGCCTCCCGAAGTGGACTAAACCCGCATTCACCAAGTAAATTACCGGGGTCGGCAGCAGGGCAGGACGTTTTCAAAACAGCATCATGCGCGCCGCCGTCAAATGAATTCCAACAAACAAAACGATTACGGAGTCACTCGCATGTCGCAACAAGTCAAATTCCTGCTCCCGGAAGACCGTATTCCGCGCCGTTGGTACAACATTCAGGCTGATCTGCCGAAGGCGCTGCCCCCGGTGCTGCACCCGGGTACGCTGCAGCCCATCGGTCCGGCCGACCTCGAACCGCTGTTCCCGATGGATCTGATCTTGCAGGAAGTCTCGACCGAGCGCGAGATCGATATTCCGGAGCCCGTGCGCGACGTCTACAAGCTCTGGCGCCCGGCGCCGCTGTACCGCGCCTACGGCCTGGAAAAGGCGCTGCAGACGCCGGCCAAGATCTACTACAAATACGAGGGTGTGAGCCCGGCCGGTTCGCACAAGCCGAACACGGCCATCCCACAGGCGTTCTACAACAAGCAGGCCGGCGTGAAGCGCCTGACCACCGAAACCGGTGCCGGCCAGTGGGGCACCTCGCTGTCCTTCGCGGGATCTCTGTTCGGTATCGATGTCACGGTCTTCCAGGTGCGCGTTTCCTATGACCAGAAGCCGTACCGCCGTGCCGTCATGGAAACCTACGGTGCGCGCTGTGTCGCGTCACCGTCGCAAGAAACTGCCTATGGTCGCAAGGTGCTGGAGCAGCGCCCCGATCACCCGGGCAGCCTCGGTATTGCCATCTCCGAAGCCGTTGAGATCGCCGCCACCAATGCCGACACCAAGTACGCGCTCGGCTCAGTGCTGAACCACGTGCTGATGCACCAGACCATCATCGGCATTGAGTCGATGGAGCAGATGGCCATGGCTGATGCCTATCCCGACGTGGTCGTCGGCTGCACCGGCGGCGGTTCCAACTTTGCCGGCATCGCCTTTCCGTACATCGGCGCCGGCCTGCGCGGCGGTCCGAAGCCGCGTATCGTCGCTGTCGAGCCGGCAGCCTGCCCGTCGCTCACGCGCGGCAAATATGCCTACGACTTCGGTGACACCGGCCAGATGGCACCACTGACCAAGATGCACACGCTGGGCTCCTCGTTCACTCCTCCCGGCTTCCACGCCGGCGGCTTGCGCTATCACGGCATGGCGCCGCTGGTCTCGCACCTGAAAGAGCTCGGCCTGATTGAAGCCACCGC
>CAZESK010000046.1:2926-21071 GCA_964515155.1 uncultured Bifidobacterium sp.
GCATGGCGCCGCTGGTCTCGCACCTGAAAGAGCTCGGCCTGATTGAAGCCACCGCTTATCACCAGACAGAATGCTTCGCCGCTGGCGTGCTGTTTGCCCGCCACGAAGGCATCGTACCGGCGCCGGAAGCAAACCATGCGGTCAAGGGTGTGATTGAAGAGGCACTGCGCTGCAAGCGCGAGGGCAAGAGCGAAGTTATCTTGTTCAACCTCTGCGGCCACGGGCATTTCGATATGGCGGCCTACACCAACTACTTCGCCGGCAACCTGAAGGACGAAAACTACAGCGAGGAAGAGCTGGCAATGGCGCTGGCCGGTCTGCCGAGCGTGCCGGACGCGGCCTGAGCTGCGGGGCGCTGCTGTTCCGAAAACACCGGGCGCTGCCCGGTGTTTTCTTTGGTGCTGGCCCAGCGCAGACTGTTTATCCCGCTCTGGCACAATGTGCGTTATTCCTGCTCACCTGCCGCCCCATGCATGTACTTCTCGTAGAAGATGACCCCGTTCTTGCCGATGGCATCGCCCGCATCCTGCGCGGTCACGGCATGGTGGTTGATGTGGTCAATAATGGTGACGATGCTGATCGTGCGCTGTCCTCGCGCGAGGTGTCAGTCACGGTGCTGGATATCGGGCTACCGGGCATTGATGGCTTCGAGGTCGTGCGCAGGCTGCGCACGCGCGGAAGTAACATGCCGGTACTGCTATTGACCGCACGTGACGACGTGCAAGACCGCGTGCGCGGCCTCGAGATCGGTGCCGATGATTATCTCGTCAAGCCTTTTGCCGCGCCAGAGCTGGTCGCGCGGTTGAAGGCGCTAATCCGCCGCAGTAGCCCGCGACAGGTCGACCTACAGATCAACGGGCTGCAGCTCGATCCATTCGCGCGCCGCGCCTCGGTTGATGGACAGGTGGTCGAGCTGTCGGCGCGCGAATGGGCCGTGCTCGAGTATCTGATGCAGAATGCCTCGCGTGTCGTGTCCAAGCAGCAGATCATCGACGCCATCTTGCCGTGGGGCGAGGAGGTGACGCTGAATGCGGTCGAGGTCTATGTCTCACGCCTCCGCTCGAAAATCGCTTCAGCCGGTATCGCGATCAAGACCATTCGCGGTTTCGGTTACATGCTGGAGCCGAGTGCCGCATGAGCTTGCGTACGCGTTTGCTGAAGTGGCTGGTGATACCGCTGGTCGTGGTGAACCTGCTGGCTGCAGGGACGGCCTACTGGCTTGCCTGGATCCCCGCCCAGTCGGCGCTCGACCAGAGCCTGGCCGATGCGGCCTGGGCCTTGGTGCCGCATGTGGAGGAATCCGGCGACTCCGTCGAACTGAAGCTCTCCAAGCAGGCCGAGCAGGTGCTGCGTGTTGATCATTTCGACGAGGTGTTTTTCGTGGTACGCGACATGGAGGGCACGACCATTGCTGGCGATGCCGACTTCCCGGAGTTGCGCATTCCCGAGCAGATGAATATCTACGTCGCCTGGCCTGCGCGCATGCGTGGCGAGGATGTGCGTGCAATTACATTGCAGACCGAAGTCGATGGTGAGCCGATCCTGATTGGCGTGGCAGAAACGCGCATCAAGCGCCAGCAGGCGCGTCTGCGTATTCTGTGGTCGCTGCTGGCCATCGAGCTGCTGTTGCTGGTCCTCATACCGACCGTGATCTGGATGGTGATCGACAAGGGCTTCTTGCCGCTGCAGGCGATCCGCGATGAGCTCGCACGGCGCCGCGCTGATGACTTGTCACCATTACCGATACGCGACGCCCCCCAAGAGATCGCGCCCTTCATTATTGCAATGAACGACCTGCTGCGCCGGGCCCAGGATAGCGCACGCGCCAAGCAGGACTTCCTCGCCAATGTCGCTCACCAGCTGCGCACGCCGCTGGCCGGTTTCAGGGCCCAGTTGGAATGGCTTCAGGCGCACCACCGGCATGATGACGAGGCCGCTCAATCAATCGCGTTGATGCTGGCTTCCACCGACCGCATGGTGCGGCAAGCCAACCAGCTGCTCGCGCTGGCCCGCTCCGAGCCGGGCGGCTTCGAGCGCCAGCGGCTCGACCGCGTAGCACTCGACGAGCTGGTATCGGCGTCGGTTCAGCAGTTCGTACAGCAGGCGCTGACCAAGGACATCGACATCGGCTTCGACCTGCATCCGGCGATGGTGCTGGGAGACCGTTTCCTGCTCCGCGACCTGGTCGACAATCTGGTTGACAACGCCATTCGCTACACGCCGGGTGGCGGCGAGGTGACCGTCAGTTGCGCGGTCGAGAATGGGCAGGGTGTACTGCGGGTGGAAGACAACGGGCCCGGCATTCCGGATTCCGAAAAAGACAAGGTCTTCACCCGCTTCTACCGCCTCGACCAGACGCAGTCTGGTAGCGGGTTGGGACTGGCGATTGTGCGCGATATCGCCACTGATCACGGCGCCGAGCTGCAGGTAGGGACCGGCCCGGGCGGCAGGGGTACGGTTTTTAGCGTACGTTTTCCGGCACTGATTGAAGGCTAATTTCCATGGCCCGTCGGGGCTGCGCCGTATAATCGCGGTTTGCGACATAGCGGTGTTTCATCAGCGTGACCTACAGCGTCAAGGAAATCTTTCATACCCTGCAAGGCGAGGGTGCCCAGGCCGGTCGGCCGGCGGTGTTCTGCCGCTTCGCCGGCTGTAACCTCTGGACTGGCCGTGAGGAAGATCGCGCCTCGGCCATCTGCCGCTTCTGCGACACCGATTTCGTCGGCACCGATGGCGTTAACGGCGGCAAATTCCTGACTGCCGATGCGCTGGCTGCAGCCATCGATGCGCAATGGCCCGCATCGAAACCGGTGCGCAAGTACGTGGTCTTCACCGGCGGCGAACCGCTATTGCAGCTCGATGACGCGCTGCTGGCGGCCATGCACACGCGTGGTTTCGAGGTCGCCATCGAAACCAATGGCACGTTGCCTGTCCCCGATGCTGTCGACTGGGTTTGCGTGAGCCCGAAAGAGGGCGCGACCCTGCTGGTCGGCCGTGGCGACGAGCTCAAGGTGGTCGTGCCCCAGCAGGGCCAGGACCTTGCTGCATTCGAACAGCTGGATTTCACGCATTATTTCCTTCAGCCGATGGACGGCCCCGACAAGATCCGCAACACGCAGCTGGCGATCGACGCCTGCAAGGCCAACCCGGTCTGGCGTTTGTCGATACAGACGCATAAGCTGCTGCAGATCCCATAGATTGAGAAATCCGATGCTCACCATAACCCGCAAGCTGGAGTTCGATGCCGGTCACCGCATCCCCGACCACAAGAGCCAGTGCCGTAACCTGCACGGACATCGCTATACACTGGAAATCACGCTGGTCGGCGAGGTGATCGATCAGGAGGGTAATTCTGATAACGGCATGATCATGGACTTCTCCGACGTCAAGGCGCTGGCCAAGCAGCACCTGGTCGATGTCTGGGACCATGCCTTTCTTGTCTACGCCAAGGATGTGCCGGTGCGTGATTTTCTGGCCTCGCTGCCGGATCACAAGACCGTCGTCATCGATTGCATCCCGACGGTAGAGAACCTGGCGCGTACGGCATTCGACATCCTGAAAGCCGCCTATATCGACCGCTACGGTACCGGTCTGCGGCTGCACAAGCTGGTGCTGCACGAAACACCAAACTGCTGGGCCGAGATCAGCGAAGACGGATGACCGACGAGGACTTCATGCGGCTGGCACTCGAGGCCGCCGCGCGGGCGCAAGCGCTGGGCGAGGTACCGGTCGGCGCAGTCGTCGTGAAGGAGGGCGAGGTGATCGCCACGGGTTTTAACCAACCGATCAGCCGCCATGACCCGACTCACCATGCCGAGATCGCCGTGCTGCGCGCTGCGTCCGAAACGCTGGGCAATTACCGCCTGCCGGGCTGCACGCTCTATGTCACGCTTGAGCCTTGCGCGATGTGCGCCGGCGCGATGATGCACGCCCGCCTCGCCCGTGTGGTCTTTGGCGCGGCCGACCTCAAGACCGGTGCATGCGGCTCGGTAGTTAACCTGTTCGCCGAGGAACGCCTGAATCACCATGCCGAGGTCGTTGGCGGGGTGCTCGCAGCCGAATGCGGCACAATGTTGTCTTCTTTTTTTGCCGAGCGGCGCCGGCTGGCGCGTGCAGACAAGACATGACCCGACCCCTGACGATTGCGGTAGTGGCACCCAGTGGCTACGCGGCCGATCCGGCGGCATTCCAGCGCGGCCTCGACCGGCTGCGTTCTCTCGGTCACACCGTGAAGGATTTCTCCGCCGCGTCGGGTAAGCACCAGCGCTTTGCCGCCAGCGATGCCGATCGCATTGCGCAGATTCACGCGGCAGCGCGCGACACCGAGGTCGAGCTGGTGATCGCACTGCGCGGTGGTTATGGCCTGTCGCGGCTGCTGCCCGACATCGACTTCGGGCTGATTGCCGCCAGCGGCCAGCGCTGGGTCGGGCACAGCGACTTCACCGCGCTTCAGCTCGGTCTGCTCGCGAGCACCGGCGCGCCCAGCTTTGCCGGGCCGATGATCTGCGACGATTTCAGCCGCGCTGACATCAGCGAGTTCACGCACCACCATTTCTGGGCTTGCCTGTCGTCCGCGAGCCACCGGTTCGAGGTGACGGCTGACGGTAACCCTGCGCTGAGCGCGGAGGGCACGCTGTGGGGCGGCAACCTGGCGATGCTCTGCCATCTGGCAGGCACCCCGTGGATGCCGCAGGTGGATGGCGGTATCCTGTTTGTCGAGGACATCAACGAGCATCCGTACCGGATCGAGCGCATGCTGCTGCAGCTCGCACATGCCGGCGTACTGGCAAGGCAGCAGGCGCTGGTGCTGGGCGATTTCTCCGCGTACAAGCTCACGGACTACGACAACGGCTATGACTTCCAGACCATGGTGGCTTATCTGCGCGAGCGGCTGGGCTTGCCGGTGTTGCAGGGGCTGCCGTTCGGGCATGTGAAGGATAAGGTGACCTTGGCGATCGGGGCGGAGTGCCGGGTGGAATCGGGCGAGGGTAGATTTTCCGTGGAGTTTGGCGGATATCCCGGCCTCGCCTGAATCGGGCGGATGGGTGGGTTTCGCCTATGGCGGGTTTCGCTTCGCTTTACCCGCCCGATGCCTGATAAAGCGATAGGGTGGGTAGAGCGAAGCGAAACCCACCGCTCTGACCATGTCGCCGAAACTGGCTTCTTCCCGGTGGTAAAATCACGGCCTTCCCGACCCGCTGTCCCTGCCGGTCCCATTTTCGTCATCCATCCCGTCCCCACAAGGTTCTGCTTTGCTCTCCACCGCCAACATCACGATGCAGTTCGGCGCCCGGCCGCTGTTTGAAAACATTTCCGTCAAGTTCGGTGACGGTAATCGTTACGGCCTGATCGGCGCGAATGGCTGCGGTAAATCGACCTTCATGAAAATCCTCGGCGGCGATCTTGAGCCGACTGCCGGTAACGTCATGCTCGATGTTAACGAGCGCCTCGGTAAGCTGCGTCAGGACCAGTTCGCCTATGAAGAGATGCGCGTGCTTGACGTGGTGATGATGGGCCATATCGAGATGTGGGCTGCGATGAGCGAGCGCGATGCGATTTACGCTAATCCTGAGGCGACCGACGAGGATTACATGAAGGCCGCCGACCTCGAAGCGAAATTTGCCGAGTACGATGGCTACACCGCTGAGGCGCGCGCCGGCGAGCTGCTGCTCGGTGTCGGCATTCCGCTCGACCAGCACAACGGCCCGATGAGCGCGGTCGCTCCGGGCTGGAAGCTGCGCGTGCTGCTGGCACAGGCGCTGTTCTCGAATCCGGACATCTTGCTGCTCGACGAGCCGACGAACAACCTCGACATCAATACCATCCGCTGGCTGGAGGAAGTGCTGAACCAGCGGAACTCGACGATGATCATCATCTCCCACGACCGCCACTTCCTGAACCAGGTCTGCACGCACATGGCCGACATGGATTACGGCACGCTGAAGGTCTACCCGGGTAATTACGACGATTACATGCTCGCCTCGGCACAGGCGCGTACCCAGCAGGTGGCAGCGAACGCAAAGGCCAAGGAAAAGATCGCTGAACTGCAGGATTTCGTGCGCCGCTTCTCGGCCAACAAATCGAAGGCACGTCAGGCGACCTCCCGCGCCAAGCAGATCGACAAGATCAAGGTCGAGGACGTCAAACCCTCCTCACGCCAGAACCCGTATATCCGCTTTGAAGGCGAGAAGAAGCTGCACCGTCTTGCCGTCGAAACGCAGGGCATCACCAAAGCCTACGACCACACGATTTTCAAGAATTTCAGTATCGCGGTCGAGGCCGGCGAGAAGATCGCCATCATCGGCGAGAACGGTGCCGGCAAGACCACGCTGTTGCGTTGCATTGGCGGAGAGGTCTGCGGCCTGCACCCGGATCATGGCACGGTGAAATGGGCCGAGAACGCCAGCGCAGGTTACATGCCGCAGGACCCAACCGAGGAATTCGCCAGCGGCGAGGCGCTGACCGATTGGATGGGGCGGTGGACACAGGAGGGCGACGACGACCAGGCCGTACGTTCCATCCTCGGCCGTCTGCTGTTCTCGGGTGACGAGGTGAAAAAGTCGGTGAAGGTGCTGTCTGGCGGCGAGAAGGGTCGGATGATGTACGGCAAGCTGATGCTTGGCCGTCATAACGTGCTGCTGATGGACGAGCCGACCAACCACATGGACATGGAGTCCATCGAATCGCTGAACATCGCTCTGGAAAAATACGCCGGTACCCTGATCTTCGTGTCGCATGATCGTGAGTTCGTATCCTCGCTCGCCACGCGCATCCTCGAGGTGAAGAATGGCGAGATCATCGACTTCAAGGGCACCTATGACGAGTACCTGGTCTCACAGGGGCTGGAATAATCTCCGAGCCGGAGGGCGTGATGGAAATCAAGACGGTTGAATTCGATAAGCCAGCACCCGATGGCGCCAGCTGTGTGGCATCGGGCTGGGCCAAGGTGCCGGCACCGCTGACGCAGGAACGTCGTGCGCAGCTCAAGGCGCGCGCGCGGCAGTTGCTGAAAGAGCAGGGCGCGGTCCTTGTCGCCCATTACTACGTCGATGCCGACTTGCAGGATTTGGCCGAGGAAACCGGCGGCTGCGTGTCCGACTCGCTCGAGATGGCGCGCTTCGGACGCGACCATGCGGCGCAGACGCTGGTGGTGGCCGGTGTGCGTTTCATGGGCGAGACCGCGAAAATCCTGTCGCCGGACAAGACCATCCTGATGCCGGATCTCGATGCGACCTGCTCGCTCGACCTCGGCTGCCCGGCCGACGAATTCAACGCCTTCTGCGACGCGCATCCGGACCGCACCGTGGTCGTCTATGCCAATACCAGCGCCGCAGTGAAGGCCCGCGCCGACTGGATGGTGACCTCGTCGATTGGTCTCGACATCGTCCGGCACTTGCACGAACAGGGACAGAAGATCATCTGGGCGCCGGACCGCCACCTCGGCAGCTATATCCAGAAGCAGACCGGTGCCGACATGCTGCTGTGGCAAGGCTCTTGCCTCGTGCATGATGAATTCAAGGCCATCGAGCTCGACCTGCTGCGCGCCGAGCATCCCGAGGCGAAGGTGCTGGTCCATCCGGAGTCGCCGGCCTCGGTAGTGGAACAGGCCGATGTAGTGGGCTCCACCTCGCAACTGATCGCAGCAGCGGTGAACATGGCGGCGCGGGAGTTTATTGTCGCGACGGACAATGGCATCCTGCACAAGATGCGTCAGGCTGCGCCGGGCAAGGTGTTCATCGAGGCGCCGACCGCCGGCAACAGTGCGACTTGCAAGAGCTGTGCGCATTGCCCGTGGATGGCGATGAACGGGTTGCAGAATCTGGTCGATGTGCTCGAAAGCAAGCGCAACGCTATCGAGGTCGATCCGGTGACGCGCGAGAAGGCCATCATCTGCATCAACCGCATGCTCGACTTCGCGGCGGCGCGAAAGGCGCAGGTACGTCCCTCGTCAGATCTCGCAGCCGAGCAAAAGCTGTTTGCCGGTATTGGTCCCGCATGAGTACGCTGCGGAATCCTTTTGCGCCATTCGATACCGCACTGGCTGAGGCATTTGAGGCGAACATTCGTGCGGCACTGGTCGAGGACATCGGCAGCGGCGACTGGACTGCGCTGCTGCTGCCCGAATCGTCAGAGGTCAAGGCGAGAGTGATCGTGCGCGAGCCAGCGGTTCTGTGCGGCGCGCCATGGTTCGAGGCTGCGATGACGCAGGTCGATCCCCGACTCCGCATTGAGTGGCACTGCGCTGAGGGTGAACTGATGCCGGCCAATGCCGTGGTCTGCAGCATCGAGGGCCCGGCGCGGTCGCTGATGACGGCCGAGCGCCCCGCGCTGAATTTCATGCAATTGCTGTCCGGTGTGGCGACGGCGACCCGCGAGTATGTGAAGCTGATCGAGGGCACTGGAGCGGCTATCCTCGATACCCGCAAGACGTTGCCAGGGCTGCGTCTGGCGCAGAAGTATGCGGTGCGCGTCGGCGGTGGAAAGAATCAGCGGCTTGCGCTGTATGACGGCATCCTGATCAAGGAAAACCATATCGCGGCTTCCGGCAGCATCAGGGCAGCGATGGATGCGGCGCGCTCGTTGAATGCAGGCGTGTCGATACAGATCGAGGTCGAGAATCTCGATGAGCTGCAGCAGGCGCTCGGTGCGGGCGCGATCTCGGTCCTGCTCGATAACTTCACGACCGACATGATGCGTGAGGCCGTGGCAATGACCGCCGGTAGGGCGGTGCTCGAAGCCTCGGGCGGCGTGAATCGCGATACCGTGCGGGCGATTGCAGAGACGGGGGTTGACCGCATTTCCATCGGCGCGCTGACCAAGGATGTCAGGGCGACGGATTATTCGCTGCGGGTAGTTTGACGGTCGGCGGGTTTCGCTTCGCTCTACCCGCCCTATGGCAAGATCGTGGGCTGGCGATGTTCTGATAGGGCCGGTAGAGCAAAGCGAAACCCGCCACCAAGTATTCCCAAAATCGCAGGCTCTAAGCAGACCGATAGGGCGGGTAGAGCAAAGCGAAACCCGCCATCAAGACTTTTTTAACGCCTTGGCGTCGTCTTCCTCAATGGCGTCAGTACCGTCGGCAACGCCTTGGGCAAGGTCTCCGGAAAGTCCAGGCTGTAATGCAGCCCTCGGCTCTCCCGCCGCGACAAAGCGCTGCTGACAATCAGTGAGGCTACCTCGACCAGGTTCCTGAGTTCGAGCAGGTCACGGGTAATGCGGAAGTTGGCGTAGTACTCGTTGATCTCTTCCTTGAGCAGCGCAATCCTGTGTTGCGCGCGTTCCAACCGCTTCGTGGTGCGTACGATACCAACGAAGTTCCACATGGCGCGACGCAGTTCGTCCCAGTTTTGTGTGATGACCACTTCCTCGTCCGCGTCGGTCACGCGGCTTTCATCCCACGCGCGCAGCGTCGGGTGCTTCGATTCGGGCTGCGCCTCGATGTCCATGGCCGCCGCGCGACCCAGCACCACGCATTCGAGCAGCGAGTTGCTCGCCAGCCGGTTCGCGCCATGCAGGCCGGTGTAGGCGGTCTCACCGACCGCATATAGGCCATCGATATCGGTACGCCCGTGCAGATCGGTCACGATACCGCCGCAGGTGTAATGCGTGGCCGGGACGATGGGAATCGGCTGCTTCGTGATGTCGATACCCAGCTCGAAGCAACGCGCATAGATGGTCGGGAAATGACTCTTCAGGAAGTCTGCCGGCTTGTGACTGATGTCGAGGTCGACGTAGTCGAGGCCACGCTTTTTCATCTCGAAGTCGATGGCGCGCGCGACGATGTCGCGGGGCGCCAGCTCGGCACGTTCGTCATGCGCGGGCATGAAGCGCTGGCCGGCCGCCGCGCCCGCACTGGCCGGCAGCTTGAGCAGGCCGCCTTCGCCGCGCACCGCCTCGGTAATCAGGAAGGACTTTGCATACGGGTGGTACAGGCAGGTCGGGTGGAACTGGATGAACTCCATATTGGCCACACGGCAGCCGGCGCGCCAGGCCATCGCGATGCCGTCACCGGTCGCGGTGTCGGGGTTCGTCGTGTAAAGATAGACCTTGCCTGCCCCACCGGTGGCCAGTACGGTCTGGTCGGCGGCGATGGTCAGGACCTGATGGCTCTCCACATCCTGCACGTACAGGCCATGGCAGAGCGGTGCGCCGTTGCTGATGCCGAGCTTGTCGGAGGTGATCAGGTCGATCGCGATGTGCTGCTCGAGCAGCGTGATGTTCGGATGCTGGCGAACCTTCTCCTCCAGCGTCATTTGCACCGCATGACCGGTCGCGTCGGCTGCGTGAATGATTCGGCGTTGACTGTGACCACCTTCGCGGGTCAGATGGAAGCCCAGTTCGGCCTCCTCGTCCCGGGTAAACGGAACGCCCTGCGCAATGAGCCATTCGATCGCCTGACGGCCACGTTCGATGATGAAGCGCGTCGCGGTCTCGTCGCACAGTCCAGCTCCGGCCACCAGCGTGTCTTTCACATGCTCATCATGGCTGTCGTGTGAGTCAAGGACAGCGGCGATACCGCCTTGCGCCCAATCGCTGGCGCCGTCGCGCAGCGCGCGCTTGGAGATCACGACCACCCTGCGCTTCTGCGCGAGGTGCAGTGCGACCGACAGGCCGGCTAGGCCGCTGCCGACGATGGCGACGTCGAATTTCATGGGAGACCCGGGTTAATTGACTGTCGCACTATAGGCGATTTGGCGTAATGATGCTTGAATGGAATCAATCCACGTATGAGGGGGAGCGCAATCGGCAGATTCTCGGAAAAGAGCTTATTTGGAGATGGCTCAAATAATTTACGATTCTTTAAGCATTACGAGCCGTCTCAAGTATAATCCGCCGGACGTTGAGATTCAGGTAGCAGTGGTGCAGTATCAGGCTGTAATTCCTTACTTGGTTGAGACGGTCTCCCGGCGGACTATCCGCCTTAACCAAGGTTTCCCCGTGAAGCCTGTTGAAAGGAAATATTATGGCAACTGGTACTGTCAAGTGGTTCAATGACGCAAAAGGCTTCGGTTTCATCACTCCGGACGAGGGCGGCGAAGATCTGTTCGCGCACTTCTCGGCGATTCAGTCGCAAGGCTTCAAGTCGCTGCAGGAAAACCAGCGCGTGCAGTTCGACGTGACGACCGGCCCGAAGGGCAAGCAGGCTGCGAACATCCAGCCGCTGTAACTGTCAGGTTAGCTGAACGAAGCAATCCCCGCCCCGGCGGGGATTTCTTTTTTTTAGGCCTCCGAATTCATCCTCGGCCATGGCTGGTTGACGAGGGCGTCGAACGCTTGCGCCAGTAGTCGGGCTCGGCAAAGGCCCGGCGCAGGAAGTCGACGAAGGCCCGGATCCGCAGTGGCAGGTGCTGTCGCTGCGCAAACACGGCATAAACATCGTTGCCCGGGGCGGAGAACTCATCGAGCACCGTTTCCAGCTGGCCGGATTCAATCTCCGATCCCACCTCCCACATCGAACGCCAGGCGAGTCCCTTGCCTGCCAGCGCCCAGTCGTGCAGCACGGCGCCGTCATTGCAGCCCATACTACCTCCCACCTTCATCGTCAGGTTCTTGCCGTTGATTCTGAAAGTCCAGCCACGCTGGCTGCCGGCGCTCGAGAATGCGAGGCAGTTGTGTCGGGACAGCTCATCGGGCGTGATGGGTCGGCCGTGGCGCCGGAAGTACTCCGGCGAGCCGACGATGACGCGCCGGTTGTCGGCTAGCTTGACGCCGACCAAACTGGAATCCGAGAGATCGGCGATGCGGATGGCCACATCCACGCCTTCGCCGATCAGATCGACCACACGATCATTCAGGTTCAGGGTCAGAGTCACATCGCGGTGTTCGGCGAGAAACGACGGCACCAGCGGTGCGACATGCTGGCGTCCGAAGCCGGCCGGCGCGGAAATCGACAGGTGGCCACTGGGTCGCGCGCTGCGCTCGGACACCTCGGCCTCGGCATTGTCGAGGTCGTGGAGGATGCGCTGGCAGTTGTCCAGAAAAGCAATACCCTCATTGGTGAGAGCGATCTTGCGCGTGGTCCGCTGTAAGAGCTTGACGCCGAGGCGCGCCTCCAGCGCGTCGAGACGCCGTCCGATCACGGCCGGCGCCACGCCCTCGGCACGCGCTGCTGCCGACAGGCTACCCCGCGCGGCCACATCGACGAAGGTGGAAATTTGCTTGAACTGATCCATGCGGCTTGGTATTCATGACTAAACCGCAATGATAACGTTAAAAACTCTTTCGATCTGATACTGAAACGTTAAAGTGAGTGGATGTATTCCCGCGTCCCTGCCAGCAGCATCTCGATCGCAATCGCGGTCAGGATCAGTCCCATCAGCCGCTCAACCGCGGTCATGACCGCGTCCCCAAGTACCCGCTGCAAGCGCTCTGCCGACAACAAGACCACGAGCCAGACGACGGCCACCAGCGAGATCACGGCGACGTACAGCCATCGGGACATCGTTGCCTGGGATGAGAACAGCAGGACGGTCACCAGCGCCGACGGCCCTGCGAGCGCCGGTATCGCCAACGGCACAATCAGCGGCTCGGCCGGGCCGTGCTCGCTGCCGCCGAAAATGCCGCCGGGTTGCGGAAAGACCATGCGCAGTGCGATCAGGAACAGGATCACGCCACCGCCAATGCGTAAGGCGACCTCACTCAATTGCAGCGCTTTCAGGAAGGGCTCGCCGATGAACATGAAGGCCAGCAGCAGCCCGAAGGCGATCAGACATTCGCGCACCACAACCACATGGCGCCGCTCCGGCGCGACTTGCCGCAAGGTGCTGACGAACAGCGGCACATTGCCGAACGGATCGGTCACCAGCAGCAGCAAAATGAAAGACTGGAAAAAACTTTCGGTCATGGCCGGCGGGCAGGCAAGAAGTTTGCGGGCACTTGAGCTAGGATGCCACGGAAAACCAACAAGAGCCCTCGATGGAGCAATGTCATGCGTGATTCGTCAGACACCGCTGCGGTAAACGGATTGTCACTCCCTTCGCCATCGCGCCCGCCGTCTCGCCGCCGCTTCCTGCTCGGCGGGCTCGGGCTGGCCGGTGCGCTGGTCATTGGCTGGGGCGTGATGCCGCCGCGCCAGCGCCTGCACGCCGCGCCGCCGGAAGGTCTCGATCCGGCGCTGCTGCCGCTCAATGGCTGGGTGATGGTGTCCAGGGACGGCCACGTCAGCGTCATGCTGGCGCGCAGCGAGATGGGGCAGGGCGTGATGACCTCGCTGCCCATGCTGGTGGCCGAGGAGCTCGATATACCCCTGTCGCGCATTGCCGTGATGCAGGCGCCAATCCGTAAAATCTACGGCGACATCACCATGCTGGCCGACGGGCTACCGTTTCATCCGGAAGAGACGGGCTGGATCAAGCGTGGCGCGCAGTGGATGTCACGCAAGCTGATGCGCGAGGTCGGCATCATGGTCACCGGCGGTTCGACCAGCGTGAAGGACAGCTGGCTGCCCATGCGCGAGGCCGGCGCGGCCGCACGGGCGCGGCTGGTGGCGGCGGCAGCCGAGCGCTGGCAGGTGCCGGCTGCCGAGTGCCGGACCGAGAACGGCGAGGTGCGACACGCCAGCGGCCAACGCGCCGGCTATGGCGAGCTCGCTGAACGCGCCGCGCGCATGGGCGATGTGCCATTCCGGCTGAAGGCGGCCTCCGAGTTCCGGATCATTGGTCATTCTCAGCCACGGCTGGATGTGCCGGCCAAGTCTTCCGGCGAAGCGCAGTTCGGTCTCGACGTGAAGCTGCCCGGCATGCGCTACGCCATGGTCGTGATGTGCCCTGTATTTGGCGGCACGCTGGCCGGGTATGATGCGGCCTCGCTGAAGGATATGCCGGGCGTGATTGAGGTGATGCCGCTCGAGGCTGACCGTTCCGGCGCAGCAGCGGCCGTGGCGGTGGTGGCCGATACGCGCTGGCATGCGATACGGGCGCAGAAGGCCTTGTCCGTACAATGGAACGAGGGCGCGAATGCCGCGCTGTCGAGCGACGGTATTCTGCATGAGCTGGCGACATCGCTGGAGGCGGATGAGGGCTTTACCTATTTCCGGCGCGGCGATGCCGATAAGGCGCTTGGAGCAACACGTATCGAGGCGACATACCGCGCGCCTTTTCTCGCGCATGCCGCGATGGAGCCGGTGAACTGCACCGCCCGGTTTGCGAATGGCCGGCTGGCGCTCTGGCTGCCGACCCAGGTACCGTCGATCGCGGTAACGGCCGCTGCGCGCGCTGCGGGCATTGACGAGGACGCGGTCGATCTGCATGTGACCCAGCTCGGCGGCGGCTTCGGCCGGCGTCTCGATAACGACATGGTGGTGCAGGCCACGCAGATTGCGCGCAAGCTCGATGGCGTGCCGGTCCAGCTGCTGTGGAACCGTACGCAGGATCTGGCGCATGATTTCTATCGCCCGGCCGCAGTGGCCAGGCTGTCTGCCGAGATGGATGCGCAAGGGAAGTTGCTGGCCTGGCGCACGCACTCGGCGTCCGGCTCGCCTATTCATCATCTCACCCATCGTGCCTTCGGCCTGCCGATGGTCGGTCCCGACAAGGCCACGGTCGAGGGCCTGTATGACCATCCCTACGAGATACCTCATCAGCGGGTCTCCCATGTGATCGTCGAATCGGCCGTACCGCTCGGCACCTGGCGTTCGGTCGGGCATTCGCAGAATGCGTTTTTCAAGGAGAGCTTCATCGACGAGATCGCGCATGCGGCGCAGGTCGATCCTGTCGCGTTCCGGCGGGGCCTGCTGGTCGCGCATCCGCGCCACCTTGCCGTGCTCGACGCTGCCGTCCGTCTGGCCGGCGAGCCGGCCGAGGGGCGCGCGCACGGCGTCGCGCTGCATCAGTCATTTGGCAGCATCGTCGCGCAGGTGGCCGAGGTATCGGTCGATGGCGCGGCTATCCGGGTGCACAAGGTCTGGTGCGCCGTGGATTGCGGCACGGTGGTCAACCCGGAGGGCGTACGCCAGCAGGTGGAATCCTCCGTGGCTTTCGGACTGTCGGCGGCGCTGAACGATGAAATCACCCTGCGCGACGGCCGTGTCCGGCAGTCCAACTTTCATGACTACCGCACTCTGCGGCTGCCGGACATGCCGGAAGTGGAAGTCGCGATCCTGAACAGTACTGAGCCACCCGAGGGCATGGGAGAACCGGCCGTGCCACCGGTGGCGCCGGCGGTGGCTAATGCGGTGTTCAGGTTGACGGGCCAGCGCCTGCGCAGTCTGCCGCTGAAACTGGAGGGCAGTGTCAGCTGAGCTCGCTGAGCTTGGCGCGCAGGTTGCACTCACGCTGCCACTGCTGGCGCTCGGGGCTGCTGGCCGCTTCGCGCTGCAGTTCGTCGTCGCTGCGTTCGAGCTGCGCCGCGAGCAGGCGCGCGACCTGTCGCGGCTCGGGCAGCATCGTGCCGTAGAAAGCGACGAGGTCACCGCGCTGCATGAGGATGGTGGGGAAGTTCTCGACATCCAGGTCGCCGACGAGATCGGCCTGGTCTTCGATGTCGATCCACACGAACTGATGTTCCGGGAACTCGGCGGCCAGCGCCTCGAATCCGGCACGGTATTGTTTGCAGACGTCGCACCAGCCGGCGCACAGGCAGGCGACGACCCACTGACCGTCATCGAAGGCGGCGGCGAGCTGCGGAAAGCTGTCGGGTTCAAGTAAGAGTGACCTCATGCAAGAATTCTACCCGATGGCGAGCGCCGTCAGAGGCGCTTGGTAAAATGGCAGACATGTCTTCCGTAGCTATTCCGTCTCCCCTCGTTCTCGCCATTGAAACCTCCACCGAACTGGCTTCCGTTGCCGTTGCGGCCGGCGATCGCATGATCACACGCGAGTCGCGCGGCGCGCAGACGCACTCCGCGACCGTGTTACCCCTGCTGCAGCAGGCACTTGCTGAGGCCGGTGTCACGATCGCGCAATGCGATGCGCTGGCCTTCGGTTGCGGTCCGGGCTCGTTCACCGGCGTGCGTACCGCATGCGGCCTGGTGCAGGGACTGGCCGCCGGCGCCTCGCGCAAGGTCGTGCCGGTGGTGACGCTCATGGCCATGGCCGAGGCAGCGCGCGACACCGGTGCGGGGGACGAGGTGATCGCCGTACTCGATGCACGTATGGGCGAGGTGTACTGGGCGCAGTATCGGCATGATGGCCACTGGCAGGTAGTGACCGAGCCGACGCTCTCACGCGCCGACGGTGTGATGGTAAGCGGCCGTGCTGCGCTCTGCGGCAATGGCTTGCTGGCCTATCCGGATGCCTTTGGCCATCTCGGTGATGCGCCGCGCCTCACGGATATTCTTCCGCATGCCAGCTGCATCGCAAGGCTGGCAGTGCATAGCCTTGCGCGCGGCGAGTTGCTGGCACCGCAGGACGCGCAACCGCTCTATCTGCGTAACAAGGTCGCACTGACGACCCGCGAGCGTATCGCCGCCACCGGAGCCGCTACATGAGCTCGCTGGCGAGGCTGGCGCGCTATGCCGGCGCGCTGCGGTTCGCGCGTATGCAAGCGGCCGATATCGAAGACGTGATGCGCGTCGAAAATGATGCTTACCCCTTCCCCTGGACGCGCGGCAATTTCCTCGACTCGCTGGCCAGTCGCTATGAAGCCTGGGTCGCGCGGGAGAGCGATGGGCGCCTCGCTGGCTATTTTCTGCTGATGCATGCCGTCGATGACGTGCACCTGCTGAACATCACCGTCCGTCCCGATCTGCAGGGGCAGGGTATTGGCCGGTGGTTGCTGGACAAGGTCTGCACGCTTGCTGCCGATGCCGGTATGGGCGCGGTACTGCTCGAGGTGCGACCGTCGAACCTGCACGCGCATGCTGTCTACCGGCATGCAGGATTCCGTGATATCGGACGACGCAAGCATTATTATCCGGCCGCCGGTCAAACCCGGGAGGATGCGATCGTGATGCGGCTGGAGCTCGGCGCGGGGCAGGCATGAATCCGGACAAGATACGCACGCTGGAGCGGATGGGGCTGGGGCCCGTGTGGCAGCAGCGCGCGCAGCCGCCGGCCCCGGGCGAGGCCATGCCGCAGGGAAGTGTGGAAGTGCAGGAGGGAGCAGCGCTGGCCGATGAGATCGGCAGCATGGATTGGGATGCACTGGAGACATCGATCCGCCAGTGCACCCGCTGCCGGCTCTGCGAGGGCCGCCAGCATGCGGTGCCGGGCGTCGGTGACCGTAACGCGCGCTGGCTGTTCGTTGGCGAAGGACCGGGCCGCAACGAGGATCTGCAGGGTGAGCCGTTCGTCGGCCCCGCCGGCAAGCTGCTGGACAACATGCTGGGCGCACTCGACCTCGCGCGTGGCGCGAACACCTTTATCGCGAATATCGTCAAATGCCGGCCCGTTGGCCCGGACGGTCGCGATCGACCGCCTGGTGCCGATGAGGTATCCGCCTGCCTGCCCTACCTTCAGCGCCAGATCGCCCTGATCAAGCCTGACGTCATCATTGCGCTCGGCAAGACCGCAGCCGTATCCTTGCTCGGATTGCCCGAGGACACGGCCCTTGGCAGCCTGCGCGGAGAGCCGCGCAGCGTTGGTGGCGTGCCGCTCGTCATCACTTATCACCCGGCCTATCTGTTGCGCAAACCGGCAGACAAGGCCAAGACCTGGCGCGACCTGTGTATTGCGCAACGCCTCACCCATGGCGGCTGAGCCCGCGCCACCGGTCGTCGGGGCGTGTCAGGCCCGCTTTCATGCCCGTTGGCCCTCGCTGCGGGACGCTCATGTCCGCGCGCTGGCCTGGTTGCTCGACGCCCCCAATCTGCTCGACCCGCTGGCACCGCGCTGGGAGGGCAAGATCGCGAGTCTTCCGGCCGGTGCCGCCGATGACTGCCGCGACTGGCTACTTGGCCTCGACGCCGCGCCGGCGGCGTTGCACGATTACCTTGGCGTACATCGGTTCACGCGGCTGGGCAGGTATGCCGAAAATCTGCTGGCCTGGTACTTCCGGCATCAGGACATCCTGGTCGCCCACGGACTGCAGGTGCGCGCTGGCAGGGAAGATACGATCGGTGAATTTGATTTCCTGTTGCGGCAGGGCGAGGCGCTGATCCACTGGGAATTCGCGACCAAGTTTTACTTGCTCCATTCCGAGAACCCCGCGCTGGCCGGCGTGCAGCAGGCCGACTATTTCGTCGGCCCCAATCTGGCGGACACACTCG
>CAZESK010000047.1:0-20852 GCA_964515155.1 uncultured Bifidobacterium sp.
CATCATCATCAAGTTTCCGGGCATAGGGCGGGTAGAGCGCAGCGAAACCCGCCAATCAATAAGGCATGGCTATGAACGAGCAAATCACCTTCGATCCCGCCACCGAGAACAACAAGACCTGGCTCTGGTGGCTGTACATCATGCATGGCGCCTCACTGATCTTCTCCCTCGGCGCGCTGTCGTTTATCCCCCTGATTCTCAACTACCTCAAGCGTGAGCAGACCGAAGGCAGCTTCCTGCGCACGCACCACAGCTGGCAAATCCGTTCTTTCTGGTGGTATCTGGTGTGGCTGTGCGTCGGCGGGGTGCTGTTTGCGACCATCATCGGCATTCCCCTAGCCGGGTTGGTCTGGCTGGCGGCCTGGGTCTGGAAGGCCTATCGCCTGATCAAAGGCTTCCTTGACCTCGGCAATAACCGCCCTATGCCAGGCTACGCAATGCCTGCGCCAAATCCGTGATGAGATCGTCCGGGTCCTCGAGGCCGATATTGAGGCGTACCAGCTGCCCTGCGCCGTCCCAGCGGCTGCGCATCTGGGCGATGCGGTACGGCACCGCGAGGCTGTTGGCGCCGCCCCAGCTGTAGCCGATCTTGAATAGCTTGAGCTTATCGATGACGCGGTCAGTCTGCTCCTCGGTGTACCTCGGGTCGAACAAGACCGAGAATAATCCGCCGGCACCAGTGAAGTCGCGCTGCCAGACGGCATGGCCGGGGCAGTCGTCGAAGGCCGGATGCAGCACCTTCGCAATTTCGGGCCGCGCCTTCAGCCATGCAGCAACCTTGCGTGCAGCCGCATCGTGCGCGTCAAAGCGCAACTTCATTGTCGGCAGGCCGCGCAGCACCAGATAGGCATCGTCGGCCGATACACCCAAGCCAAGACGCATGTGCGCCATCTCGATTTTCCGGTGCAGCGCCTTGTCGGCGGTGATCACCGCGCCCATCAGGACATCCGAACCACCGGAGTGGTACTTGGTCAGCGCCTGCATGACGATGTCCACGCCATGCTCGAAGGCGCGGAACGCGAGGCCTGCCGCCCAGGTGTTATCCAACGCGACCGGCACGCCCCTCGCCTTTGCCGCGCGGCAGATTGCCGGTATGTCCGGCACTTCCATCGATACCGAGCCCGGTGCCTCCGCCCAGATCAACTTCGTGTTTGGCTGGATCAGGTCGGCGATGCCCTCGCCCGCCAGGGGGTCGTAGAACCGCACGGTAATGCCGAAATCTTTTTGCAGCCAATTTGCCAGCTCACGATTGGGCTGGTAGGCATTATCCGGCACCAGCAGATCATCACCGGTCGCCAGCAGCGCCAGATCCACCATCGCGATGGCCGCCAGTCCGCTCGGCGCGAGCAGGCAGTCGCTGCCGCCTTCGATCTCGGCCAGTCGCGCCTCCAACGTGAAAGTGGTCGGTGTGCCATGGAGACCGTAGGTATACGCGCTCTTGTCCTGCCAGTTGCGCGCACGCAGCGCAGCAACATTTTTGAACAGCACCGTCGATGCATGATGGATCGCGGTGGGGAATGCCGCAAACCCCTCGGGCGGACGGTAGTCCGTCGTCGTCAGACGAGTCTGCAGCGACTTGCTGTCGTTAGCCACGGTCAGTCCACCGAGCCCCACAGATCGTGCGCATCGGCAGCGGTAATGCGCACATCGACGAAACTGCCCACCTTCAGCTCGGCGCCAGGCTCATAAGGCCGCTTGATATAGACCACGCCATCGATCTCCGGTGCATCAGCCGACGAGCGTCCGGTCGCGCCATTGCGATCGACGGCATCGATCAGCACGCGCAGGGTCTTGCCAACCTTGGCCTGCAGACGCTCCCTCGAGATAGTTTCCTGCAGCTGCATGACCCGCGCGCGGCGCTCCTCGCGAACCGCATCAGGCACTGGATTGGCAATGGCATTCGCGGCTGCGCCATCGACTGGTGAGTAGGCGAAGCAGCCGAGGCGATCGATCCTCGCCTCTTTCAGGAAGTCCAGCAGGTATTCGAACTCCTCCTCGGTCTCGCCGGGGAAGCCCGCGATGAAGGTGGAGCGGATGGTGATATCAGGGCACGCCTCGCGCCATGCGCGAATACGCTCGATGTTCTTCTCGCCATTGGCCGGGCGCTTCATGCGCCTGAGTACGTCCGGATGCGCGTGCTGGAGCGGTACGTCGAGATAAGGCAGCACATGGCCGCCGTTCATCAGCGGGATCACCTCGTCAACATGCGGATACGGGTAGACATAGTGCAGGCGCACCCAGGCATCATGTTGCGCGGCCAGCTCACCGAGCGCACGCACAAGGTCGGTCATGTGGGTGCGCACCGGCTTGCCGTTCCAGAAGCCGGTGCGGAACTTCACATCCACACCGTAGGCGCTGGTGTCCTGCGAAATGACGAGCAGCTCCTTCACGCCGGCCTTGAACAGGTTCTCGGCTTCCAGCATCACCTCAGCGATCGGGCGCGATACGAGGTCGCCGCGCATCGAGGGAATGATGCAGAAGCTGCAGCGATGATTGCAGCCTTCGGAAATCTTCAGGTATGCGTAGTGCTTCGGCGTGAGCTTCACGCCTTGCGGCGGCAGCAGGTCAAGGAAAGGCTCGTGCGGCTTGGGCAGGTGGGTGTGCACGGCATCCATCACTTCGCCCAGCGCATGCGGGCCAGTGACGGCCAGTACCTTCGGATGCACCTTCTGCACGAGGTCGGCACCCGACGCATCCTTCTTGCTGCCGAGGCACCCAGTGACGATGACCTTGCCGTTTTCGTTGAGCGCCTCACCGATCGCATCGAGCGACTCCTGCACGGCAGCGTCGATGAAGCCGCAGGTGTTGACGATCACGAGGTCGGCGCCGTCATAGGACTTCGCAGTCTCATAGCCCTCGGCCCGCAACTGGGTGAGAATTTGCTCCGAGTCGACCAATGCCTTGGGGCAGCCCAACGAGATGAAACCGACTTTCGGGGAGTTAGCAGGAGATGAGGACATGAAGAACGAAAATAATCAAAAGAAAATGGCGGAGGCGCTATGCGCGACCGCCATTCTACCTGTTGGATGTTGATGAACCAGCCGGGGTCAGGCCTTACTTGCTCTCGGCCTTCATCGGGTCGACAGCACGCGCGGGCGTCACGCCGGGGAATGGAAACGCACCGAACACATTCTTTGCCTGGCTCTGCATCTGCTCCTGCATCTGGATGAACAGGCTCTTGCTCTGCTCGATGTAGTTGCTCATCATGCCCTGCATCATCGGCGCCTGCACGCTCATGAACTGAGTCCACATCTCGGGGCTGAAGGTCTTCTCGTCCATCAGGCCCTTCGAATTCTCGGCGAACTTGTTCTGGATATCGATAAACACCTGAATGTTCTTCTCCAGGTAAGAGCCCATCATGCCCTGCATCGCATGGCCGTAGTAGCGAATAATCTGCGACAGCGCCGCGCTGGAGAACATCGGCTGACCATTCGCCTCTTCTTCGAGAATAATCTGCAGCAGGATGCTGCGGGTCAGGTCCTCGTCGGACTTGGCATCGACCACCACAAATGCTTCATTGGCAAGCACGAGTTGCTTGACGTCGGCCAGGGTGATGTAGGAACTGGTTTGGGTGTCGTACAGACGGCGGTTCGGATACTTCTTGATCAGGCGCTCGGAAGACTTCTTTGTGGTGGTCATGGGCGGATCCAGTTATCGTGCGTCGCAATGAACTGTTGCGATCTTGTTGATGGAGTCGGACGGGTGTCCGATCTTGCCGCCCGATTATAGTCCGGAAAAACAGAAGCTTGGCCAGGATTGCAACGTAACACACCGCATATATTGCATTGCATCGCAGAACTGCGGAATACGCGGATAGCGCGCGCTTCAGCCCGCCTTGACCTGCACATAGCGCCCCGGCGCCGGCTCGATCGGCTTGTGGCGCGCATTCCCGTAGCGCGCCGGTGCCTTGACGCGCTTGCCCGCATGCCCGGCGAGAAAATCGGACCATTCGGTCCACCAGCTGCCCGGATGCTCGACCGCGCCGGCCATCCAGGCTTCAGCGGATGCCGGTAACTTGTCATTAACCCAATAGCTGCGCTTCTTCTTGGCCGGCGGGTTGATCACCCCCGCGATGTGGCCGGAAGCGCCGAGCACGAAACGGTTGGCGCCGCGCTTGCCCTTGTTGAGCAGCCCGGTGCTCGCGTAGGCGGACAGCCAGGGCACGATGTGATCCTCACGGGAGCCGTAGATAAAGACGGGGGCCTGCACCTTGCCGAGATCGACCGGGTCGCCGCCGACGGACAGCACGCCGGGGTCGCGCAGTCGGTTTTCGAGATACATGTTGCGCAAGTAGTAGCAGAACATCGGGCCGGGCAGGTTCGTGCTGTCGGAGTTCCAGTACAGCAGGTCGAATGGCGGCGGATCCTCGCCCTTGAGATAGTTCGACTGCACATAGTTCCAGACCAGGTCGTTCGGACGCAGGCTGGAGAACGCAGCAGCGAAGTCACGGCCGGGCATGATCCCGCCCTTGCCGATGGCCTGCTCGCGCTGCGCGACCTGCGCCTCGTCCACGTAGACATCGATCACGCCGACATCGGTAAAGTCGAGCATCGTGGTCAGCAGCGTCAGGCTCGAGGCCGGCTTCCTGCCACGCTCGGCCAGCACCGCCAGCGCCGTCGCCAGCAGGGTCCCGCCGACACAGAAACCCAGCGTGTTCAGCTGCTTCTGGCCGCTGATATCGAGCGCTGTATCGATCGCGGCGATCACGCCGCGATCGACATAGTCGTTCCAGCCGAGATGGCCGAGCGAAGCGTCCGGATTCACCCACGAGACCACGAACACCGTGTGCCCCTGCGCAACCGCATGGCGGATCAGCGAGTTCTCGGGCTGCAGATCGAGGATATAGAACTTGTTGATGCACGGCGGGACAATCAGCAGCGCACGCTCGTGTACTTCCTTCGTCAGCGGCCGGTACTGCAACAATTGCATCAGCTCGTTCTCGAAGACGACCGCACCTTCGGTGGTCGCAACATTCTTGCCGACCTCGAACGCGGTCTCGTCGGTCTGAGAGATGTGTCCCTTGCGCAGGTCGGACAGCATGTGCATGATGCCGCGCGTCAGGCTCCCACCCTTGGTCTCGACCAGCTTCTGCTGAGCCTCGGGGTTTGTCGCAAGAAAATTCTTCGGCGAGAGCGCATCGATGGCTTGCTGGGTCGCAAAGCGGATTTTGCGCCGGCTGGCCTCGTCGGCCTCAACCGCCTCGGCCAGCGCGTTCAGGTAGCGTGCATTGAGCAGGTAGACCGCAGCGTTGAACGCATGCACCGGGTTGGAATGCCATGCGGGGTCGGCGAAGCGACGGTCGCTCAGGTCCGGCGAGCGCTGCGCGATCAGCGCAGTCCACAGCGTGACCATCTCTTCAACATAATCCTTCTGCAGCGCTGCCAGCGTGTCCGCCGGCACCAGAGCGCTCACGGCAGGCGCGCCGGGCATCGCAGGTACCCCGGGCATCCCGGGCATCCCGGGCATACCAGGCATCGCGGGCATACCGGACTGCATCAGGTTGAGCAACGACTGCCAGCCGCTGGGATCGGTCATCTGCGACAACCATTCGGAAGCAGTCGCCTGTTGGGCGCCGCGCTCGGACTTGTTCATGCGTTTTCCCCGTATTGTTGTGCCTGAATACCGGTGCCTGCGTGCATGTGTGAGCGATGTTACGATGCTTGGCTGTTATTTTTCACAGGCGGATCTGACGTGCATATCGCTGCGGTGGGCTGGATTTACGTGACCCTGATGATGGCTATCACCGAAGAGACGGTGGTCGCTGGCATTATGACGTTTTTCATGTACGGCGTGTTACCTACCTTGCTCATCATCTACGTCGGTGGCACCGGCCAGCGACGCAGGCGCCGCGAGCAGGAAAGGCAGCGCGCCATGCAAGAGGCGCAACACGCTGCGGAGCGCAACGATAAGCGCGCCAGCGAGGACGCTACTTGATCCAGATCAACGATGCCATACGCCCGGTCACGCCGTCCCGCCTGAACGAATAAAAATCGCGTGGCTCACTGACCGTGCAGTGCGCGCCACCGGCCACGTCAGTGACACCTGCCGCAGCCAGCGACAGCCGGGCCAGCGCAGGCAGATCGGCCAGGTACTTCCCGGCCCGCTGCGGCAGCGGGCGAAAGGCAACGGCCTCGTTGTCCACATCGGCAAAGGCCTGAACGACATCCTCCCCCACCTCGAACTGACGCGGACCGATCGCGGGCCCCAACCAGGCCAGCACACGACCGGCACCGGCTTCGCGCATGGCCTCGACAGTGGCCTGCAGCACGCCAGCGGCAAGACCTCGCCATCCTGCATGGGCCGCGCCGACGACGCGGCCATGCTCGTCGGCCAGCAGCACCGGCAGGCAATCAGCCGTCATGATTGCGCAAACCACGCCCGGCGTCGTGCTGATGCTGGCGTCGGCTTCCGGAGGCGCCAATGCTGTACCCACGTGCGCGGCGTCGATCACGCGCACGCCATGCACCTGCCGCAGCCACACCGGCTCGGCCGGAAGCATCGCTCGCAGGCATGCGCGATTGGCCTCGACCGACTGCATGGCATCGCCGACATGGGTGCCTAGATTGAGTCCTCCGCCACCGGCGGCATTGTCATAGGGCGCGGCGCTGACACCGCCGCGGCGGGTGGTCGACAGAGCCGCGACGCCAGCGGGCAGCTGCGGCCAGTGCATGTCGACCAGCGGCAGGGTCATGGTCGCAAACCCGCGCGCTGAAGTAGTTCGTCAAAATCCGCCGGTACGGGTGTTTGCCATTCGCAGGTCTCACCATCGGCGGGATGCACGAGTGTGAGCCGCTCGGCGTGCAGTGCCTGACGCGGGAACAGGTGGGCAAGATGCTGCTTGCCATAGACGGCATCGCCAACCAGCGGAAAGCCGATCGATTGCAAATGGACGCGGATCTGGTGCGTGCGACCGGTTTCCAGCCGACACCGCAGCAAGGCGACCGGTTTGCCATCGAGCGCGCCTGCCGCAATCTTCTGGTAATGGGTGACGGCTGGCTTGGCTAGTGGCGACTTGCTGACCGCCATTTTCGTACGCTCGCGCGGGTGACGCGCCAGTGCCGCCTCGATGCGGCCGCTCGAGATGGGCTGGCCCCAGACCAGCGCGAGATATTCGCGACCCATGCTGCGGTCCTGCAATTGGCGCACGAGATCGGTTTGCGCAGTCAGGGTCTTGGCGACAACCAACAGACCGCTGGTGTCCTTGTCGAGGCGATGCACGATGCCTGCGCGCGGCACGCCCGAGAGCTGCGGCCAGCGGTGCAGCAGGCCATTGAGCAGCGTGCCACTCCAGTTGCCCGCCGCCGGATGCACGACCAACCCGACGGGTTTGGCGAGGACGATGAGCTCGTTGTCCTCGTGCACGACGTCGAGGGGCACCGGCTCCGGCGCATAGGCGCCATCAGATTCAGCGGGCTGCGGCCGTATGACGATGCGCTCGTCTCCGACCATAGTCGCCCGTGTCTTGGCCGGCTTGTCATCCACGGTGACGAGTCCGTCCTCGATCCACTGCTGCAGCCGCGCACGGGAAAACTGTGGCAGGAGCGTTGAGAGCACCTTGTCGAGCCGTACGCCGCCGGCCGCAGCGTCGAGGGTCAGGTGGATGGGAGACCAATCGGGCCCGACCGGCTCGAAATCATCGACATCATCGGGGGCGCCGGGGTCGGTCGGCTGGGGGGCGAAAGGCTTGCTGTCTGGGTTCACTCGAGTTTCCATCGGCTATAATCGCCGCCATACCGGATCCGCCCCTGACCTCTCCCATGCTGAAGAATTTCCTGAAACTCGCATCGATCGTGCTGGCCCTGTTGATTGCGGGCTGCGGCTCGCTGGGTGAGAAACCGGATGAGACCAAGGGCTGGTCTGCGGACAAATTATACGCTGAGGCCCTCGAGGAACTGCAACGAGGCGCGTACGACAAGTCGATCAAGATGTTCGAGAAGCTCGAATCCCGCTTCCCGTTCGGACAGTACGCGCAGCAGGCCCAGATGCAGACCGCCTACGCCTACTACAAGCAGAACGAGCAGGCCCAGTGCCTTGCGGCAGTCGACCGCTTCATCCGCCTGCACCCGAACCACCCGAACGTGGACTACATGTACTACCTGCGCGGGCTGGCGAACTTCAACGACAAGAAGGGCCTGTTCAATTTCGTCAGCGCACAGGACCCGACCGAGCGTGACCCGAAAGCCGCGCGTGCCGCGTTCGATGCCTTCAAGCTGCTGATTGATCGCTTCCCCGAGAGCCGCTACGCCGATGACGCGCGTGCGCGTCTGGCGTATCTGGTCGAGGCAATGGCCCAGTACGAGGTACATGTGGCTCGTTACTATTTCCGCCGCGGTGCCTATGTGGCGGCACTGAACCGGGCGCAGAATGTGGTGCGCAACTATCCGGCCTCCGGCTCGGTACGCAGTGCCCTGCGGCTCGAGATCCTCGCCTATGATGCGCTGGGTATGGAGCAGCTGCGCGACGATGCGAAGCGGGTCTACGAACTCAACTACAGTGACGATGCGGCCTTGAAGGCTGGCGCAGCGACCGGCAAGCCTTGGTGGAAGGTCTGGTGATCGCGGTGTGGGTGGCGGGTTTCGCGGCGCTCTACCTGCCCTATGACTCACCCACGACAGTGACACACCTTGGTCACATAGGGCGGGTAGAGCGCAGCGAAACCCGCCACCACGAGTCACACCTCACTCTACGCGCCGCCTGAACACCCACGTCAATTCGTCCGATGCCTTCGCATCGAATGCATACCCATCCACACCGAACTCCTTCAGCTTCTCCGGCTTGGTGAGCTTGCGCTCAATCGCGAAGCGCGCCATCAAGCCGCGCGCGCGCTTGGCAAAGAATGAGATGATCTTGTAACGACCGCCTTTCCAGTCCTCGAAGACTGGCGTGATCACCGGCACCTCAAGCAACCGCGGCTTGACCGACTTGAAATACTCCTCCGAGGCGAGGTTCACCAGTGCCGGCGCCTTCGCAGCGGCCAGGGCCTCGTTGAGCGCCTGCGTGATCTCCTCGCCCCAGAATGCGTACAGGTCTTTGCCGCGCGAAGTCGGCAGCCGCGTGCCCATCTCCAGCCGGTACGGCTGCATCAGATCCAGCGGACGCAGCAGTCCGTACAGGCCGGAGAGAATGCGCAGGTGACCCTGCGCCCAGTCGAGTTGTGCCGGCGTGAGGCTGCGCGCATCCAGGCCCTCATAAACATCGCCATCAAAGGCCAGTACTGCCTGCCGGGCGTTGCGGGCGCTGAAGGTAGTCGACCAGCTGCCAAAGCGCTCGGCATTGAGCTGAGCGAGCGGATCGGAGATTTTCATCAGGCTGGCGATGCCGGCCGGTGGCATCTCGCGCAGCACGGAGACCAGTTCGGCCGAGCGCGGGATAAAATCCGGCACCGTATGATCCACGGCCGGGATCGGGGACGCGTAGTCGAGGGTTTTGGCGGGCGATAGAACGATCAGCATCGGTGTCAGGGCGGCCCGGCGACACCGGCCGCCAGACCCGAAAAATTTTGTCGAATGATACAGATTCTGCCCAAACGCATCGTCCTCGATACCAACGTCTGCCTCGACCTGTTCGTGTTCCGCGATCCGCGCTGGCAGCCGCTGCTGGCCGCCATGCATGCGGGCGAGGTAGAGAGCGTCACCCGCAGCGACTGCCGCACCGAGTGGACACTGGTGATTGCCTACACAAAGCTCGGTCTCGATCTCGCCGCGCAGGCGGCCGCCACGGCCGAGTTCGACCGGCTGATCCCGCTGCTGGATCTGCCGGCGGCGGAAGCCTTGCCCGCGCTGCCGTTGTGTCGCGATCCGGACGACCAGAAGTTCCTGGAGTTGTCGGCAGCCAGCGGCGCCGCCTGTCTGATCTCGAAGGACAAGGCACTGCTGAAACTGGCAGGCAAAATGCGTCGGCGCGGCGGGTTCGAGATTCTCTCGCCGGAGCAGTGGCTGGTCCGGCATGCGCAGGCTCGCCAAAGCGAGGGCTGAAGCCCTGGAAAGATCTGCTTTTGAAAATAAAAACGGCCTCCGCAGAGGCCGTTGTCATGTGCCGGGAGGCGCTCAGCGGGCAGCTTGCCGCTCCGCACGCCACTTCTGCATCGCCACCGCGTTCTCCTTGCGGTCGGCTGCGACGCGCTGCACAGTGGCACGCTCGCCGAGCTGCTTCAGGTAGTCCTTCACCGGATACGCGGCCAGCACGTCCTCACCATAGATGGCCTTCGATGCCATGCTCACCAACGGCAAATGGACATAGGCGGCACAGTCGGCCAACGTGAATTCCGCGCCGCCGATATACGGCGAAAACTTGGCCAGCTTACCGAATGCGTCTGCGTTACGCTTGAGAAGCCGGTGCGTTTTTTCTTTGGTCTCGTCGCTGACTTTCCCTCCGAAAAACGCCTCCGCATACAACTCACGCCCGACCAGTTCGAGGTGCAGTTCCATGAACTGTGTCAGCTCGCGCACTTTGGCCGCGGCCAGCGGATCCTTCGGTAGCAGCGGATGCTGCGGATAGGCCGATTCGAGGTAATCAACGATGACCTGTGACTCGAACAGTGTCTGCCCGCCGACTTCGATGAACGGCACTTTCCCCAATGGCGAGCGCGCCTTGAGCTCGGGCGAGCCGTCGACCCACTGCAGCTTTTCCTCGAACGGAATGGCCTTCTCCAGCAGCACGAGCTTGACCTTGTTGTAGTAGTTGCTGGCCGCGAAGCCGAACAATGTGATCATTCTGTCTTCTCCTTCGGTCCCTGACGGGTGGTTTGCAAGCGTGTGCGCGCAGTCTATCATTCCCACCTGTAAATATACCGAGCCCGCCATGCCCGCCGAACTCCTCGCGTCGCGCCGCGACCAGACGCTAATCCTGACCCTGTCGAACCCCGGTGCGAAGAATGCCCTGCATCCGGACATCTATGCCGCCGGCGTGGAAACGCTGGAGACGGCCGAGCGCGATCATGAGGTGCGCGCCATCGTGCTGACGGGCGCGGGTAACGTGTTCTGCGCCGGCGGCAACCTGAACCGGCTGCTAGAGAACCGCGCTAAGGAACGCGCGGTGCAGGCCGACTCGATTGACCAGCTCCATGGCTGGATCGCGGCGATACGCGATTGCAGCAAGCCCGTCATTGCCGCTGTAGAGGGTCCCGCCGCCGGCGCAGGGTTCTCGCTGGCGCTGGCCTGTGACCTCATCGTTGCAGCGCAGTCAGCAAAATTCGTCATGTCCTACGCCCGGGTCGGCCTCACGCCCGATGGTGGCGGCTCGTGGTTCCTGTCGCAGACACTACCGCGCCAATTGGCCATGGAGATTATTCTTGAGGGCCAGGCGGTGAGCGCGGCAAAGCTGCACCAGGCCGGCGTGGTCAACCGCATCACGCCTGACGGGGGTGCGCTCGACGCCGCGCTGGCCTGGAGCGAGCAGCTGGCTGCCCTGTCGCCGCATGCGACGATGAACATCAAAGCCCTGCTGCGCGAGGCGCCGGACAACACGCTGGCCGCGCACTTCGAGAGCGAGAAGCGCAGCTTCGTCGACTGCCTGCATCACCGCGACGGCCTCGAGGGCATCACCGCCTTCCTCGAGAAACGTCCTCCCCGCTACACCTGATACCCGACACGAGCAGCCACCATGAGCTTCAATCCCCGCCGCAGGGTCTACCTGATGCGACACGGCAGCGTCACCTACTTTGATACCGCCGGCAAGCCGGTGCTGCCGGAGATGGTGCCGCTCAATGAGCAGGGCCGGCTGCAGGCGAGCGCCGCCGGCCGCGTATTCGCCGAGCATGCGGTACGCTTCGACCGCGTCATCGTCTCGGGCCTGCCGCGCACCGTTGAAACAGCCACCCGTGTGCTGGCCGAGACGGGCCAGCAGATAACGCTCGAAGAATGGCCGGACCTGGCTGAAATTCGCGGCGGCAAGCTGGCCGCGATTCCCGATGCGGAGCTAAGGGAGGCCTTCACCGGTGCCTTCGAGGGTATCGCGCCCGAGCACAAGCGCTTCCTTGGCGGCGAAAGCATCGGCGAGCTGATAGACCGCATCCACCCTGCCGTCGACCGCCTGCGCGCCGAGACCGAATGGGATACCGTGCTGCTGGTACTGCACGGCGGTGTCAACCGCGCAATCCTGTCATACGCGCTCAGCGGTCAGCGCCTCTTCATGGGCAATATCGCGCAGACCGCGGGCTGCATCAACGTGCTGGACGTCGGGCAGGACCCGTCCGACTGGGTAGTGCGTGTGGTGAATTACTCGCCGCCCTCCCAGCTGCAGGCTGAATCGCGAGGCACGACGATGGAGGCGCTGTTCCACCAATACCGCCGCTCGCGCGGCATCTGAGGCCCCAGGAAAATCACGGAGACTGACGATGTACGAAGAATTCGAGGGCACCAAGCCCGTGACCGAACGAATGAAGGTTGACCTCGATGCGCTGGGCAGCTACCTGCGCTCGCAGGTGGAGGGCTTTTCCGGCGAGCTGGAGATCGCGCAGTTCAAGGGTGGGCAATCTAATCCCACGTTCAAGCTGAGCGCTGGCGGGCGTCACTACGTGCTGCGCACGAAGCCCGCGCCAGCCGCCAAGTTGCTGCCGTCGGCGCATGCGATCGACCGCGAGTTCCGCGTGATGGATGCGCTCTCCAGAGCCGGCTTCCCGGCCGCGCGCCAGTACGCGCTTTGTCTTGACGAGGCCGTGATCGGGCGTGCGTTCTACCTGATGGAATTCATCGAGGGCCGTGTGCTGTGGGATCAGTCGCTGCCCGGCATAACGCCGGCACAGCGCGGCGCAATCTACGACGAAATGAACCGCGTGATCGCGCAACTGCACAGCCTCGATTACCGAGCGCTCGGTCTTGAGAGCTTTGGTAAGCCAGGCAACTACTTCGCGCGCCAGATCGACCGCTGGACCAGACAATACAAAGCTGCCGAGACCGAGCCTATTCCCGCGATGGAGTCGCTCATCGACTGGCTGCCCAAGCATATTCCCGAGGGCGAGATCACCACCATCGTGCACGGCGACTTCCGTCTCGATAACCTGATCTTCCACCCGACCGAGCCACGTATCCTCGCGGTGCTCGACTGGGAGCTCTCGACGCTGGGCCACCCGCTGGCAGATTTCTCGTATCACTGCATGAGCTGGCACATCACGCCCGGTCTGTTCCGTGGCATCGGCGGCCTCGATCTGGCCGCGCTCGGCATTCCGACCCAGGACGCCTACGTCGCCCGCTACAGCGAGCGCACCGGCATCACGATTGACCCGCAGGACTTCCGCTTCTATCTCGCCTACAACATGTTCCGCATGGCCGGCATCCTGCAGGGCATCATGAAGCGCTATCAGGACGGCACGGCGGCCAGCGAGCAGGCACTGCGTAACGGCAAGGCGGCGCGACCCATGGCCGAGATGGGCTGGGCCTATGCCTCCGGCGAGAAGGACCTGTAAGCGGCATTCCCGAACAATTCACCGACATCACCAACAATAGCGACACCACCAAGGAGACAATGATGGAATTTGCCTATTCCGACCGCTGCGAGGTCCTGCGCGGGAAGCTGCTGAAGTTCATGGATGAGCACATCTACCCGAACGAGCGCGCTTACATGGACGAAGTCAACCGCAACGGCCAGGAAAAAGGCAACCGCTGGCTGCCGACACAGATCATCGAGGAGCTCAAGCCGATTGCGCGCGCGCAGGGGCTGTGGAACCTGTTCCTGCCGAAATCGCCGCGTGCGCCCGAGGGTTTGTCCAATCTCGACTATGCGCCGCTGTGCGAGATCATGGGACGCATTCCCTGGGCGCCCGAGGTGTTCAACTGCTCGGCACCCGATACCGGCAACATGGAAACCATCGAGCGCTACGGTACCGAAGCACACAAGCATGCGTGGCTGGAGCCGCTGCTACGCGGCGAGATCCGTTCGGCCTTCGCGATGACGGAGCCGGATGTCGCCTCCTCGGATGCGACCAACATCAGCACCCGCATCGAACGTCAGGGCGACGCCTACGTGATCAACGGCCGTAAATGGTGGATCTCCGGCGCCGGTGATCCGCGCTGCAAAATCTTCATCCTGATGGGCAAGACGGACGCGGACGCGCCGCGTCATGCGCAGCAGTCGATGATCCTGGTACCGGCCGATACACCGGGCATCAATATCGTCCGACCCCTCTCCGTATTCGGCTACGACGACGCACCGCACGGCCACTGCGAAATCATTTTCGACAACGTGCGGGTACCGGCATCGAACATGCTGCTCGGCGAGGGCCGCGGCTTCGAAATCGCGCAGGGCCGCCTCGGTCCGGGACGGATCCATCACTGCATGCGCGCCATCGGCACCGCCGAGCGAGCGCTGGAACTGATGTGCCGCCGCATCGACTCGCGTGTGGCCTTCGGCCGCAAGATCTCCGAGCAAGGTGTCTGGCGCGAGCGGATCGCCGAGTCGCGCATCATGATCGACAGTGCGCGGCTGCTCGTGCTGAAAGCCGCCTACATGATGGATACCGTCGGCAACAAGGTGGCAAAGGCCGAGATCGCGATGATCAAGGTACTGGCGCCGAATGTGGCGCAGCAGGTGATCGACTGGGCCATCCAGGCCCACGGCGGTGGCGGCGTCTCCGACGACTTCCCGCTCGCACAGCTATGGGCGCACAATCGCACACTGCGTCTCGCGGACGGTCCCGATGAAGTGCACCGCAACGCGATCGCCAAGCTGGAACTGGCGCGGCACGTCAGCCTGCCGGGCGAAGCGCTGGAACTGCCAGTGACACGGTCGTAACGGGCTGTCTTTTCCAAGGATGATGCGATGATCGACGTCTACTCCATGGCCACCCCCAATGGCCACAAGGTTCACATCATGCTCGAGGAGTGCGGGCTGGCCTACCGCGCGCATCACATCGACATTGGCGCGGGCGACCAGTTCACGCCGGAGTTTCTCGCGATCTCGCCGAACAACAAGATCCCGGCCATCGTCGATCCTGATGGCCCGGACGGCCAGCCGATCTCGCTGTTCGAATCCGGCGCCATTCTCGTCTACCTTGCCGGCAAGGTGAACCGCTTTCTCGGTCACACCGACCGTGAGAAGTTCACCGTGCTGCAGTGGCTGATGTGGCAAATGGGAGGCTTGGGTCCGATGCTCGGGCAGGCGCATCACTTTCGCATCTATGCGCCGGAAAAGATCGACTACGCGGTGAATCGCTACACCAACGAGGCCCGGCGTCTGTATGGCGTGCTCGACAAGCAGGTGACCAAGCACCGCTTCCTTGCCGGTGACGCCTACAGCATCGCCGATATCGCTGCCTTTCCCTGGACGCGCTCGTGGAAGAACCAGGGCATCGACTGGGCCGACTACCCGAACGCCAAGCGCTGGCATGACGAGATTGCCGCACGGCCTGCGGTGCAGCGCGGCGTTGAGGTCCTGGCCAGCCTGCGCAAGCCACTCGTGGACGACAAGTCCAAGGAGATGCTATTCGGTTCGCCGCAGTATCAGCGACGCTGAGTTCGCCGATCCCGGGTTGGCAGACCCGGATGAACGAAGCCCTTCGCGAGTGGCTGCAGCTGCGGCGGGCTGGCTGAGCTGCTATCGCAAAGACCGGGGCGTGATCAGTAGTACTGCCTGAGTACCGCCTCGGCCACGCAGACCGGTTTGTCGTTACCTTCCTGCTCGACTGTGTACTTCCACACGCTCTGCACGCAGTCCGCATGATGCTCCACCGAGAGCAATGCGAAGCGGCCGCGTATGCGTTGCCCCACGCGCAGCGGCGACGGGAAGCGCACCTTGTTCGTGCCGTAGTTGATGCTCATCGTCGAAAACGGGAATGCGACCTCGGCCTCGAAGAACCGAGGTAACAAGGACAGTGTCAGGTAGCCGTGCGCGATAGTGCCGCCGAAGGGTGAATCGCGCTGCGCGCGCTCCTCATCGACATGGATCCACTGCGGATCGTCGGTTGCCTCGGCAAACAGGTTCACCCGCTGCTGCGTCATGGCCATCCAGTCGGATACCGCGACTTCCTTACCGACTTCCGCCTCAAGCGCCGCGGCGCTGTCGAAATGCTTCATGACACCCTCTTTCGTGAACCGCTCATTCGTGGGTTGCGAATCCCGGCTGCGCCGCAAAGCGCGCCAGATGATGATCGGTATCGCCCAGCGTCAGCTCGATCGCTGCTAGCCGCTTGAACAAGTGGGCGGCAGGCAGCTCGTTGGTGACACCCATGCCGCCATGCAGCTGTACCGCCTGCTGGCCAATGAATTTCATCGCCTGCCCGATGCGCGCCTTGGCTGCGGATGCCATGCGACGCCGCTCGGCTGGATCGTCGGCAGAGGCCTTGACCGCCACCAGCATGGCCATCGATCGTGCCTGCTCCAGATGGGCATACATATCCGCCATCCGGTGCTGCAAAGCCTGGAATTTGCCGATTGGCACGCCGAACTGCTGGCGGGTCTTCAGATAATCGAGCGTGGCCTCAAACAGCGCCTCCATCACGCCCAACGCCTCGGCGCATAACAAGGTGATGCCATGGTCAGCGGTGGCCTCGAGCAGTGGCCAGCCCGCGCCTTCACGGCCCAGCAACGCCGTGGCGGGCAGGCGCACGTCGGCGAGTTCGATGATGGCGATGCGCAGGCCATCATTGCCCCGCGCATCGTGAATGGTGATGCCGGCGGTATCGGCCGGCATCATGAATAGTGAGATGCCGTCAGTGTCCCGTGACTGCCCGCCCATACGCGCGGAGACAATCAGCATGCCTGCCTGCGCACCATGCAGTACGCCGTGCTTGGTCCCACGGAGCACATAACCGTCACCCTCGCGCGTGGCCCGGGTCTCGATATCGAACAGGTCATGGCGAGCTTGCCGCTCCCCGAAAGCACAGGCCAGCGTCAGCGTACCGGCAGCCACGGCCTCCAGCGGGCTTCCTTGACCACCGGCGATGGTCAGGCAATGCGTGCCGAGCGCCGTTGCGAAAACCGGCTCGACTACCAGCGCGCGACCCAGCGCCTGCATCACTACCATCTGGTCGACTGCACTGCCATCGAAACCGCCCTGATCCGACGGCACCGGCAAAGCCAGCACGCCAAGTTCGGCCAGCGCCTGCCACGCTGCTACAGAAATACCCGCGTCGGAACGCAGGATCTGCTTGCGCTGCTCGAAACCGTAGTCCTTTTCGGCCCAGCGCGCGATCGCATCGGCCAATTGCTGCTGCTCGGGATTGAGTTCGAAGTCCATGCCCTGCCTCACAGTCCGAGAATCATCTGTGTGATGATGTTTTTCTGGATTTCGTTCGATCCACCATAGATCGAGGTCTTGCGGTAATTGAAGTAATAGGGCATCAGCGGCGCCGCATCGTCATCACCGCCGGCACTGTGCTGTCGGTCGCCCTCGAGATAGTCCGGATCGAAAGGCAGGCCCAGCGGCCCGGCTGCTTCGACCATCAGCTCAGTCAGGGCCTGCTGAATCTCGGTACCCTTGATCTTCAGCATCGACGCCTCCGGCCCCGGCGCCTTGCGCCTCGATTCTTGCGAGATCACGCGCAGTACGGTGATCTCCAGCGCCATCAGGTCGATTTCCAGCGAGGCTAGTTTCGATGCAAACAGCGGATCCTCGATCAGCGGCTTGCCCGCCTGTCGGATGCGCGCGGCGAGGCGCTTGAGGAAGGCCAGTTCGCGCTTGGAACGACCGACGGCGGCAATGCCGGTGCGCTCGTGACCGAGCAGGTATTTCGCATAGGTCCAGCCACGGTTCTCTTCGCCAATCAGGTTCGCGACCGGCACCTTCACGTTGTCGAAGAAGACTTCATTGACTTCATGATCTTCATCGAGCGTGATGATCGGGCGTACCGTAATACCAGGTGTCTTCATGTCAATCAGCAGGAAGGAAATGCCCTCCTGCTTGCGCGCGTCCGGATCGGTGCGCACGAGGCAGAACATCATGTCGGCATGCTGGCCGAGGGTGGTCCAGGTTTTCTGACCGTTGACGACGTAGTGCTCGCCGTCGCGCACTGCGCGTGTCTTGAGCGAAGCAAGGTCGGAACCGGAGCCGGGTTCCGAGTAACCCTGGCACCACCAGTCGTCACAGGAAAGGATGCGCGGCAGGTAATGCCGCTTCTGCGCCTCGTTACCGAAGGCGATGATGACCGGCGCGACCATGTTGACGCCAAAAGGCAGGATGGGCGGTGTGCCGGCACGAGCGCACTCTTCCTCCCAGATGTGCTGCTGCACCCGACTCCAGCCGGGTCCGCCATGCTCAACCGGCCAATTCGGCGCGACCCAGCCCTGACGGTGAACGATGCGGTGCCAGCGCACATAGTCTTCGCGCTTGAGCCGCTGATGGTTAAGTACCTTGTGCTGGAGGTCGGCAGGCAGGTTCTCTGCCAACCACGCGCGCACCGTGTCGCGAAACGCCAGGTCTTCTGGCGCAAAGTTCAAGTCCATGCTGTCTCCGACGGTCTGTTATTTTTAAGCACGACCGTTCGGATTCTACATGAGGTCAATCTGCTGCGCCCGCTGGCGCAATCACTGACGACAGGAGGATCAGTTGATGTAGGAGTGGAAGGGATCGGGATGCTTAACCTCGCCAAATTGCGCACCGGTCGGCATGGTGCCGCAGGCGGCAAGCAGTGCTGCTGCCAAGAGATACACTAGTTTCTTCATCGCTTTCCTCGCTTTCACGAAAGGTTGATAGTTCGCAGTAAGTCGCTGACCCTGAGGCATCGACAAGTCTGCGATCTGAGCAAGCTGGGTCTCGATAGTTTCATTCATCTCCTGATAACAGATATTTTCATCTGCAGATCGAATGATCGTGCGGAGATCGCAGCATTACGCGAAATCAGTCTAACAGAGGATGCGGTAGGACAATTCTGATTTGGCGATCAAAGAACATCACGTTTGCACCGTTTGTTTTGGCTCAGTGCGAGCGCTTCGGTGCCGAGGATGGATCAATCAATCCAAGTGACTGCCGAGAAAGCCATCAACGCGCCAGTCGGCCATTTCCTTCTCCTCGTCGCTCAGCTTTTTCTGCGCCAGTGCCGCGCTCTGTGCGGCGAGCGCATAGCCCGAGCGTTCGCTGATCCGGTACCACTGGTAGGCGCGTGCGTCGTCCTGTTCGACGCCCTGCCCATGCCCATACAGGAACCCGAGGTTGAACTGCGCCTTGGCGTGCCCCTCGTTTGCTGCGTCGAGGTAGTAGCGAGCGGCCTGCTCGAAGTCCTGCCGCGTACCCTGCCCCTGCGCATGCATCTGCCCCAGCTCGAACTGGGCATCGACCATACCCTGCGCCGCCGCCTGTTCAAAATACTCGCGCGCACGTACTAAGTGAGGTGCGATTTCCCGGTGCGCGCTGACGGCGCCCGCCGGCAGGACCTCGCCTTCCTTGTACAGTTTGCCGAGGCAGAATTGGGCCAGCGAATGGCCCTGTGCTGCGGCCTGCTCAAGCAGCTTGACGCCCTCGGCACGACCGGACAGCTGTTGACGCAGGGACTCGCCGAGGTGGTACTGCGCGTTCGCGTCATTCTGTTTGGCGGCCAGGCGCAGCAGGCGCTGACCCTCCTCGAGGTGACGCTCGACACCCTCCCCGCTCAGATAGGCCAGCCCGAGCCGGGTCTGTGCCGGCGGGTAGCGGAAAACCAGCGCGCGCCGGTACCACTCGGACGCCATTTCCGGATCCCGGTCGACACCGCGCCCTGTGGCCAGGCGCTCGCCAATGGCCACCATCGCCGCCGGATCACCACCCTTAAGCGCCAGGCGGAATTCCTGTTCTGCCTTGACGAATTCATCAGCCTGACGAAAGACTTGTTTCTGCTCGGCGCGGCTCATCTCATCGATGATCAGCCGCAGGCCGCGCGCAGTACGCGGATCATCGCGGCCCATGGCCAGATGCATCCACATCGCTGCTCGCAGCTTGTCCTTAGGACGACCCTCGCCGCGCAGGTGCATCTGTGCCAGCTGATAACGCGCCGCCGGCCGCCCCATCAGCGAGGCCAGCAGAAAGAACCGGTGCGCCGCGCGGAAGTTGACGCGCACGCCGTCGCCCTGACGAAGAGCCAGCGCGCGGTCGTAGAGCGCATCGGCCGAGGTCTTGGCGAGTTCGTCCAGGGTTCTTTCGATGGCGTTCATCTGCACACATGCATTGAAAAAAGCAAGGCAAGTATACGCGCGGCTTCGTGCAGCTTCGGAGTCCCTGGTCGCGGCCGCGGGCGCTCCGACCCTGCTCCGTCCGGGCCAGTGTTCAGCGAGCCAGATAGCCACCATCGACCGGGTAGTACGCGCCGGTTACGAAAGATGCTCGGTCCGAGGCGAGCCAAACAACGAGTTCGGCAACCTCCTCCGGACGACCGAGTCGGCCAATCGGATGGGCGGCGACGAGCATTGCGTTGACAGCGTCATCCGCCTCGAGCTTGCTGATCATTGGCGTGTGAATAAACCCGGGGCCGACGGCATTCACCCGCACGCCTCGTGCCGAGTAATCGAGCGCAGCAGTCTGGGTCAGCCCGAGCACGCCGTGCTTTGCGGCGGTGTAGGCTGGCGCAGTCGGGAAGGCCACTGCACCGAGGATGGAAGCGATGTTGACGATCGCGCCGCCGCCCACTTTAAGCAGTGCCGGTATCTGGTACTTCATGCCATAGAATACGCCAGAGAGATTGATGCTCAGTACCCGGTTCCACTCGTCGATGGGGTAATCGGCCGTCGGCACGGTGTCGCCGCCGACACCCGCATTGTTGCAAGCCACGTGCAAGGCGCCATAACGATCGATGGCCTGCTGCACGAGCTGGTCCATATCGGAGGCTAAGGCCACGTCGGCCCTCACGAAGATCGCCTCACCACCCTGTTGCGTAACCTGCCGTACGGTGTCATGACCTCCGGCGTCATCAAGATCGGACACCACCACTTTCGCACCCTCGCGCGCGAAGGCCA
>CAZESK010000048.1:0-2134 GCA_964515155.1 uncultured Bifidobacterium sp.
CTACGTCGCGCAGAGCGGCGTGGATCATACGGCTAACGTATCGATCGTCGGTGCGGTGCCGTCCGGCCTGCCGGCGCTTGGCCTGCCCGCGCTCGGGTGGTCAGCGTTGAATGCACTCTGGCTTCCGGCGCTGCTGATCTCGCTGGTGGGCTTCGTGGAGAGCGTATCGGTTGCACAGTCGCTGGCCTTGAAGCGCGGCGAGCGCATTCAGCCAGATCGTGAGCTACTGGGCATCGGCGCGGCCAATATCGCCAGCGCATTCTCCGGCGGTTACCCGGTGACCGGTGGCTTCGCTCGCTCGGTTGTCAATTTTTCAGCCGGCGCACACACACCGGCCGCTGGCGTGGTGTCGGCGCTTCTGATGGCGATGGTGATTGCCGGCATGACTGGCTGGTTCCACTACCTGCCGCATAGCGTATTGGCAGCAACCATCATCGTCGCGATCAGCGCACTGATCGATATCGATACGCTCAAACAAGCGTGGCGCTATGACAAGGCGGATGCGTTGTCGCTGCTCCTGACCTTTGGCGGCGTGCTGTTGCTCGGAGTGGAAGAAGGCATCCTGCTCGGGGTGGCGCTGTCGCTGGCGGTCCTGGTCTGGCGCAGCAGCCATCCCCATATGGCTGTCGTCGGCCGCGTGCCGGGTACCGAGCACTTCCGCAATGTCGACCGCCAGCAGGTCGAGACCCTGCCCGGCCTGGTCGCGCTGAGAATCGACGAAAGCCTCTATTTCGCCAATGCCCACATGCTGGAAGACAAGGTGGAGGCACTACTCCGGGCACACCCGGAGACCCGGAGTGTTCTGCTCATCATGTCGGCGGTCAACCAACTCGACGCCACCGCACTGGCCATGCTGACCGACCTTGAAAAAAACCTCGCGTCACGCAACATCTGCCTGCAGTTTTCTGAGGTCAAAGGGCCGGTGCTTGACCGGTTACGCCCCACGCCGCTAGGCCAGCGCATGCATGACCGGATTTTCCTTAGCACGCACCAGGCCTTTCTCGCCTTTACCGCCACACCGTGGAGCGCGCGTCCCCAGAACGACCACTAGGCGCTACAGCACGCACGCGCCAGTGACGACATGGGTGTCTACCGGACCTGCCGGACCTGCAGCCTCAGAAAAACGCCTGCAGCCCCGTTTGTGCACGGCCGAGGATGAGCGCATGCACATCCGCTGTCCCCTCGTAAGTGTTGACCACTTCGAGGTTGACGACGTGGCGGATCACGCCATACTCATCACTGATGCCGTTCCCGCCCAGCATGTCGCGAGCGGTACGGGCAATATCGAGTGCCTTGCCGGCCGAATTGCGCTTCATGATCGACGTGATCTCGACTGCCGCCGTGCCCTCATCTTTCATCCTCCCCAGGCGCAGGCAACCCTGCAGCGCCAGCGCGATCTCGGACTGCATGTCGGCCAGCTTCTTCTGGATCAGCTGGGTCGCCGCCAATGGCCGGCCGAACTGCTTGCGGTCCAGCGTGTACTGCCGCGCCGTGTGCCAGCAAAATTCGGCGGCTCCCATCGCACCCCAGGCAATGCCATAGCGCGCAGAATTCAGACAGGTGAACGGACCTTTGAGGCCCTTGACGTTCGGTAGCAGATTCTCTTCGGGAACGAACACACGGTCCATCACGACCTCACCCGTGACGGATACGCGCATGCCGACCTTGCCGTGGATCTTGGGTGCAGACAGCCCCTGCATGCCCTTCTCAAGGATGAAACCGCGGATATCGCCGCCATCGTCCTTGGCCCAGATCACGAACACATCGGCCAGCGGGCTGTTGGTAATCCAGATCTTCGATCCTGTGAGCTCATAGCCACCATCCACCGTACGCGCCCGGGTCTCCATGCTGCCCGGGTCCGATCCGTGATTGGGCTCGGTCAGACCGAAGCAGCCGACCCACTCGCCCGAGGCCAGCTTCGGCAGGTACTTGCGCCGCTGCTCCTCGCTACCGAACTCAAAAATGGGCACCATCACCAGCGAGCTCTGCACGCTCATCACCGAGCGGAAGCCTGAGTCGACACGCTCGATCTCGCGCGCGATCAAGCCATAGCTGACGTAGTTGAGTCCGGCGCCACCGTACTCGGTCGGAATCGTCGGACCAAACAGTCCAAGACTGCCCATCTCGCGGAACA
>CAZESK010000048.1:2234-9911 GCA_964515155.1 uncultured Bifidobacterium sp.
TACTCGGTCGGAATCGTCGGACCAAACAGTCCAAGACTGCCCATCTCGCGGAACAAGGCCTCGTCGAACCTCTCATGGCGGAAAGCTTCCAGCACGCGCGGCTGCAGCTTTTCCTGCGCATAGGCGGCCACGGCCTCGCGTACCATGCGTTCGTCAGGGGTGAGCTGCTGCTCCAGCAACAGCGGGTCTTGCCAGTGGAATTGCGGGTGACTCATGTTATTGGATCCTCTACAGGTTCAGCGCAGGCGGGCAGCCAGTTCGCCGATGATGCCGCGCCGGAACGCCAGTACGCAGACGACGAAAATCAGGCCGGTCACCATGGTCACCGATTCGCCAATAGCATTGAACCATTCGACCGCGGTGACCTCGGCCAGCCAGCTACCAAAATCGCCCAGCTTGTTCTCCAGCGCGATGATGATGATTGCACCCAGAACCGGGCCGAACAGCGTGCCCATACCGCCGACCAGTGTCATCAGCACGACGAGACCCGACATCGACCAATGCACATCGGTCAGCGTACCGAAGCCAAGCACCACTGCCTTGGTGGCGCCAGCCAGTCCGGCCAGCCCGGCCGACAGGACGAAGGCCAGCAGCTTGTAGCGGTCGACGTCGTAACCGAGCGAGGTGGCGCGCGGCTCGTTCTCGCGCACCGCCTTGAGCACCTGACCAAAAGGCGAGTGAACGACGCGCACAATGAGCGCAAACGCCGCCACCACGATGGCAAGTACGACAAAATACATCGTCAGGTCGTCGCCGAGATCAATAACGCCCAGGAGTTTGCCGCGGGGGATCGACTGTAATCCATCCTCGCCGCCGGTGAATGGCGCCTGCAGGAAAACAAAAAACAGCATCTGCGCCAATGCCAGCGTGATCATCGTGAAGTAGATACCCTGCCGGCGTATCGCCAGCCCGCCGATGACGAAACCTGCCACCACGGCAAAGGCAACCCCGATAAGCAAGCCGATCTCGAAGGGCATCCCCCATTCCTTGAGCACATGGCCGGTGATATACGACGCGCCCCCGAAGAAGGCCGCATGACCGAATGACAGCAGGCCGGTGAAACCGATCAGCAAGTTGAAGGCGCACGCAAACAGGGCGAAGCACAGGATTTTCATCAGCAGCACCGGGTACAGGAAGAAGGGCGCGACGAGCGCGCCGATCAGCACCGCGGCATACGCCGTTTTTTTCAACATGGCTTTTTCCTTATTTCTCGCGGCCGAACAGACCGGCCGGACGGACCAGCAGCACGATCGCCATGATGATGAACACCACCGTCGACGACAGCTCCGGATAGAAGACCTTGGTCATGCCCTCGATCACGCCGAGTGCGAGACCGGTGACGATCGAGCCGAGGATGGATCCCATACCGCCAATGACCACCACCGCGAAGATGGTGACGATCAGGTTCGAACCCATCAACGGCGAGACCTGCAGCACCGGCGCAGCCAGCACGCCGGCAAAACCGGCAAGCGCAACGCCGAAGCCGTAGGTCAGCGTCACCATCAGCGGCACATTGACGCCGAACGCCTCGACCATCTTCGGGTTCTCGGTGCCGGCGCGCAAGTACGCGCCGAGTCGGGTCTTCTCGATCACGAACCAGGTACCGAGACAGACGGCCAGCGAGGCCACCACCACCCAGGCACGATAAATCGGCAGCATCATGAAGCCGAGGTCAGTCGCGCCGGCCAGTTCTTCGGGCACTGAGAAAGGCTGGCCGGACACGCCGTAGAACGAGCGGAACACGCCTTCAATGATGAGTGTGATACCGAAAGTCAGCAACAGCCCATACAGGTGGTCGAGCCGGTATAGCCAGCGCAACATGGTCTTCTCGATCACGATGCCAAACACGGCCACCAGCAGCGGCGCGATGACCAGCATTGCCCAGTAGCTGATGCCGAAATACTGCAACCCCATCCAGGCAAGGAAGGCACCCATCATGTACAGGGCGCCATGCGCGAAATTGATCACGTTGAGCAGGCCGAAGATCACAGCCAGGCCAAGCGAGAGCATCGCGTAGAACGATCCGTTGACGAGCCCCAGCAACAACTGGCCGAGCAAGCCCGCCAGGGGAATACCGAAAATTTCCATGGTCTCAGACCCCCAGCAATTCGTTGAGCACCGACATCTTGGCCTCCAGTTCGGAAGCCGCGATCCGCTCGACGATCTGGCCGTGCTCCATCACATAGAAGCGGTCAGCCAGCGGCGCGGCGAAGCGGAAGTTTTGTTCGACCATGACGATGGTGTAACCACGGGCCTTGAGCGCGGTAATCATCCGCGCCAGCGCCTGCACGATCACGGGTGCGAGCCCCTCGGAGATTTCGTCGAGCAGCAGCAGCTTGGCGCCGGTGCGCAGGATGCGCGCAACGGCCAGCATCTGCTGCTCGCCACCAGACAAACGCGTGCCCTGACTGTGGCGCCGCTCGGCCAGGTTGGGGAACATCTGGTAAATCTCGTCGACCGACATCCCGCCAGGCATCAGCATCGGCGGCAGCATCAGGTTTTCCTCAGCCGATAGCGACGAGAAGATGGCCCGCTCCTCCGGACAATAGCCCACGCCCAGGTGGGCGATACGATGGGTGGGCAGGTGGATCGACTCCACGCCGTTGATCTTCACCGAGCCGGAGCGCCGGCCGGTCAGACCCATGATAGAGCGCAGCGTGGTGGAGCGACCGGCACCATTGCGGCCGAGCAGCGTGACAACCTCGCCCTGCTGCACCGACAGGTTCACGTCGTGCAGGATGTGCGATTCGCCATACCAGGCTTGCAGATGACTGATCTCGAGTGCAGCAGCCATCAGTGCGCTCCTTCGAGGGTGGTGGTGCTGCCCATGTAGGCTTCGAGCACTTGCGGGTTGCGCGAGACGGTCTGGTAGTCACCCTCGGCCAACACCGCGCCGCGCTGCAGTACCGAGATGTGGTCGCAAATACCAGCCACCACGCTCATGTTGTGTTCCACCATCAGGATGGTGCGCCCCTTCGAAACCTTCTTGATCAGGTCGGTCACGCGCTGAACATCCTCGTGTCCCATCCCCTGCGTGGGCTCGTCGAGCAGCATCAGCTCCGGTTCCATCGCCAGCGTGGTAGCAATCTCGAGCGCGCGCTTGCGGCCATAAGGCAGGTCGACTGTCAGGGTGGAGGCAAACTCGGACAGACCCACCTCGTCGAGTAGCTGTAATGCGCGCTCATCAAGTTGTTCCAGCGTACGCTCGCTCCTCCAGAAGTGAAAGGATGTGCCGAGGCGACGCTGCAGTCCGATACGCACATTCTCAAGCACGGTCATGTGAGGAAAGACCGCCGAAATCTGGAACGAGCGGATGATGCCCATACGCGCGATCTGCGCGGGGCGCTTCATCGTGATGTCCTGGCCGTTGAACAGAATCTGCCCGGCGCTGGGCGCGAGGAATTTGGTCAGCAGGTTGAAGCAGGTGGTCTTGCCGGCACCGTTGGGACCGATCAGCGCGTGGATGTGCCCGCGCTGGACTTGCAGGTCGACCTGATTGACCGCGACGAAGCCCTTGAACTCCCGCGTCAGTTGGCGGGTTTCTAGAATGATATCTGCCATGCGCGCTCCGGTCAGGCCATCATGGCGCGGGACTGGACGCCACGGGGGCTCGCCAGCGCCTGCCGGGCTGTCGCAGGTCGGCCTGCTGCGGGCGGTCGTGCCGCCTTCCCGGCCGACACGACCGGGGAAATGCTGTTCATGTTAGCCGTCTCCCTGAATGATTTTTTTCTGTCTTTCCTGCGCCCGCCGTGCCGTTGGGCGTCTGGCTCGTTGGCGAACGCGAAAACTTACTATATTTCTACCATACAACAAGATGAAAGTTTTACGCGCCTCGCCCACCATGCCGCGCCGCCATCATAGGGACAGCTTCCCGACCAGAGGTTTGCGTTTGCCAAACCTGATGCTTGCCCGCCGGGGACAATCCGCAGAACCGGCACTTTCCTGCCCTCCTCATCGACAATGGCGGCCGTCAGTGCTGACCCCGCCGCTTGGACGTCTGCCCGCGCTTGCCGGGACGCCTGAGAGATGCTCGCTCGAGATGCCGACCGGTCGGCTCAACGAGCGGGGGCTGGACGTGCAGGTCGGACCGGCTTTGTGTATGCTGGTAGCAGATTCACATAGCGACCGCACCTGACGACCATGAACCCCCTGTTCGGCGACATCAGCAATCTCATCAGCCTGTCCATCACGCCCGGCTTTCTGTTGCTGGGCATCCTGCTGCTGCTGCGCGTTCTGGACAACCGTCTCGTGCGCATCGTCGATCGCCGCGAGCTGGTCGAGCACCGCCTGTCGAATGCCTTGGGGCGTCGTGCCGAACTTCTGCATGAGCTGGACATTCTGTACCGTCGTACTCATGCTATCCACCGCGCGGTAGGATTCTCGACCGTCTGTCTGGCGCTGGTCTGCGCGGTCGTGGTCACGCTGTTCGCCGGCGATGCCTTCGGACTGAAACTTGGATCACTGGTCGCCTTCCTGTTTGTGACTGCCATGCTGCTGCTCATCGGCAGCTTCAGCCTGTTCCTTCATGAGATCTTCATCGCGAGTCACTCGATGCCCAGCACCGCGCTGCACCGGCGGCAGCTGTCCGACGGAGGTTGACGCTCTCGACGGATAGAGCGCAGTCACATCTGCGCTGTCACCCGCCATCGCGGGGCTCGCCTTCCCCGGCCTCTTGCGGCAACCAGAATCGTCTTTGCATTTCCTCCAGCCCCAGCGTCTCCAGCATTCCCCGTAGCCTGCGTACCGGCTTTTGCCTCGGCAAGTCCTTGTAGCTGGCGATGATGAGCTCATTCTTCATCGAATGCTCCCAGCCGACGAGCTCGGTCACATTCACCTGATAGCCGTGTGCCTCGAGCTGCAGGCAACGCAGCACGTTCGTCACATGGCTGCCGAATTCACGAGTATGGATGGGATGGCGCCATATCTCGGTCAGGACATCGCGCGCCAGCGATTGCCCCTTCAACCGGCGCAAGGCAGATGCCACTTCAGCCTGACAGCACGGCACCAGCACCATAAAGCGCGCCCGCTTCTTCAGCGCGAAACTGATCGCATCGTCGGTAGCCGTGTCGCAGGCATGAAGCGCCGTGACCATATCGACCGTCGCCGGCAGTTGGTCGGAAACGATCGAGTCCGCGACCGACAAGTGATGAAAGCGCATGCGGTCGAATCCCAGGCGGGTAGCCAGCTCACCAGCGCGAGCGACCAGTTCCCCGCGCGTCTCGATGCTGTAGATGAATGAGGCGTCATCGCGCTGCCGAAAAAACAGATCGTACAGAATGAAACCGAGATAAGACTTGCCCGCGCCATGATCCACCAATGAAACCGCGCGCCCCTCGGCAGCAAGCTCAGTGAGCAGAGGTTCGATGAACTGGAACAAGTGATAGACCTGCTTCAACTTGCGACGACTGTCCTGATTCATCTTGCCGTCGCGCGTCAGGATATGCAGTGCCTTGAGTAACTCAATGGACTGGCCCGCGCGGATCTCGATATCTGCCATGGTGGAATGCTCTTTTGCTGCAAGGTCGCCATGGTAACGCAGCAGGCGCAACGCAGGTCACCGCGCCCACGCGCTCCGAAAAATTTTCACGCGGTCGGGCAATTCTTACGCAGCGGAGCGAGTCAGAACACTGCCTGCGCCGCGCAGATCGCAGCGTAGCGCCACTGGCATGGTCACTGCTTTGACATCCCACGCTCACATGGATGCCGGTATTGGCAAGCCAGAGACCGCGTAGCAACGCGGCGCATCCGCATGACAGGGAGTATTACCCAACCAGAGGATGACCCATGAAATCTCTTTACTCGCGACTATCCACCCCTTGGTGGGTTGCAGCGCTATCCATGCTCGTGATCGCAGGCTGCGGTAGCGACGACGATCCGGTCAGACCGACGACGGCCGCCGTCAGCCAGGTGAATTCGGTAAACAGCTCGGTACCACGGAACGTGTTCTCGGCAACGCTTTCCGGTTCGGAAGAAGCGCCGCCGGTGAATACGGCGGGCTCGGGTACCGGCCTGGTCGTTATCGACCCGACCACACGCGCGATGAAGGCGACCATCGTCACTGCTGATATCGCCGGCACACAGGCCCACATCCATGCCGGACAACGCGGAGTGAACGGGCCGGTGGTCTTCCCTCTGACTGAGACCGGCGGCACAGGCAGCGGCATATGGAGCACCACCGTCAACCTGAGCAATGAGCAACTCGTGCAGCTACAGTCCGGAAACCTCTACTTCAACGTACATACGGCAGCTTTCCCCGAAGGTGAGATCCGTGGCCAGATTACCGCCACCCTGCCACAAAGCGGCGGCACCATCACCACCACGAGCACGAGTACAGGCACGACCAGCACAGGCGCAACTGGCACCAGCAGTACGACGCCGGGTGAGCCTACAGCAGGTATGGGCGCGACAACTGGCGCGACAGCCGGAACGACAGCCGGATCGGCTGGCGCCTCGGGTACCGGCGGAACCGATGCTACTGGCACTAACGGTACGACAGGTACCACCGGCACCACCGGCACCACCGACACGCCGGGTACGGCGGGAACTACCGGGACGGAGCTCAACGGTGGCGCTTCCGGCGCACCGGGCACCACCGGGACGACCGCCACGGGTGCGGGTACGCCGACCGCAACCGGTGTAGCAGGCGCTACCGCAGGCACCGTGACCAACACCGGCCCAGCGACGGCAGCCGCGATGCGTCCGGTGTTCTTCACCAATGTCCTCTCCGGCTCGCTGGTCGTACCGGCTACGACCAGCACCGCAACGGCGACGGCAATCACGGTCTACCGTCCGCGCGACCGGTCTCTGACCTCGGTGATCGTTTCCTCCGGCATCACCGGGACGGGCGCCAACATCCGGCAGGCCACACCCGATGCAGTAGGTCCGGTGGTTACCAGCCTGAGAGAAATCGCTCCCGATTCGGGCATCTGGGCCGCACGCACCAGCTTGAGCGATACCCAGATCGTGGCGCTCAACGCCGGCAACATGTACTACGAAATCCTGTCGAGCGCCTTCCCCAATGGTGAATTGCGCGGCCAGATCGTCAGGACCCCGGGCGCGACCGCGCCAGCGCCGTCGACGCCTGCGGGTACGACGACGAGCACCGGTACCACGACCGGTACCAGTGCAACGACCGGCACCGGCACGACGGACACCACCCCGGCCCCCACGACAACGCCGACGACTGGCATGACCGGCACCACGGCTTCCACAACGGGTACGGGAACCACCGCGACGACCGGAACCACGAGTACGCCCGGTACGGGTACCGGGATGGCGACCGATACTGGCGCAACGACAACCGATACGCCGAGCGCGACGACGGTTACCGGTACCAGCATCGCGATGCCATCCTCAACCATCACCGGTACCGCTGTCGCGACGCCACCCTCGACCATCACCGGCACCACGACGCCAGTCACGACATCGGGTAACTGACAGCCCGCTATGCTGTACCAACGCAGGATCTGCCCCGGGCAACCGGGGCATTTTTTTGCGCGTCAGCGGCAACAGACGAGAAGAATGTCGCCCGCTCAGAGGATCCGACGTGCAAGCATGCTCCTGATTTCGCTGATCGCGTAGGCCGGCGACAAACCTTTCGGACATACGTCGGTGCAATTCATAGGGGCCGCAGCTCGATGGGCTGCTTCAGTTCTCTGACGCGAGTAATGCAAGCGA
>CAZESK010000048.1:10011-16030 GCA_964515155.1 uncultured Bifidobacterium sp.
AGGGGCCGCAGCTCGATGGGCTGCTTCAGTTCTCTGACGCGAGTAATGCAAGCGAGCCGGTTCTGGCCATTGATATTCATCCCGTCGGAGCCGCACACTCCTTCGCGGCAGGAGCGCCGGAACGACAAGCTATCGTCAATGAAAGACTTGATTTGAACGAGTGCGTCGAGCACCATCTGCTCGCCTGGCGGCATATCGACGGTGTAATCGTCGAAGCGAGGTTGCCGGCCCTCATCCGGGTCATATCGGTAAATGCGAAACGTGAATCGTTGGTCCAGGCTCATCAGCACCTTCCAGCAAAGCACCCGGTCCCATCGGTGCGCGGATTGCGACGCGAACTGTACGACGGATATCAGCGGCGTCTGTCGGCGTACCGGAGCGCCGATACTGTCGCACGTAATCTATCAAGACCCCATAAGACCACGCGCGATACCGCATCGTTCCGATCCCGCATGATGGTCATTACCTGACTGCGGCAAGCATGACGCAGCTTCTGCCATGACATACGAACCACCCTCACCGGCGACAGCACCATCTGCCAGCGAGAGCGGTACAGCGTGATGTGCTGCAGTGCGTGTGGTACCCCGAGCAACTGGTGCTTGTACTGGTACCGTCCCCACAGCAGGTGGCACTGTCGTGCCCCGGTCCGGATGCAGTCACACACTGACCAGAAGCAGCACAGCATGCCGAGCCGGTAGGATTCCAGCGCCGGATCCGCACCCGATAGCAACATTACGTAGTTGTCGCCGAACCGGCAGGCCAGCGAGCCGCCGACCACGCGGCCGTCGATACTGGCGACCCCGAACAGGCCACACTCGGAAGCAAGCTGCAAAAGGCGAGCCGTGTCGCGACGATCGATGACAGCACGCTTGCCGCGCGCAGCCATGCTCGCCTGCTTGAACCTCTGCCACTGACGGATCAGCCGGCGCTGCTCATCTTTCCGCAGCTCGTTTGCGGCGCGCACTTCCCAACGAAAACCAGGCAACTCGCGCTGTAAGCGGTTCCCATAGCCCCGGATGGTCTTGCGGGTCGATTTGCCGATTGCGTTGAGATATTCATCGACCGACGCCGGTAGTTCGATGATGTAGTTCTCGGAAAAGGTATACGACTGCATCGGCAGCGGCGACAGTGATCGCGGTACAGATACCGCATTGAAGGTGACTCGATAAGCATACGCAAACTGCGAGAAAACTGCGCGGCAGAAGGCTTCGGCAATCTCCGGATCAAGTCTGAACATCTCCGTCAGTACGAGGACTTCTGTATCCCGCATCCGGAACAGCAGCACACCGACGATCTCGCCATGCCGGTAGCCGATCCAGCTATACGGCGTCGGTCGCTCGGCTCCGCACAGTTGCAGATGACGCCACGATGCATACATGCTGCCGTACAGCCGGTCGAGCGCCGTCACGGCGTGGGCAGGTATCGCAAACTCATGAATCTCGCTGACGATCGAACCGCCGACATCCAAAGGCGCAGCGTTCGCGTTAGCGGGCAGAGCGACGAGCGCCTGCGGCAGCGGGGCATTGGGTAAGTGCGCCATAAGGCTCCCTGACAGGGTGTGTCGCTATTGTCAGCGAGCGCAGGAGATGCACGATTGAGGAGAGCCAAGTGCCGCCGCAGCGACGCTGCGGATGCTCAACGGCTGACGCTGCCGATGGCGCACCATGCATGCAGGGCCGATTGAAAAGCTGCTGCCTCAACGCGGATGTGACATTTTGACGAGTGGCGTGTGCGCAGCAGCACTCACAACGGCTTTCGGAGGGGAGGGTCCAATGGGGACAGTCCGGTGTCCAAACCGGGCGGCGTGGTTCGAATCCATGCTCCCCTGCCCCCGACTCCCCTGCCACGCACGGCAGGGGCTCACGGCCGGCCGGGAATCAGCCCAGCTCGGCGATCATCTCGATCTCAACGCAGCTACCAAGCGGCAGCTGGGCGACGCCAAAGGCCGAACGCGCGTGCTTGCCTGCCTCGCCGAAGACCTCGCCAAGCAGTTCCGAGCACCCGTTCGTGACCAGGTGGTGCTCGGTGAAATCGGGCGTCGAGTTCACCAGGCTGACCAGCTTGACGATGCGTTTGATGCGGCCCAGGTCGCCACCGCAGGCCGCGTTCAGTGTCGCCATGAGGTCGATGGCTACCGCGCGCGCCGCCTCCCTGCCCTGCTCGGTCGTCATGTCACGACCCAACTGCCCGACCCAGGGCTTGCCGTCCTTCTTGGCGATGTGACCGGAGACGTACAAGGTCTGTCCGCTCTGGACAGCCATGACGTAGGCGGCAGCGGGGGTAGCGACGGCGGGCAGCGTGATGTTCATGGCCTGCAGCTTCTGCGGTATCGACATGGGGGGCTCCAAAGTTCAGGGTTCTGGGGAAGTGAAAGCCGGCGCCGATTGTACCCCGCACCCCCTTGAAATCTCCGACTCATCCCCCATATGCCGGCAAATTTCATGGAAATTCAGACACTTACATTTACGAGGGACAACATGACCGTCGCAGAAAAACAAACCCGGGGCTTCCAGGCCGAAGTCAAGCAGCTGCTGCAGCTGATGATCCACTCGCTGTACTCCAACAAGGAAATCTTCCTGCGCGAGCTGATCTCGAATGCATCCGACGCCGCCGACAAGCTGCGCTTTGAGGCGATCAACAACGCCGCGCTATTTGAGAACGACAGCGAGCTGGCGATCACGGTCGATGTCGATAAGGCTGCGCGCACGATCAGCATCGTCGATAACGGTATCGGCATGAGCCAGCAGGAGGCCATCGATCACCTCGGTACGATCGCCAAGTCCGGCACCAAGGAATTCTTCTCGAAACTCTCCGGTGACCAGCAAAAAGATGCTGCCCTGATCGGCCAGTTCGGCGTCGGCTTCTATTCCGGCTTCATCGTCGCCGACCGCATCACCGTTGAATCGCGCCGTGCCGGCTTGCCCGCTTCCGAGGGCGTGCGCTGGGAATCGACCGGCGAAGGCGATTTCACCGTCGAGACGATCAACAAGCCACAGCGCGGCACGACCATCATTTTGAGACTGCGCGATGGCGAGGATGAGTTCCTCTCGACTCACCAGCTGCGCTCCATCATCCGCAAGTACTCGGACCATATCTCGCTGCCGATCAGGATGCGCAAGGAAGAGTGGGACGACGAAAAGAAGGAGATGGTGGTCCGCGACGAACTCGACACCATCAATCAGGCCAGTGCACTGTGGGCGCGCAGCAAATCCGACATCACCGACGAGCAGTACCAAGAGTTTTACAAGCACGTATCGCATGACTTCGCCGATCCGCTCACGTGGACGCACAACCGGGTCGAGGGCCGCAGCGAGTATACGCAGCTGCTCTACATCCCTGCCCGCGCGCCTTTCGACCTGTGGGACCGTAACCAGCGCGGCGGCATCAAACTGTACGTGAAGCGCGTGTTCATCATGGACGATGCCGAGCAGCTGATGCCGGTCTACCTCCGATTCGTCAAGGGGGTGATCGACTCGAATGACCTGCCGTTGAACGTCTCACGAGAAATTCTGCAGGAGTCACGCGACGTCAAGGTCATCCGCGAGGGGTCCACCAAGCGCGTGCTCGGCATGCTCGAAGAACTGGCTAATGCCGACGAGCAGGAAAAGAAAGACAAATACGCAAGCTTCTGGACCGAGTTCGGCCAGGTACTGAAGGAAGGTATCGGCGAAGACGCAAGCAACAAGGAGCGCATCGCCAAGCTGCTGCGCTTTGCCAGCACGCATAACGAGAGCGATGTGCAATCCGTATCCTTCGCCGACTATGTGTCACGGATGAAGGAGGGCCAGGACAAGATCTACTACGCCACGGCCGACAGCTGGGCCGCTGCACGGAACAGCCCGCATCTCGAGATCTTCCGCAAGAAAGGTGTCGAGGTCCTGCTGCTCACCGACCGTGTTGACGAGTGGATGCTGTCCTTCCTGACAGAGTTCGATGGCAAGCCGCTGGCGTCGGTCGCCAAGGGCGATCTGGACCTCGGCAAGCTGGAAGACGAAGCCGAGAAGAAGGACAAGGAAGCCACACAGGCGGAATACAAGGAACTCGTCGAGAAGATGAGGAAGGCGCTCGAGGAAAAAGCTGCCGATGTGCGCGTGACTTTCCGACTAACCGACTCGCCGACTTGCCTGGTCGCTGGCGAGCACGAGCTGTCGGGCAATCTGCTGCGCATGCTCAAGGCAGCCGGTCAGAAGGCGCCGGACAGCAAGCCCATCCTCGAGATCAACCCGAGTCATCCGCTGGTACAGCGCCTGAAATACGAGGATGCGAAGTTCGACGACTGGAGCAATATCCTGTTCGATCAGGCGATGCTGGCCGAGGGCGGCCAGCTGGCTGACCCGGCAGATTTCGTGAAGAAGCTCAACGATATGCTGCTGGCGATGGCGCTCAAGTAAGGCGGCTCACCTGCTGGCCTGACGCAAAGCGCTACCGCCCACCCGTCACATCCAACAGCGTCCCGGTCACATACGACGCCTGTTCCGAGGCCAGCCAGATGATGGCCTCGGCGACCTCCTCCGCCGTTCCGCCGCGCTGCATCGGCACGCCCGATTTGGCGCGGTCGACACGCCCTGGCTCCCCGGCAGAGGCGTGGATCTCCGTATGGATCAGCCCCGGTCGCACTGCATTGACGCGAATACCCTCGGTCGCCACTTCCTTGGCCAGACCGATGGTCATCGAGTCAATCGCGCCTTTCGCGGCAGCGTAGTCGATGAACTCATTCGGTGAGCCAATGCGGCTGGCCGCTGACGACAGGTTGACGATGCTGCCGCCATGGCCGCCGTATTTCGTGGACATACGCAACACGGCCTGCTTCGCGCACAGGAAACTGCCAAATACGTTCGCACTGAATACCCGCTGCCAGCGATCGAGCCCCATCTGATCCAGCCGCATCTGCTGCTCGAGCATGCCGGCATTGTTGACGAGCACACTGAGGGTGCCGAGCTGCTCATCGACCGCCGAGAACAAGTGCAAGACATCGGCCTCGTTGGACACATCTGCCCGCACTGCAATCGCCGTACCGCCGGCGGCAAGAACCTGAGCAACTACTGCGTCGGCCGCCTGGGCATTGTCTTTGTAACTGAGTGCCACCCGCCATCCACGCGCGGCAGCCATCAGGGCCGTTGCCGCACCGATGCCGCGGCTGCCGCCGGTGACGAGCATGATCGGTGATGCCATCGAGATCTCCGTTAATCTGTGGTCGGCCCATTCTACCCTGCAGAAAATCGGTCGCCTCTCTACAATTCTTGAATGTCCGCTTCAGATTCTCCGCGACTCACAGGCTTGCCGCTGATTGCTCAGTCAGATATGCGCCTGCTGATCATGGGTAGCTTTCCCGGTCAGGCGTCACTGACCGCGCAGAAGTACTACGCCCATCCGCGCAACCAGTTCTGGCGGTTGCTGTCCGGCGTGCTCAATGACGACCTCACATCGCTCAGCTACCCGGCCCGGCTGGCCAGACTGGCGCAGCATGGCATCGGGCTGTGGGACGTGATCATCACCTGCGAGCGCAAAGGCAGCCTGGATTCCGCGATACGGGCGGCGCAGGCTGCCGACTTTTCCGTTCTCCGCGCTGGCTTTCCCGAACTGAGAACCATCGCCTTCAACGGCAAGACTGCGGGCCGCTTTGCGCCACAGTTCGAGACCGCCGGCCTGTGCAGCGTGATCCTGCCATCCTCGTCACCGGCCTTTGCGCAGATGAGCTTTGAAGAAAAACTGGTAAGGTGGCAAGCCTTGCTGTCCTGATCCCTTTCCGATGAAGCGCCCGCCCCAGAAAAAAATTCGATCGCCGAAATTCGCGCCGATCACGCTGTCCGAGCATGATGGCGTCCGCTACCTGCACTTTGGCACCGAGTGGGTGCAGGGAGCGATGCGGGTCCGCAAACCGGACTGGATCGAGCTCGAGTATGCGCAGCAAATGATGGCCTGGATGCTCTTCATCGACCAGCCGCGCCGCATCGCTCAGCTGGGTCTCGGCACCGGTGCGCTCACCAAATTCTGCCGCCGCGAATATCCGAAGGCCGAG
>CAZESK010000048.1:16130-19753 GCA_964515155.1 uncultured Bifidobacterium sp.
TCCGAGTCATCGACCGTGTGATACACACGCTGCGGGGCACCACGGAACAGCGCGAGCGCGACGATGGCGGCCAGATCATCGGCATGGATATGGTTCGTGTACACATCGTTCTCGGGCAGCAGCGCTGGCGTGCCCTGCTTCAGCCTGTCCAGCGGCAACCGGTCGCCCGCGTAGATGCCCGGCACCCGCAGGATGGCGAGCCGCGTCCGGGCGCGCCGCGCCCATTGCCGCAGCACGCGCTCGGCATCAACGCGCCGTACCGCGCGCGCATTGGACGGGGCGACCGGCCGGGTCTCATCAAAACACTCCCCGCCGCAGTCGCCATAGACGCCTGTTGTGCTGACATAAACGACGGTTCCGTGTCGGGGTAAAATGGCGACCAGATGCCGGGTGCGTCGGTCGGTGAGCCCGTCCGACGGCGGTGGCGCGAGATGGATGACGATGTCTGCCAGACCCCTCAACCGTTGCAGGCTCTGCGGGTCGTCAAGATTGGCGACCACCGGCGTGGCACCTGCCGCTCGCAGCTCCGGTACCCGGGCCGGCTGGCTCGTCAGCGCAAACACGCGGAAATGCTCGCGCAGCAGCGGCAGCAGCCGCATGCCGACATCGCCGCAGCCAACGACCAGTACGCGCGGCCGACCCAGTTTTTTCAAATTCCTGTTTTTCATTCGCGAGATTGTATGACGTTCCAGATCAGCGTTAATCCCAGCGGCCGGCAGTTTAGCTGCGAGGCCGGTGAGACCATCCTGGCTGCGGCCCTCCGGGCAGGTATTGGCCTGCCCTATGGCTGCAAGAACGGTGCTTGTGGCAGCTGCAAGGGTAAGCTGGTATCGGGCGGCGTCGAGCTGGGCCCGCACCAGGAGCGTGCGTTGCCCGCCGCCGACCAGACCACCGGCCACACCTTGTTCTGCTGCGCGGTGCCGCAGTCGGATGTGACGATCGAGGCCCGCGAGATACAGGGCGTCGGTGATTTCCCGATCAAGAAAGTGCCCGTGCGCGTGGCAAAGTTGGAGCGCGCAGCCGACGATGTAATGATCCTCTCGCTGCAGCTGCCGGCCACCGAGCGCATGCAGTACAAGGCCGGCCAGTACGTTGAGTTCATGCTCAAGGATGGCAAGCGCCGCGCCTACAGCATCGCAACGCCGCCGCATTCGGATGAATTACTGGCGCTGCACATCCGCCATATGCCGGGCGGCGTGTTCACTGACCATGTCTTTGGCGCGATGAAGGAAAAGGACATTCTTCGCTTCGAGGGACCGCTCGGTACCTTCTTCCTGCGCGAGGAGTCGAACAAGCCCATTGTCATGCTCGCTTCCGGTACCGGCTTCGCGCCGATCAAGGCGATCGTCGAGCACTGGGCGCATGCAAAATCATCGCGTCCTGTCGTGCTGTACTGGGGTGGCCGACGCCCGAAGGACCTGTACATGCATGCGCTGTGCGAGGAATGGGCACAGACCCTGCCGAACTTCCGCTATGTGCCGGTGGTCTCGGATGCACTGCCCGAGGATCAATGGAGCGGTCGCACTGGCTTCGTGCACCGTGCCGTCATGGAAGACCTGCCGGATCTCTCCGGTCATCAGGTCTATGCCTGCGGCGCACCACTCATGGTCGAAGCCGCGCAGACCGACTTTACCGCCCAGTGCAAGCTGCCCGAGGACGAGTTCTTCGCTGACTCGTTTACTTCCGAGGCCGACCTCGCCAATGCTGCTGCCTGATTTTTTGCCTGCAACCCCATGAACAAGCCAGAAGCCGTGACCAAGCTTTTCAGCCAGTACGATACCGATTCGCTGCTGTACATCACCAACCGCCCGCCACTGGTATTCACCGAGGGGCACGGCATGTGGCTGACCGATCATAACGGCAAGCGCTATCTTGACTGGCTGCAGGGTTGGGCAGTGAACTGCCTCGGTCACTCTCCGCAGTGCATCCAGGACGCGCTAGTTGCGCAAGCGAAGAAGGTCATCAATCCGTCACCGGCATTTTTCAACGAACCCTCGGCCAAGCTGGCCTCGCTGCTGACGCACAACTCCTGCTTTGACCGCGTGTTCTTCGCCAACAGCGGCGCCGAGGCGAATGAAGGTGCAATTAAGCTTGCGCGCAAATGGGGCAAGCTACACAAGAATGCCGCCGGCGAGAACCGCTACGAGATCATCACCTTCGAGCACAGCTTTCATGGGCGTACCCTCGCGACCATGTCGGCATCAGGCAAGCCGGGCTGGGACACCATGTTCGCACCGCAGGTACCGGGCTTCCCGAAAGCCCGGCTCAATGACCTCGCCAGTGTCGAGGCACTGATTAACGAGCATACGGTCGCCGTGATGCTCGAGCCCGTGCAGGGCGAAGGCGGCGTGATCCCGACATCGACCGAGTTCATGCAGGGCCTGCGGGCACTGACCGAGAAGCATGACATCCTCCTGATCGTCGATGAGGTACAGGCCGGCATGGGTCGCACCGGCAAGCTGTTTGCTTATCAGCTGTCAGGCATCGAGCCAGACATCATGACCCTTGGCAAAGGTATTGGCGGCGGCGTGCCGCTCTCGGCACTGCTATGCAAGACCTCCTGCGCCGTATTCGAACCTGGCGACCAGGGTGGCACCTATAACGGTAATCCGCTGATGACGGCAGTGGGTATTGCGGTGCTCGAGGAACTGTTGAAGCCGGGATTCCTCCAGTCGGTGATCGACAAGGGCAACTATCTGCGCGACGGCCTGCTCAAGCTGTGCGATAAGCACGGGCTGGAAGGCGAGCGTGGCGAGGGACTGCTGCGCGCGCTGAAGCTGGGGAAACCGATCGGCGGCAAGATCGTCGAGACCGCGCGTGACCTCGAGCCGCAAGGCCTGCTGCTGAACTCGCCGCGTCCGGAGCTGCTACGCTTCATGCCAGCACTGAACGTGACGACGGAGGAGATTGACCTGATGCTGGAGTTACTGTCGGGTGTGATTTCAAGAACTAACTGAGGTAGTGGCCTTATCTTTCTAGCTCCATCTGGATTTCAACCGGTTCAGTACGTCTTCGTTCTCGCAAGCGAAGCTGATCACGAGATTGCGATTGGCAGTTTTTGCGTCAAGTGTTGCTTGAAGAGCGGCACGCAGCTGGGCGCGCAGTCCTTCATCCGTATATGTTCGCTCCGTCTTTCCATTTTTTTCGATAATTTTGTCCGGGATTGGCTCGAGCACGACGGCACCTTCCTTTCCCTGGAGGGCATGGCGAATGATATTCTCCACAGCATCCTTTTTCAGGGTGTCTTCCCCACTGCGAGTCGGGCGAAGAACCATATCGGCGATGCAGGTCCAGTTTTTCGCTGCGTGCGATATGGCAGTGGATTGACTGACGTACGCAGAGGCGTCAATGCCCTCCCCACCTCTCATTGATTTCCATGCTTCTGACTGCCAGTCCCTCAATGAGCGGTATGAATCCTGCAGCCGTGCGTGGGCCACTGCATAGGGAAGGGCCGTCGTATCACGCAAGATGGCATGGTCACACCGAATCGTGATTGCCGGCGCACCGAGGATCCGGACACTATTTCCTTTACCCCGAGCTGCCACGGTGCCGCCCTCTAACGGACGTGGGTTCTGATGACCCACTACGGGCTGGTAATCACGAGCCATGGCTCGGCCTGTGAT
>CAZESK010000049.1:0-1436 GCA_964515155.1 uncultured Bifidobacterium sp.
GAATCAGGCGGAGCTCACGCTGATCGCGGTGCGGCACGGCCTGATCGAGACCTGACTGCGCTCGCCGCAGGATAGTACATTGGCAGTGCAACGCTTCTGACGATCCTGCGGATCGGCGGGCCATACTGGGTGACGGATTGGTGATCCCGTATAACTCTAGTTATCCCGAGGCCCTGATGAATCCAATCAGCATATCTGGCACGCCAGTGCCGCCTGCCTCGCCGGCAGACGACGCGCTGATGATGACTTTTGAGTTCTTCGATGAGCATGGGCGTTTTAACCCGAGGAACATCCTGATCCTCTCGGACAACCCTGCCCACCGATCATCCCTCCATAAGCTGTATCCGATTGCCCGCTTCATGCGCTGGCACGCTAAGGTGTGGACCGTTAATTTCGCCAAGGCGCATTTGAACAGCAACCCGCGCTGCGCCGAATTCCTACAGAACGTCAAGCGCGAGGGCATCGTCCGTCGCGGACAATTTCTGGACCTGTTGACCGACCATGCGTTAAGTCGTACTAACCCTCAAAGCGGAGAGACGCCAAGCTCGAAGAAGATCTTCGAGCCGTATTTGGAAAACCTGAAGAGTACGGTAATTCATCATCTGCGATCGATGCCATGGGATAAGCTGGACGAGAGATTTTTTAAGAATTTCGGTCTGCCTCATGCACAGTCGATGGCGGCGTATATACAGAGCCTGGCATTGCATGAGGAAAACACGGTATTGGTTGAAAAAATCTCGACATTTGTTAATGGCTATGAAAAATGGGCTCACACTGACCCTCCTGCGGAAGGTTCGTGGACAGAAAACATCTGTGATGTCATGAGGGCGGCAATAGAAAAATACGGAATCGAAGAATTTAACAAAGAAGACGAGCGACAACTTCAGTCCTATGGCGTGATCTCTCCCATCTCACAGGTGGTTGAGCAGCGGATATCACTTCGTATTGATTTTGCCGAGAAAATGCCTGGCTATGCTGGATCGATTTTGCAAAAGCTCGCCGCTTCCTCTTTGATCGACGTTGTGAATTCGGAAGGAACCGATCAGGCTATAAAGCGCCTCGCCATCACCGTTTCTCGGGGGCAATGTGATATCGAGACGATGAAGGAATTGATCACCTTGCCGCACACACAGTGGAAAAAAGTTCTCGGTTTTCTGTCGGATTCCCAATTCAAATGCTTCATATCGTTCTTGGCATCACTTGAAAAACGCTTGAATGAGGTTGAATCCAAGTCCACGATGTTGCGAGAGGCGGGGGGGGAAAAGACGCAGGTCAACCATATGCTTCATGACTTTTGGGATAAGGATATGGCTGCTATGTATGCAGCCATCGCTGCACTTGATTGGCAAAGTGAAGATATCTTGGAAAGGCTCACGGTCCGTGATGTCGAGTCTATTAACAGTTGGTTGGAATCGCTTGCTCCCAGTAGTGCAAGC
>CAZESK010000049.1:1536-6937 GCA_964515155.1 uncultured Bifidobacterium sp.
TGGTTCACTTTGACAGAGCATGCTTTTTCCGATGAGACGAATTTGATTGCGACCATGAAGAATTCTCTCCAACATGGGTGGTGGGAGTTGGAGCCACTGGAAGTGGTGTGCAATCGGACGCCACCCGAATGGCGTAGTCTCTTACCTAGCTTGGATGAAAATGAGCTCAAGTTCTTTCTTCAGCGTGTATCGAAACTTGGCAAGGTACTACGGGAAGTTCGCACTCAACTTGGCCCGATGGTGTCTACAGAAGATGCCAATAAAGCCAAACCTACTCAAGTCGTTCCATCGCATTTTCATTCATACCCTGCCAGCCAGTACCGCTATCTTCAGGCCATTTCGTGGGAAAGTCCGGCAGTTGCAGGTTCGCTCACAGAAGGCGATGTCGACGCGATCTGTCGATGGATGTACGAATTGCGTTTTGCAGACCTAGGGGCCAATGAGCAGGCGCTTGTCTTCCGTATTGTCAAAGCAATGAGGGCAGCCACACTGACCACTACGGATCGGGAGCAGTCCGTGAAGCCCTACCTGGATAGAATTGAGAAGGAGGCAGGATATATCTTGGATCTTCGTGCCTTGTTCAAATCTGATGTGGTTGTTCCCTCGGCGGCTCCTGATGAAGCAGATGAGGACAAGGAAGTGGGTTTGCGCAGGGGTATCCAAAAAAAATTCGAAGAAGCCTTCGGCAAGTTAGATGCCGACACGCAGCCCCGATCGCATCTCCTGCGTCGCATCGAGCGGTCCGGATTGCTTCGTTATCTGGTTGCCGATCAAGACAGCGCTGTGGATGCCATCAGTAATGGGCCTAACGACATATTGGAATTGACCTTCTTTGCGAAGCAGCCGACAAGTCAGCGTAAAGCGGGGGGGGCAAAGAAGCGTAAGGCGGAGGTCCCAAAGAAGCATAAGGCGGAGGTCCCAAAGTGGGTATCGACATTGGGCTTCCTTAATGAAAGCCAGAAAGTATTTGTCGCGGATCGCCTTCGCAGTTTGGCCGCAGATCTTCCGAAGATTCGTGCGCGCTCCGACATGAACTCCATCGCGCCGGAGCGCAGGGTAAATGAAGCGATTGCGGCGTGGCTGGCTGAACCTGACTCTGACTCGGAGGAGGGCGATCTCTCGGCCTAGGGATTAGCGGAGTGATCCTCTTTGTTGATTTCTAAACATTCGATTGATCTTCGGCATATCGCTTTAGATTATCGGCCCTTGGTGCAGGCCGTCCCATGACCCGAGGAACATTATGCGAAAGTTTTTAGTCACCGCAGCCATCGTGTTGAGTGCAGTGGCCACCGCCAAGGCCGACCCGTCCATCAGTTGGGGAGTGACCATCACCTCGGGTACACCGCCGCCGCCCGTCGTGCGCCATGAGCCGATACCAGCCCCGCGTCCATCGCAGGTCTGGGTCCACGGCTACTGGAACTGGAATGGCGGCGCCCACGTCTGGGTACCGGGTCACTGGATTGCTGCGCGCCCTGGCTATATGTATGCGCAGCCACAATGGGTTGACGGGCCGCAAGGGTGGCAGTTGCAGCGCGGTGGCTGGAAGCCCGGCAAAGACGGCGGCGCGCATTGTCCACCGGGGCAGCGGAAGAAGGGGAATTGTTGAGCGCGTGCAGAGTGGACAAGCTTCACTGCTCTGGTCTGAGCGAACTTGCGCCCGTCCTGCCAGACCGCACGTGCCCGCTATGCTGCATCATTGGCAGCGTCATGGGTCTCCCGAGAAAATAGCCTTGGGCAAGCGCCACACCCAGTTCGATCAGTGTGGCCGCTTCGGCGGCGGTCTCCACCCCTTCAGCGACCAGCTTGCTGCCCGTGTCGGCGGTGAAGTGGATCAGTGCCGCAGCCAGCGCGCGCCGGGCCGGGTCGATGTCGATATCGCGCGTGAGGCTCATATCGAGCTTGATGCGGTCCGGCTCGAGGTTGAGGATATGCCTGAAGCTCGCATAGCCTGCACCGGCATCGTCTACCGCGATCTGCAGGCCGCGGTCACGGTAGGGCTTGAGCCTGGCGGCAATCTCGCTGTATCGCTCGACGGCGGCATGCTCGGTGATTTCGAGGACCAGATGCCCAACCTGATCGAGCGTTGACAGCAATTTATCGAGCCGCGGATCGAGGATGGTCTCCGGCGAGGCATTGATGCCAATGTCCAGTACGTCAGTGAGCCGCGGCAGAATCTGTAGCGCCCGCTCGATAGCCAGTAGCTCCAGTTCTACGCCCAGCCCCACGGCATGCGCGTCGCCAAACCAGCGGTCAGGTGGGCGCGCGGGCGTGGCGGGGAATCGTGCCAGTGATTCGAAGCCGGCCACCGCGGCCTTCTCGAGATCGAAGATGGGCTGGTAGACAATATTCAGCTCGCCGTGGTGGAGTGTGCGTTCGATGCGCTCGCGAATCTGATGGTGGTGCTGGTTGAGCGTACGCTCGCGATCGATCATCTTTCCGGCGAGGTCGGCAAACACCCGCATCAGGCCCAGGTCGCGCAAGTTGAGGCTGCTGTCCGCACTGCGGCTAAAGCAGCAGAAGGTGCCGTACACTGAGCCATCCGAGAGACGGATCGGCACGCTCATGTGCGCGCCGATCGGGGTCGAGAAGGTGACTGGCAGTTCGGCGGCGACGGGATTGGTTTGTGCGTCCGTGAGCAACTCGGGCAGGCGACCGTCGATCACGCGCTGGCAGTAGGAGTCTTCCAGTGGATCACCTTCTCCCACGCGCACTGGATGCTTCAGCCACGAGGCATCGACGTAACGGAATACCCGACGACCATTCGTGAATTCTGAGACGAAACCGACTTCCATCTTCAAGTGCTGGCGCACTGCATGAAGAATATCCGGCACTGAATTGTCATCGGCTTGTCCAATGCTCACGCCGCGCTTCTCGATGACCTGGCGCAGTTCCGTTCCCGGCCTGGGGGGTAGCCCCTGCTCGTCAATGCGCTGTTGATCCGACATGGCGTGAACCGTTTCACTATTACCTTGCTGTTGAGTGACTTTGTGCAATTTATGCTGACTCAGATTTGAGAGACCTCAATGAATATGATGGACAAAGCTTCTGGACAGATTGTTCTACTTGTCACACCCATTCCCGCTCTTGCTATGCCATCGCATCCGCTCGATGGCAGCCATTACCACAATGTGATCGAGGAGCAGGTCTACGCAGAGCTTCCGCCAACGGCGGAGGAGCAGCTGCCGCGCCGTGCACGGCACCTGGCAGAACCCGATCCGGTGCAGCACCATCCGGACGATCCGGCCATCTCGGTCGGTCTGCCGTCGGTATGAGAGCACAGGTCGGATCATGTTGGCCTTCAGTGCAGGTGCTGCTTGAGATAGTCACGAATCTGCGGCGCGTTCCAGTTCGCCAGCTCTAACCCCAGTTGTTGTGTAATTCGCTCCTCGACCCGTCTGGATAGCTGTTTGCGTAGCATGCCCAGGAACTGCGGCGGCGCGATCATGACGAGGGTGTCGTAGCGTTGCATATCGCAGCCCTCGTCGAGCAGCTGGCTCACCTCGCGCGAGAACATTTCCTCGTCATGTATTTCTTTCGTGACATGCGGCTCGGCCGTGTGCGCCTGATAGCGCTCGCCCTTGCCGTAATAGCGGCCTTTGGCGTCGTGCCGGAATTCGGATTCGTCTTGCCGTCCTTCGGGGTTCAGCAGATCCTGCACCTCCTGCAACTGGTCCAGGCCGCCTTCGGTCTGGAATACTCGCGCGCGGCTGCGGTCGGCCACGACTACCCATTGTGTGCTCATTATCGTCTCCTCGGTCGTCAAGATTCGACCGCATCGGTGTGCTGCCGTTCTGGCCTGTGGGAGAAAGCGTGAAGACAATGGAAACTTTACTGGTAGGTCGAACTCCTATTCAGAGCGGCCACGTTCCCGATGCCGCCTGTCGGAGGATGTCATGTCAGATACGCGGTATGGGGCCAGGCAAAAGCCTCCGGAGGAATCCGAGCGGCACGCATCGCCGGGCAATGATTCGGCATCGGTAACGCCGAAGGACCTCAATCCGGAAGATGCCGCCTCGCGTGACTTGACCGAGCGCCATCTGAATTCGCCCGATCCCGACGAGCGACAGCAGGAACTGCTGGACGATGCGATCGATCTGTCATTCCCCGCCAGCGATCCGCCGGCCATTGTCGGCGGAGTGAGTCGTATCGAGCGACCCGCGCGTTGAGTTTTATCTCAGCAAGCGCGTACGAGCAGTGACGGCCGCGATCAGCAGCGCCAGTATGCCGATGAAGCCCATGGCGGCTTTGAGGCCGAGTAGGTGCGCGATCCCGCCGAGCAGTGGCGGGCCTATCAGGCTGCCGCTGTAGGTCATGGTGGCTACACCCGCCAGTGCCACCGTGCCTTCACGGCCGGCTGCGCTGAACACGAAAGGAAATACCAGCGCCAGACCCATACCGGCGATGGCAAAGCCACCAAGTGCGAGGTACTGATTCGGCGCGAATACCGCGAAGCACAGGCCGGCGGCCGCCAGCAGCGCGCCCCCGATGATGAGAATCTTTGCGCCGTATTGCGTCTTCAGGCGGTCGCCCATCATGCGCGAGAGTAGCATCATGGTGGAGAAAGCGACCAGTGACAGCGGTGCGAAGCCATCGGATGCACCGATATGGTCTTTCATGAAAATTCCGGCCCAGTCGGCGATGCTGCCTTCGGCGATGGCGCCGAGAAATCCGAGCACACCCAGCAGCGCGAGGCCGCCACGCGGCAGAACGAAGGCCCGCTTTCCGATAGATTCCCCGGCATCGTCGGCCGGCAACTGCCAAACGCCCCAGGCCAGCAGCACAACGAAGGGCGCGATGAGGCCGGCGAAGTGCAGCAGCGGCGAGACCTGCAGTGCTGCCATGCCGCTGCCGAGTGTGACACCGGCGAGGCCGCCGGCGCAGACGCAGGCATGCAGCATGGACATGCTCGAGCGACCCTGTACGCGTTCCTGCCGCGCGGCGACGGCGTTCATTCCCACGTCAAAGGTGCTGGCTGTGATGCCCAGCATCAGCACCGCTACCATCGCCAGCGGCACTCCCGGCGCCGCGCCAATTGCCAGCAGCACGGCGAGTAGTGCGAGCCCGGAGAAGAGCATCGCCTGGCGGCTGCCGAAGCGCGACATCAGCCGCGACGAAACAGGGAAGGAGAGGACTGCACCCAGACCGCCCATCAGCAGCACCAGCGATAACTGCGAGTGAGACAGCTGCAGCCCGTCGCGCAGCGCAGGAATGCGACCGACCCACGAGCCCATGATCACACCGAACCAGGCGAACAGCGCAGGCAGGGCCATGCGCTGCATGAAGGGAGAGACGAGGAGCGTGTCGGATGTCGATGAGGTAGCGTCAGCGGAGCCGGCGAGGGAAGCGGTCATGGTCACCATCAGGAAATGTACTGTGCAGACTATTCCCTTTGTTCATGACG
>CAZESK010000049.1:7037-19378 GCA_964515155.1 uncultured Bifidobacterium sp.
GTCATGGTCACCATCAGGAAATGTACTGTGCAGACTATTCCCTTTGTTCATGACGCCCGGAAATGGTTTCTGCCCGGAAGAAAAAAATGCGGCGAGACTGTCGTTCAACGCCGGCCACCGGGTCAGACGAGATGTCGCTTAACGCACGACGAGTTGATGTTGGTCAATTTGCAATGCGCCGAGCGGATTACCTTGAGCACACCGAGACCCGTCGCCTGATTCATGAAAAAGCTGCATACTCATTACGACAATCTGAAGGTTGCCCGTGATGCGCCGCCGGAAGTGATCCGGGCGGCGTACAAGGCGCTGTGCCACAAGTTTCATCCGGACCGCAACGGCGGTAGTCCGCGTGCGACGCAGACCTTCCAGCTGATCAACACCGCTTACGATGTGCTCTCCGACCCCGAGCGTCGTCGGCAGCATGACGCCTGGATCGCGCGTGCGGAGGTAGTGGAATCTGGCTCCCGCCCTGCGCAGCAAGCCGCTTCTCCGCGCGCATGGAACGGCAGGGAAAGGCGGCGGCGCGCATGGACACCACCCGCGGGACCCGCAATGGCCGACCTCGGAGGGTACCTGCGCCGACCGGGCGCGGTGCTCGTGCTGTGGGCATCGGCGCTGATGGGGGCAATGGCCTTTTTGCTGTACAGCTCGTGAGAGGTAGCGGCCAATCCCGCCACGCGCCCAATCCCGCATTCGTCGCTTTCAAAGTCCTGCACCATCCGCTTCCGCTATAGTGACGCGGTCTCGTAACGATTCCGCCCCTGCGTGAGCCAAGCTGCCGAACAATCCCGCGTCCTGTCTGCACTATCGCGCATGGGCCTGCTCGCGCCTGGCGAGACGCCGGGCATCGTCGAGCTGACCGGGGGCGTGTCCTCGCTGATCGTCCGCGTCGATACCCGCCGTGGCCCGCTGTGCGTAAAGCAGGCGCTGCCCGAGCTGAAGGTCGCCGCGCACTGGAGCGCGCCACTGTCGCGTAACCGCGCCGAGGTCGCATGGATACGCGAGGTAGGGCAGTGGCATCCCGATGCCGTCCCCGCCATCCTCGGCGAGGATCCGGCGTCGCATGCCTTTGCCATGCAGTGGCTGCCGCCTGACGACCATCCGGTGTGGAAGATCCAGCTGCGCGACGGAATGATCGATTCGTCTTTCGCCGTCCGCGTCGCGACGCTGGTTGCATCCATCCACGCGCGCACGGCCCATCAACCCGATCTGGCCGCGCGCTTTGCAAACGACCGCAATTTCTTTGCACTGAGGCTCGATCCTTACTTTCTCGCTGCGGCCGCGGTGCATGCCGATTGCGCGCCGGTGCTGCGCCAGCTGGTTGACGATACGGCCGCCCGCAAGCTCGCCCTGGTGCATGGCGACGTCAGCCCCAAGAATATCCTCGCCGGGCCGCGCGGGCCGGTGCTGCTCGATGCCGAGTGCGCGTGGTACGGCGATCCGGCATTCGACGCCGCCTTCTGTCTGTGTCACCTGCTGGCCAAGTGCCTGTGGCGACCCGGGCATGCCAGTGCTTATCTGGCTTGCTTCGATGCCTTCGCCACGACCTATCTTGCCCGATGCGACTGGGAGCCGGCGCGGGACCTCGAGCGGCGCATAGGCCTGCTCCTGGCGGCGATGCTGCTGGCCCGCGTTGATGGCAAGTCGCCGCTCGAATATCTGGAGGAAGACGGGCGCCGCCGCCAGCGCGCATTCGCGCGCCGCCACTTGCTGTCGCCGGCAGTCACGCTGGCATCCATGCACGACGACTGGAGAAAGGAACTGCATCAATGAGCTCGACCATTTCGCATGTGCATGCGCGCCGCATCTGGGATTCGCGCGGACGCCCGACCGTTGAGGTGGATGTCCTGCTGGCCGATGGCAGCCTCGGGCGAGGGATCGCGCCGGCCGGGGCATCGACCGGTAGCCATGAGGCTGTCGAATTGCGTGACGGCGGCGAGGCCTTCGGCGGTTACGGTGTTACACGCGCCGTGGCTGGCATTGAGCGCGAAATCGCCCCCGCACTGATCGGCCGCGAGGCCCATGCGCAGGAGACCATCGATGCCTTGCTGATTGCGCTTGACGGCACCCCGGACAAGTCGCGGCTTGGCGGCAATGCACTGATCGCGACCTCGATGGCGGTGCTTGACGCCGCTGCCCGTTCTGCGCGGCTGCCGCTGTGGAAGTATCTCGCCGGTGATGCCGAGGTCAGCCTGCCGCTGCCCGAGATCCAGATTTTCGGTGGCGGTGCGCATGCCGGGCGCCGTGTCGATATTCAGGACTTTCTCGTCATGCCGGTCGGTGCCGCCAGCATTGATGAGGCGCTGGCCATGGTGGCCGAAGTCTACCGCGCCGCAGGCCAGCTGATGGCCGACGCCGGCCGCCGTGCCGGCGTGGCCGACGAGGGCGGCTGGTGGCCCGACTTCGATGGCAACGAGGACGCGCTACAGATGCTCGCGCGCGCTATCGACAAGGCAGGCTATCGCAACGGCGAGGTGATGATCTCGCTCGATATTGCTGCCTCTGAGTTCGGCCGCGATGGCATCTACCGGCCGGCGCTTGAAGGCCGGGCCTTCACCACCGATGAGTGGATCGACGTCCTGCTCGACTGGGTCGCGAAGTATCCGATTCTGTCGATCGAAGACCCAGTCGCCGAGGATGACACCGCTGGCATGATTGCCTTCACCCAGGCCATCGGCAGCAGCATTCAGGTCATTGGCGATGATTATCTCGTGACGAATGCGAAGCGTGTGCGCGATGCCGCGGCTGTCAGGGCGTGCAACGCGGTGCTGATCAAGCCGAACCAGGCCGGCACGATCAGCGAAACGCGGCAGGCGCTGCAGGCGGCAAAGTCGCTTGGCTATGCGACCGTCGTGTCGGCACGCTCGGGCGAGTCGGAAGATGTGATGATTGCCCACCTTGCCGTCGGCTGGAACGCCGGTCAGCTCAAGGTCGGCTCCTTCGCGCGCTCCGAGCGCATGGCCAAGTGGAATGAGCTGCTCAGAATCGACGACGCACTGGGCGGCCGGGCCCGGTTCGCGGGCCGCGCGGCGCTGCCTCTGTCATAAGCGCAGATCGTCGAGCGGGTAGAGCGGCCGGCGCAGCCGCCGGAAATCGAAGAATGCATAGTTCGAGCTCGTCGGCCCGCCCTTATCCGCGTCACATTCGACCAGCCCGCGGGACAGCGGGCCGAATACAGGCCGGCAGTACATGCGCGACTTCAGCAGCAGGAAGCGCTGCGCTGACGGCTCCAGCCCCACGCAGCGGAACACGCCGATGTCGTAGGGCTCCATTCTTTTTTCCGTGATGACCAGCTGCGCTGCGCCGATATCGAGCAGCACGGTGCGACCCATGTCGGCCTGCGTGCCGGTGTAGATCGGTCCGCTGACGGTGAAGTGCCCGTCGCTATGCGCGCGTACGATGCCAGCTACCAGCAAGGGCTGTCGTACATCCTGTGCATGGAACGGGAAGCGGTTGCCAAGGTCGACCTCGACATGCGCACCATCGGGCGCAGCCCACAACTGCGCCACTGTCTGCGGGTCACAGAACGGGCCGGCGGCGATGCCAGTCAGGCCCGCCTCAAGCGCCGCGGCCAGAATATCCATCGTGTCGCAGCTGCCACCGGACATCACGTTGTCGCTGTGGTCGAGCAGCAGTACCGGTCCGTCACCCGGCTGCGCGGCAAGCGCCTGCGCGCGCTGCAGAGAGTTGGCCAGCGGCTCGCTGCGCCAGACGAAACCTTCGCGTTCGCGCCAGATCTGCGCGGCCAGGTCGCCGGCCAGACGATCAGCCAGCGCGGTATCGTTATCGGTGACCACGATGACCGACATGCCAGCGTCTTCAATATCGGCCAGCGAAAACCCGGCCATGACCGTCACGGCCAGCACGCCGGGCAGCGCTTCCATCGCCTGTGCTGCCTCGACGGCGCGTCGCATCGCGCCCTCATGGGTATTGCTGCGCAGCGTGTGCGACAGCAGCGGCAGCTGTCGCCAGCGCATTACCGGACGGGTAGTGCCAGCCAGCCAGTCCATGAGCAGGCGGCCGGCGTGCTCGCCGGTCTCGGCCATGTCGATATGAGGATAGGTCTTGAATCCGACGATGATGTCGGCATGCCCGACCATGGCTTGCGTGACATTGCCGTGCAAGTCGAGCGCGACCGCGATCGGTACGTTAGGCAAGCGCGCTCGCAGCTGCCGCAGAAGCTCGCCTTCGCCATCGGGCACGTGCTCGGCCACCATCGCGCCGTGCAGATCGAGCAGAATGGCGTCGATATCCGGCGTTGCCGCCTCGATGATGCAGTCGACCAGTGTCGCATAGGCGTCGGCCGTGACGGTGCCGCTCGGGTTCGCCGTGGCCGACAGCGGCGTGATGAGTGTGCTGCCCGGATGTGCCTCGATCAGCCGGATGAACGCGCCCATCGCTGTGCGTGCGTCGCGCTGATCAGCCAGGGCTTCACCGTCGTGGCGTGGCTCGAATGCCGCCAGCGGCGTGCGCACGGGGGAAAAAGTATTGGTCTCGTGATTGAGACGCGCGACCAGAAATTTCATTGCCGTGGCTGCCCGTTCAGACCGGTGCGCGCAGCGCGCGCTTGAGCAGCTTGCCGTTGGCGTTGCGCGGCAGTGGCTGCGTAACGAAGGCGATCTGCTCCGGCACCTTGTAATCGGCTAGTCGGGCTGCGCAATGCGCGCGCACCATCTCGGCATCCAGCGCGGCCGACGGCGCGTACAGATAGGCATGTACGCGCTCGCCAAGCACCTCGCACGGATGACCAACCACGGCCGCCTCGACCACGCCGGGCAGCGCCATCAGCACGTTCTCCACCTCGACAGAGTAGATCTTGAAGCCGCCGCGGTTGATCATGTCCTTGATGCGATCGAAAATGCGCACCAGTCCCTGCTCATCTACTGAGCCGAGATCACCGGAGCGCCAGTGGCCGTCGACAAAGCCTTTGGCGGTTGCTTCCGGGTTGTCCCAGTAGCCAGGCACGACCATCGGCCCGCCGATCAGCAATTCGCCGCTGGCGCCCGCAGCAACGCTGTTGCCGGCATCATCAACCACGCGGATGTCGGCGCAGGGCGCGGCAATACCGACGCTGTCATTGTGGATGGCTGACAGGCCGAGCGGCATGATAGTGGCCGGTGAGGCAGTCTCGGTCGAGCCGTAGCAGTTGACCAGTGTGAGCCCCGGCACGGCTTGGGCCAGCGCCTGCACAGTCGGCACCGGCATGGGGGCGCCGCCAAAGCCACCGACCCGCCATGCCGACAAGTCCAGCGTGCGGAAGTCTGGCTGCAGCAGGCATAGCTGGTACATCGCCGGCACCATCAGCGAGTAGCTGATGCGCTCGCGCGCGGCCAGCGCTACGAAGGCGGGTGCCTTGAATTCGGGAACGATGACCAGCGTACCGCCGACATGCACGATGGCTGCGATCAGCGCGACCAGTCCCGTTACGTGACTGGCCGGCACGGCCAGCGCTGCGCGGTCGGACGCCGTCAGCTTGAGCGTGACCTCGTAGTGAATGACCGAATGCGCGATGTTGAAGTGCGTGAGCATCGCGCCTTTCGGATGGCCGGTGGTGCCGGATGTGTACAGGATGCAGGCGCAATCATCTTCCCGAACCGGCGCCTCCGGGGGCGGGCTGGCGGCATCGGCTTGCGCAAGCGCGTCCAGTGGCAGCCGCCACGCCAGGCTGGGCGCCGCCGTCGCATCCGGTATCCGCTCGGCCAGCGTTTCGTCGAACACGATGCCGGTCGCGCCACATTGATTGACGATGAACGCCAGCCCGGGCCCCTGCTCACGCGTGCCGACCGGCACCGCGATCACGCCCAGCTTTTGCAGGGCGAACAGCACGAAGACGAACTCGGGCCGGTTGGTGATGAACATCACCACGCGTTGTCCCTGCCGCAGTCCCCTGTCAGCCAGCACACGGGCGATGCGGTCGGTTTCGGCTGCGGCCTCGGCATACGTCCACCGCTGTGCTTCGCAGCTGATGGCCTCGTGGGCCGGACGGCTGGCGACAGCGCGCGCGAACATGGCGTACATGGAGGACGGACGCTCGACGAAGCAGCGCAGCGTGCGACCGAAATGCTCCTCGGCGCGCATGGCCGGCAGCGCGACGTGGTCCTCCCAGCGAATCATCCGAGATTCTCGCCGCGTTCGATCACGATCTCGGCATCAAGCAGGTTACGCGAATGGTTGAGGTCAGACTGGGCGATCAGCACGGACAGTTCGCCGCCGCGCAGGCCGGCAATCACCTCCGACAGCCGGGCTGACAGTGCCGGCGCGACACCCTCGAAGGGTTCGTCGAGCAGCAGCAGCCGGGTGCCCACCGCCATCGCACGCGCCAGCGCTACCAGCTTCTGCTGGCCGCCGGAGAGTAGCAGCGCGCGCCGGTCGCGCATGTCTTTGAGTTCGGGCAGCACACCGTAGACGAAGTCCAGCCGCTCGTCGCAATGCCTGCTGCGGGTCGCCCACAGCGGCACCAGGATGTTTTCCTCGACCGACAGCTCGGGTACCAGCCCGCGATCTTCCGGCATGTAGCCGATGCCGAGCGGTGCGCGCTGGTGAGGCGGCAGACGATCGAGCGCCTTGCCATCGAAGCGGATCGTGCCGGCTCCCAGCGGCAAGTGGCCCATGATGGCGCGCAGCGTGGTGGTTTTGCCGGCACCATTGCGGCCCACCAGGCCGACCATCTTGCCCCCACCGACGTCCAGCGACAGGCCGCGAAGCACCGGCACCGACTGGATCGCGACTTCGATTCCGCTGACCTCAAGCATGCGGCGCTCCCTGTGTCTTGCGGCCGGTGACATGCTGCTGCACGCCGGTATCGGCCAGCACGTCGTCAACCTGGCCGTCGGCAATGATGCGCCCGCTGTAGAAGGCGATGACGCGGTCGGCATAGCGGGCGACGATATCCATATCATGTTCCACGAACAGCACGGTGGTGGCTTCATGCGAGAGCGCCCGCATGACGGTCTCCATCAGCGGGAATTTTTCGTCGGCGGATACGCCTGATGTGGGTTCGTCGAGCAGCAGTACCTTCGGGTGACGGGTAAGCGCCATCGCGATGTCGAGCAGCTTGCGCAGTCCGCCGGGCAGTTCGCCGACGCGGCGCTGTGCATGCGCTGACAGTTCGAAGCGCTCCAGCAGCGCCTGCGCGCGCTCGGTCGCGGCGCGGCTGCCGGCCGGGTGCCAGGCGGACTGTTCGCCGGACTGCGCCGCGATCGCCACCAGCAGGTTGTCGGTGACGGAGAGCTCCTTGAACAGCTGCGGCACCTGGAACGAGCGAGCGATACCCATGCGTGCGATGGCGCGCGGCGGCAGGCCGAGAATGCTGTCGCCGTGCAGCAGGATTTGCCCGGCATCGGGGCGGATATAGCCGGTCAGCATGTTGACGAAGGTGGTCTTGCCGGCGCCATTGCTGCCGATCAGGCTGACCCGTTGTCCGGCTGGCACGTTGATATCGATGTCGGCTGCGGCGACCACGGCGCCGAAGCGTTTTTGCACGCCGACGGCACTGATAGCGAGTTCCTGTTGCGTCATGCGTGACCTCCGCGTGCGCGGCGCGCCAGCCACAGCGAGCCGATGCCGCTGGGCAGGAAGCGGATCACGGCCAGCAGGAACATGCCGAGCGCGAGTTGCCAGCTGTTGGGGAAATAGGCACTCGAGAACGAGCGCACGACCTCCAGTGCAGCCGAGGCCACGAAAGCCGCCAGTACGCTATGGTGGCCAGCCAGGATAGCGACGAAGACGAAGTCGCCGGAGCGTGTCCAGTAACTGAATTCCGGCTCGACATGACCGAGGGCCATCACGGCCAGTGCGCCGCCCATGCCACCGATGAAGGCGGCGATGACGAAGTGGCTTGCGATCAGTGACTGCACCGAGCTGCCAAGGTATTCGACGCGGATCTCGTTATCGCGCGCGGCCAGCGCGACGAGCCCGCGGGCCGAGTCGAAATAGATGCGCATGGCAACGCCCACCACGGCCGACAGTACGATGGTGAGTGCGTAGCCGGCATAGCCGCTGTCACTGGCCGGCTGGCCGAACAGGGTGGGACGGCCCATGTTGAAGCCATCGGAGCCACCGAGTGCCTGAGATTTCAGCAGCAGGCCATAGAGCACCATCGACAGCGCCAGCGACAGCATGGCAAAGAAGATGCCACGGTAGCGCGCGATCAGCCAGGCAAAGGGCGCGGCGACGGCGGCGGCAACTGCGCCGCCCATCAGCGCCAGCAGCAGCCCGTCGGTGATGCCGAGACGGCCGAAGGCGAGCGCTGCCGTGTAGCCACCCGCGGCAAACACCAGGCCCTGGCCAAAGGAGACCACGCCGCTGCGCATCAGCAGCACGATACCGAGTGAGACGAGGCCTTGCGCGGCGGCCATGGTGAACAGGAAGGCCAGCCAGCGTGGCATGGCCAGACCCGCGCCCAACAGCAGAAGAGCCACCAGCAAGCCGGCTACGGCGGTGCGCAGGGGAGAGCTTGTGTTCATCAGATTTTCCTCGCCTGCACGCGTTGGAACAGGCCCTCGGGGCGGAATATCAGCACGATGGCCATGACGCCGTAAATGGAGAAGAGTTCAGCCTCCGGCATCAGGTGCACGGCAGCTGAGCGCGCGAGCCCCACGATCAGCGCGCCGATGGCTGCGCCGGGTATGCTGCCGAGGCCGCCGATGATAACCACGGCGAAGGAAACGATGATCACGCCCACCGACACGCCCGGCTGCACTGAGATCATCGGCGCTGTCAGTGCGCCGCCCAGCGCGGCGAGGAAGATGCCGGTGCCGAAGGCCAGGGTGTAGATGCGCGAGACGTTCACGCCCATGCTGGCGGCGACCTCTTCGCTGTGGATGACGGCCAGCACGATCTTGCCAGTACGGGTACGGGTCAGGCCCCACCAGACAGCGGTGCCGACCACCAGCGCGACGGCGACCAGCACGAAGTCATAGCCGACGTAGGACAGGTCGGCGAACTCGACCGTGCCGAACAGCATGTAGGGCTCCGACACATACAGCGGGTTCACGCCCCAGATCAGCTTGGTGACATCCTCAAGGATCAGGAACAGCGCGAAGGTGACCAGCACCAGCAGCACCTCGTCACGCCCGTAGAAGGTGCGTAGCAGGCCGCGTTCGCACAGGGGCGCGACCAGCGCGGCCACGGCCACCGCCGCCAGCAGCATCGCGATGATCGACAGCGACGGCGCGAGCTGCAGGCTGGCGAACCAGCCGACCAGCGTGGCCGCCGCGTAGGCGCCGAGCGCGTAGAAGCTGCCGTGCGCGACATTGAGGATTTTCAGTACGCCGAAGACCAGCGTGAGCCCGAGCGCGACGATGAATAGCCAGGACGCATAGGTCAGGCCATCGATCAGGATAGTGGCAGCGAGGATCATGTCGACCAGGCCGCCTTCACTGGCACTTCGCGCCGGGGAAGCCGGCCTTGATCCAGTCCTCGGACTTCATGTTCGCCGGCGGGTTCACGCAGTCGGCCGCAAAGCGCTGGATGTCTTCCATTACAACCCGCTTGCTGGCAGGATCCCATTTCGTCCGGCCAATGGCGGTCGGCTGGATCGCCTGCTGGCCATCGCCGAGCGCCATCTGGATACGGCCGCCGGGCGAATTCCATTCGGAGCCACGCAGGGCGGCAGCGATCTGCTCCGTCGAAGGTTTCTTGCCGCCGTTGGCCGCCATCGCCTTCTCGACCGCGAGCTTGACGCCCATCAGCGCCTGCGCCATGCGGTACGGTGCCTGTACCGGGTAGACCCCGGTCTTGTCCTGATAGAGCTTCCACCACCAGTCGTTGAGGTCGGACTTTGCAGCGAGCATGCCATAGGCGCCGCGTGCGCCGAGGATCACGCCTTCGGGCATTTTGTCGCCGAGCGGTACCAGCACGTGATCAGCTGCCGTCAGCACGACCTGCGAGCGCTTGAACAGGCCGCGCGGGGCCGCTTGCAGCACCATGGCCTGCAGGTCGCCGCCCCACAGGCTGGAATGCGTGATGTCGGCCGGGCGTGACATCAGTTGCGAGATCTCAGTGCCGTACTGACCGGCGCCAAATTTCGGTCGCTGGTCTGACTGCACTTGCGCATCGGGATAGAGCACCGCCATCGACAGTGTGAAATCCTTTAACGAGTCGTGACCCCAGGAGTAATCCTGATTGATCAGGTTGATCTTGGAAACCTTGACGTTGCGCGCCTTCAGGTAGCGCGCCACCGCGATGTTGTCCATCGCCGCATGCGCGGCAGTACGGAACACATAGCGGTACTTCGCTTCCTCGAAGATACGCGGCGTGCCGCAGTCGTAAAGCACGAGCAGCTTCTTCATTTCCTCGGCCACCGGCGAGACGGCAAGGCAGTCGCCCGAGCTGACATAGCCGATCACGAGGTCGACTTTTTCGCGATCGTAGAGATTTCGCAGCTCCTGCACCTGCTTGGTGGCGCCGCCGTTTTCGTCGAGATAGACCGGCACGATCTTCAGGCCACCCATGCCGGCCTTGTCGTAGGGCGCCGGCGCGCTGCCGTTATTGAATGCCTCGATCAGGACCTTCGCGCCATTGACCGCTGGCACGCCGAAGCTGTCAGCGGCCTGACCGGACAGGAAACTGACAATGCCAATCTTGATTTCTTGCGCAGCCGCCGGGCCGCCGAGGCCGAGCGTGAGCGCAGCGGCCGTAGCAGCAGCGAGAGAACGCAGCGCCGCGTGCGCTGACGACAGGGTAGGGATGTGCTTCATCGTCTCCTCCGGAAGGGCTGATATGTTTTTTTGGTGTGAAGCAGCAGCGCGGCTGGTGCGACGGACGCGCATGGCATTTTGTATCGACAACTCATGCTGCGCTATTTGTCGTTCCCAAAGCTTACGTCAAACGCGGCGTGCGCGCGGCTGGGCGGGGTATTGCGGATGTTGCGTCGCAGCGCGCAACCCGGGAGCCGGGTGTCATTCCTCGGTGAGCTGAGTATTGGTGGCGTCGGTCGGTGGCGCGACCGAAGTCGGCACCAGGCGCAGCGATTGCGCATCGGCGGGTACGCGAGCGCGCATGCCCTGCAGGTAGATCTCGAGCGAAGCGAGCCCGTCCGCCTGCACGACATAGGGCGGCCGGCCAGCGAAGGCTTTGCCGACGTTCGGTTTGAGGGTAACCAGTGACGCTTTACCGGAGGCATCGGCGACGCAGACCTCGATAGCCTTGCTGCTGACGAAAAAGATGCGCATATCCGGCTTGCGCTGATATGGCGGCGACCATGCGGGCACCTCGGTCGCGGCAGGTAGTGTGCAGGCTGCGGACTCGGGGGGCTTGGTTGTGGCCGCGAGTGTAACCGCTGGGGTTGCAGCCGGCGTCGCAGCAGGCGTCGCAGCAGGCGTCACAGCAGGCGTCACAGCAGACGTCGCAGCAGGAGGCGTAATGGCCGGCGGCTCGGGATCCGGCTCAGTCACGAGCATGTCGCTCACCGCAGATGACTCGACGACTGACGGCTCGGGCTCGGCACTCGCCTCGATGGGGATGGGCGGTAATTTGGTCTCGGCAGTGCCGCGCTGCTTGGCGTAGAGCGCCAGCAGGATCGCGACTGCGACGGCGGCCATCAGCAGGTTGCGCCGCGCTCGTGCGTTGCGCTCAGCCGCTGCCAGCCTGATCTCGGCCGGCGTTTCGGGGTCGGCAGCAATGCCAATCGCACTGGTGGCGGCCGTCTCGGCGCTCGTATCCGTTGCTCCGGTGTCATCAACCAGCAGATCCGGCAAGGGAATGTTCAGGGCGGCCGCATATTTCTTCAATGCGAGCCGCTTGTGCGCAGCGGTGTAAAAAGGCAGGTTCCCGCCATCCTCCAGCGCCCTGACCTGCTCGCGTGACAAGGTGACTTCCCCGGCCATCTGCTGGACCGACATCCCCCGGGCTTCGCGGGCCTGCTTCAGCTTGTCGCCAGCGACGACGAGGGTATCGGGTGCTGCTGCATTTTCCATGGCATGCGAGGGTCGGGGTGGGCGGGATAACTTGACAACCGGCAAATATTGCCAGAAGCCAGTGTCCGCATGCAACGATTTGGCTTGGCAAATCCTGCACCCCTGCCGGCGCATGACCGGCAGCCGGGAAGGAAGGTTGGGGCGATGTCGGGATATCCGGGGCCGGTGGCGTACCCCGCATGCCGCGGCGCATGGTCTCGATACCTTGGCGCCCGGAGGGTTATTTGTCGGGGTGGACCCGAGGTGACGACTGCGGCCGGTGCAGGATGCTCAGTTTTCCCGGCCGAATACGAACTGTTTCTGACCGGATTGTGGGCGGGGTGAGCGCCTTGGCTTGCTGCGTTTCGGCGTCTGCGGTCGCACCGAGATCGGTACCAGCTTGTCGACCGAGCGCCGGATTTCCAGCAACTGCTCGCTGCGCAC
>CAZESK010000050.1:0-5998 GCA_964515155.1 uncultured Bifidobacterium sp.
TTGCCCTCCTTCCCATGGAGCCGGATGGCGATCCGCAGGTCATTGACCGAATCCGCGTGGCGCAGTGCATCCTCCACACTGATCTGGTCGGCTTCGATCAACTCGAACAGTGCCTGGTCGAAGGTCTGCATGCCCAGTTCGCGTGATTTCTTCATCACTTCCCTGATCTCGTGCACCTGACCTTTAAAGATCAGGTCGGATATGAGCGGCGAGTTCAGCATGATCTCGACTACAGCACAGCGCCCGCGACCGGCCTTCTTGGGAACCAGCCGCTGCGAGATCATAGCCTTCAGATTCAGCGATAGATCCATCAGTAGCTGTTGCCGGCGCTCCTCGGGAAAGAAGTTCACGATGCGGTCGAGTGCCTGGTTACTGTTATTGGCATGGAGCGTCGCCAGACACAGGTGTCCGGTTTCAGCAAAGGCGATCGCATGATCCATTGTCTCGCGGTCGCGAATCTCGCCGATCAGGATGACGTCCGGTGCCTGCCGAAGCGTATTCTTTAGCGCAGACTGCCAGTCAGCGGTATCCGTGCCGACCTCGCGCTGGGTGACGATGCAGTTGCGATGCGGGTGGACGAATTCAACCGGATCCTCGATCGTGATGATGTGCCCGTGGCTGTGCGCGTTCCGGTGCCCTATCATCGCGGCCAGCGTGGTGGATTTACCGGAACCCGTGGCGCCGACCATCATTACCAGTCCGCGCTTGTTCATCACGATATCGCGCAGCTGGGGCGGTACGCCGAGCGCATCGATATCTGGAATCTCGGTCGTGATCGTACGTACGACCATGCCGGCGTGCCCCTGCTGGACGAAGGCCGATACGCGGAAGCGGCCGATACCTTCAACGCTGATCGCATAATTGCACTCTTGCGTGGTCTCGAATTCGGCGCGCTGGTGCTCGTTCATTGCGGATTGCACAAGCGCGCGGCTCTCGTTGGCTGTCAGCGCTTGTGGCGTTACCGGCGTCATCCGGCCATCGAGCTTGATCGCCGGCGCAAAGCCTGCGGTGATGAACAGGTCGGATCCGCCTTTGGTCTTCATCAGTGTCAGTAGCTGATGCACATTCGCCAGTGCCTGGGTTGCCTCCATGATCAGCCCGTAAAGTTGTCTGGCATCTTCGCGGCAGCGCGCGCAGTTGCCATCGTGATGCGGTTACGCTTGACCAGATCCATCAGACTGGCATCGAGAGTCTGCATTCCCACACTGCTGCCGGTCTGGATTGCCGAGTACATTTGCGCTACCTTCGCCTCACGAATGAGGTTGCGGATCGCCGGTGTGCCGAGCATGATCTCGTGGGCTGCGATACGCCCCTCACCGTCGCGTGTCTTGATCAGCGTCTGCGAGATTACGGCCTGTAATGACTCCGATAGCATGGCGCGCACCATCTCTTTCTCATCGCCGGGGAAGACATCGATGATGCGGTCCACGGTCTTGGCCGCCGAGACCGTGTGCAGCGTACCGAAGACCAGATGGCCGGTTTCGGCGGCGGTGAGCGCGAGTCGGATCGTTTCCAGATCTCGTAGTTCGCCGACCAGCACGACATCGGGATCTTCGCGCAGCGCTGAGCGCAGCGCTGCGGCAAAGGACCGGGTATGTGGGCCGATCTCGCGCTGGTTGATCAATCCTTTTTTCGAAACATGCACGAATTCGATCGGATCCTCGATGGTGAGGATATGCGCGTATTCATTGTCATTGACGTGATCGACCATCGCGGCCAGTGTGGTTGACTTGCCGGAGCCAGTAGGCCCGGTCACCAGCACCAGCCCGCGCGGCCTGAGCGCGAGATCTGCAAAAATTTTCGGTGCGTTCAGTTGTTCCAGCGTGAGTATCTTTGACGGGATGGTGCGCATCACCGCTGCTGCACCGCGGTCCTGGTTGAAGGCATTCACCCGGAAACGGGCAACACCCGGTAGCTCGAACGAGAAATCGACCTCGAGATACTCTTCGTAGCGCTTGCGCAGCCCATCGCTCATGACCTCGTAAATCATCGCGTGCACTTCCTTGTGCGACATCGGGGGCAGGTTGATGCGACGCACATCGCCATGTACACGGATCATCGGTGGCAGGCCGGCCGACAAATGCAGGTCAGAAGCGTGGTTCCTGACCGCGAAGGCCAGCAGTTCGGAAATGTCCATCGGGTTTCGCGCTCTCGAGAGTCGGGCTGGCCCGGACGGGCAGCCATGCCGCGCGATTATCCGGCCCCGACTTTTGCACACTCAAGAGAAACAGCGGACCAATTCAGCGGTTGTTGCAGCGATGCGCCGGAATCGGCGCCCGGGTCGGTCAACCCAAGGCAATGCCGGCGAATACGGCCGCGCCCAGCCAGTTGTTATGGCGGAAGGCAGCAAAGCAGCGCATGCGGTCGCGCTCACGGATCAGCGTGAAGTGGAAGGCCGCAATCCCGGCCGCCACGAGCAAGCCGGTGAAGAAACCTGCACCGAGGCCGGAGGCGGCACCGACCAGCGCAACCAGCAGCAGGTGCAATCCATAGCAGACCATGATGGCCAGGACATCGAAGCGACCGAAAGTGATTGCAGAGGTACGGATGCCGATCCGCAGATCATCATCGCGATCGACCATGGCATATTCGGTGTCGTAGGCGAGTGCCCAGAACACGTTCGCTGCCAGTAGGACCCAGGCCTCGACCGGCACCGTGTCAAGTACCGCCGCATACGCCATCGGTATGCCGAAGCCGAAGGCAATGCCCAGATAGGCTTGCGGAAGTGCGAAAAAGCGCTTGAAGTAGGGGTAGGTGCCGGCCACCATCACGGCACCTACCGAGAGCTGGTGGGTCAGCGTGTTCAGCGGCAGGATGAGCAGGAAGGCCAGCAGCGCTAGCAGTGCGGCCACCACAACCGCTTCCCAAGAGGCGATCTGACCGGAGGTCAGCGGGCGTTCGGCGGTGCGTTTCACATGCCGATCAAACTCGCGGTCAGCGAAATCGTTGATCGCGCAGCCGGCCGAGCGCATCAGCACGGTACCTGTCGTGAAGATAGCCACCAGCGTCCAGTCCGGCTGCCCGCCGGAGGCCAGCCACAATGCGGAAAGCGTAGGCCACAGTAACAGCAGGCTGCCGATCGGCTTGTCGAGGCGGACAAGACGCGCGTACAGCGCGAGGCGGTGGCGAAGGGCGGCGAGGTTCATGGAGCGCTAGTGTAGCGCGCTGCCTCAGTTTTCCTCAGATTCGGCGTCGGGCAGCATCTGCACGCCGTGCAGCTTGCAGGTCAGCACTGCCTGCCTCACTGCCTCGATCGCTCCCTGCCGGGTAAAACTCTTGCGCCAGGCGATCACCACACGGCGCGACGGCGCTGGCGGCTCGAACGGAATGTAGCGCAGCATGTGGTCCTTGTCCGGCGTCTCGGGTACGGAGGCCCGCGGCAGCACCGTGATGCCAATGCCGGAGGCCACCATATGGCGGATAGTCTCTAGTGACGAGCCCTCGAACGTGCGCGCGATGCCGCCGCTGGCGTTTGAGAAGCGGGACATCTCCGGACAGACCTCGAGCACCTGATCCCGGAAGCAGTGGCCGGCACCCAGCAGCAGCATGGTCTCGGATTTCAGTTCCTCGCTGCTGACGGCCTGGCGTTCGGCCCACTGGTGATGACGCGGCAGGGCGATCATGAACGGCTCGTCGTACAGGGGGCGAACCATCAATCCCTGGTCGTTGAAGGGCAGCGCCATGATAGCCGCGTCAAGCTCGCCGGCGCGCAGCAGCTCAATGAGTTTGATCGTGAAATTCTCCTGCAGCACCAGTGGCATCTGCGGCACGTTTTCAATGAGCGAAGGCACCAGCTGCGGCAACAGGTAGGGCGCGATGGTGTAGATGATTCCTACGCGCAGGGGACCGACCAGCGGATCCTTGTTTTGCTTGGCGATATTCTTGATGTTGGCCGTCTGTTCAAGCACATGCTCGGCCTGCGCGATGATCTGGGTACCGATGGGCGTGACAGAAACCTCGGAGCCGCCGCGCTCGAAGATGGCCACGCCAAGCTCATCTTCCAGCTTCTTGATGGCGACCGACAGCGTGGGTTGTGCAACGAAGCAGGCCTCTGCCGCACGACCGAAATGCTTCTCGCGCGCGACGGCAACGATGTATTTTAGTTCTGTCAGTGTCATGGCTTTGAGTGTCGCACAGATCGGTGCAGCATGGATCAGACCCGCAGGTAGTCTTCTTTTGCGCCGAGCCAGCGGGCGAGGTGGGCGTCGGCGACATCGGCTTGGCTCGTCAGCAGCGCTTGCGCTACGTCGCGCGCCCGCTCGACCAGCCACTGGTCCGTTTCCAGATCGGCAAATCGTAGCATCGCCTGTCCTGACTGGCGCGCGCCGAGAAACTCACCCGGGCCGCGGATCTCAAGATCCCGGCGCGCGATCTCGAAGCCGTCGGTCGTTTCGCGCATGATGGCCAGCCGCTCCTTCGCCACCGCTCCGAGTGGCCCCTGGAACAGCAGCAGGCACACACTGGCGGCCGCGCCGCGACCGACGCGGCCGCGTAGCTGGTGGAGCTGTGACAGCCCGAAGCGCTCGGCATGCTCGATCACCATCAGCGAGGCATTCGGTACATCGACGCCGACCTCGATGACCGTGGTCGCGACCAGCAACTCCAGCTCGCCCCGCACGAAGGCATCCATCACGGCCTGTTTCTCCGCCGGTTTCAGCCGCCCGTGCACGAGGCCGACGCGCAGATCGGGCAGCGCAGCCGTCAACAGCGCATGCGTCTCGGTGGCAGTCTGCAGCTGCAGCGCTTCGGATTCTTCGATCAGTGGGCAGACCCAGTAAGCCTGCCGGCCTTCGAGGGCGGCGGCGTGCACGCGCGCAATGACCTCTTCGCGCCGCTCCTGCGCCACCAGCCGCGTCATCACGGGTGTGCGGCCCGGTGGGAGTTCGTCAATGACCGAGACTTCGAGGTCGGCATAGTAGGTCATGGCCAGTGTGCGCGGTATGGGCGTAGCCGACATCATCAGCTGGTGCGGTACGCTACCCACGCCCTTGTTGCGCAGCGTAAGTCGCTGTGCGACGCCGAAACGATGCTGTTCGTCGACGATCACCAGGCCGAGCCGTTCGAATTCCACATCATGCTGGATCAGCGCATGCGTGCCGACCACAAGCCGGGCCCGGCCGGATTCGATACGTGCCCGGGCCTCTTCCTTCTCGCGCTTTTTCAGGCTACCGGTCAGCCAGGCAACATCCACGCCGAGTGGAGCGAGCCAGCTGGCGATCTTTCGGAAGTGCTGCTCGGCGAGGATTTCTGTGGGCGCCATGAGTGCCGCCTGGTAGCCGCTGTCGATCGCCTGCGTCGCTGCGAGCGCCGCCACCACGGTCTTGCCGCTGCCCACGTCACCCTGCAGCAGGCGCTGCATCGGATAGGGCGCTTGCAGATCAGCGCGAATATCGCTGAGTACGCGCTGCTGCGCGCCGGTGAGTGCAAACGGCAAGGCTGCGAGGAAGGCCTGCGTCAGCTCGCCGGCATTGGCCAGCACGGGCGCCCCCTGAAGCCGGCGCGCAGCCTGCGCCCGCTTCATCGATAGCTGCTGTGCCAGTAACTCGTCAAACTTCATTCGTATCCACGCCGGATGCGTGCGCTCGCGCAGCGCGGTCTCATCGGCGTCAGGCGGAGGGTTATGCAGCAGCCGTACGGCCGGCTCGAACGGCATCAGCCCGAGCCGTTCGCGCAAGGGTCCGGGCAGGCTGTCGGCCCAGTCGATGCGTGTCATGGCATTGACGATTGCTTTGCGCAATAGCGTCTGTGACAGGCCCTCCCCGGCCGGGTAGACCGGGGTCAGCGCCTCCGGTAGCGGCGCGCCTTCCTCGATGGCCTTGACGCTCGGATGCACCATCTCATCGCCGAAGAAGCCATGACGCATCTCGCCGCGTACGCGCAGCCGCTTGCCGACGGCCATCTGCGACGCCTGGCTGCCATAGAAATTCAAAAAACGCAGCGTCAGGAGCCCGCTGTCGTCGGTGATTTTCACGACCAGCTGGCGGCGCGGTCGGTACTG
>CAZESK010000050.1:6098-12226 GCA_964515155.1 uncultured Bifidobacterium sp.
GATGTTCTCGTGTTCAACGACACCCGCGTCCTGAATGCACGCTTTCACGGCGTGAAAGAAACCGGCGGCAAGGTCGAGGTTCTGGTCGAGCGCGTCATCGATGCGACGACGGTGCTGGCGCAAGTAAGGGCGTCGAAGTCACCGCTTGCCGGCATGACACTGCGACTGGCCGACGCCTTTGACGTGACTGTTGGTGAGCGCGCCGGTGAGTTCTTCACGCTGTCTTTTCCGTCCGACGCCATCCCGCTGATTGATCAGTACGGTCACTTGCCGCTGCCGCCCTACATTGACCACGCAGCTGATGAGGTCGACGAGCAGCGCTACCAAACCGTCTATGCGAAGAACCCCGGCGCCGTCGCCGCGCCGACTGCCGGGCTGCATTTCGACGAGCCCTTGCTGGAACGGCTCAAGGCGCAGGGTGTGCAACTGGCCTGGCTGACGCTGCACGTCGGCGCCGGCACCTTTCAGCCGGTACGCAGCGAGAACATCACCGAGCACCAGATGCATAGTGAGTGGTACAGCATATCGCCAGAGACGGTCGAGATCATCGAGGCCGCGCAGCGTGCCGGCCGCGACGTGATCGCTGTGGGCACCACCAGCCTGCGGGCGCTGGAATCGGCCTCGCAATCGGGCCGGCTGCGTGCTGGCAGCGAGGACACGCAGATCTTCATCACGCCCGGTTATCGTTTCCAGACCGTGACCCGCCTGGTCACCAATTTCCACCTGCCGAAATCCACGCTGATGATGCTGGTTTCCGCATTTGCCGGTTACGATCGTATCCGCAGCGCGTATTCGCATGCGATCGCCCAGCGGTACCGCTTCTTCAGCTATGGCGATGCCATGCTGCTGGATCGCGAGGATCGCGCGTGAAATTCACGCTACTCAAGACCGACGGTAGGGCGCGCCGTGGCCGCCTTGAAGTAGCCCATGGCACGATAGAGACGCCGATCTTCATGCCGGTCGGGACGTACGGCTCGGTCAAGGCGATGTCGCCCGACGAGTTGCGCGAGATCGATGCGCACATCATCCTTGGAAACACCTTCCACCTGTGGCTACGCCCTGGGTTGGAGATCATCAGAAAATTTGGTGGCCTGCACCGCTTCATCGGATGGGATCGTCCGATCCTGACAGACTCCGGAGGCTTTCAGGTGTTCTCACTGGGCGCGATGCGCAAGATCACCGAAGAGGGCGTGAAGTTTTCTTCGCCAGTCAATGGTGACAGACTGTTCCTGTCGCCGGAAATCTCGATGCAGATCCAGCGTGTGCTCAATTCCGATATCGTGATGCAGTTCGATGAGTGCACGCCGTATGAGATCGATGGCCGTCCGGCGACGCGCGATGAAGCGGGCACGTCAATGCGGATGTCGTTGCGATGGGCAAGGCGGTCGCTCGATGAGTTCCACCGCGAGCACAACCCGAATGCCTTGTTCGGCATTGTTCAGGGCGGCATGTACGAGGATCTGCGCGACGAGTCGCTGGCAGGTCTGTCCGAGCTCGATTTCGATGGGCTTGCCATTGGCGGCTTGTCGGTCGGTGAGCCCAAGGAGGACATGCAGCGTATTCTGGCGCACGTCGGCCCCCGGCTGCCGGCCGACAAGCCGCATTACTTAATGGGTGTTGGCACGCCGGAGGACTTGGTCGACGGTGTGGCCAACGGTATCGACATGTTCGATTGCGTGATGCCTACCCGGAATGCGCGTAACGGCTGGTTGTTTACGCGCTTTGGCGATCTCAAAATCCGCAACGCACGCCACAAGGATGAAGATCAGCCGCTTGACGAGAGTTGCGATTGTCATGCCTGCCGTAACTTCTCGCGCGCCTACCTGCATCATCTTCATCGCGCCGGCGAGATCCTCGGCGCGCGCCTGAACACCATTCATAACCTGCATTACTATCTGCAGCTGATGCGCGAGATGCGGACTGCCATCGATGCAGGCAGCTTCGACCTGTTTCGGGCGCGCTTCACTGCCGATCGTGCGCGCGGTGTCTGATCCATTGCCGTCTGAGCCTTGGCATGTCGGGCGTGGTCCGGAATAGTCTGAAAATCGGCGCGCACAGGAACTGCCTTTCCCATTCTTTTCCTCACTGCTGAAACTGCGCCGGCCTGCGGATGGTTCGCGGCAAGTGGAGTTTAGGTGGCCGTGCATCTGCCTACACGGCCATCCCACCCCCAGTGTCGACATGAGAGGTCAGGATGGCGAGTCCCACCCGGAGTACTTCGGTACGCGTCCAGCCGGAGCTTGACAGCGGTACCGCTCACCACAGCGGCGAGGGACTGCACCGCTCGCCGCCGGTCATGATGAACCTGCCGCCCCGACAGCAGCACCTCGACTTGCTGCGGGAGGCGCTTTTCAGCTCGGACGATGACGAGCTGGAGGCGCACGACGACAGCGAAGACTATCTGCATACGGATTTCGTCAGCCTGTTCGATGTGCACAGCAGCGATCGTCCCGAGCGACCGGCTGCCTGGCTTCCCTGCCTGCCGCCGCTGGCACGCGAACTGTATGACATGACACTCGCCAACCTGCCTGTCGACGTCATGCTCACGCGCGCAGCCGAAAAGATTGCCCGGGGCATGGAGGTCACGGCGATTGATGCACGCTACGGTCGTAGCGTCCTGCACTGGGCCTGCATTCTCGCGTCCCCTGATCTGGTGGGCTGGCTGCTGTGCCATGGGGCAGCCGCACATTTGAACCTTCCCGACCACCAGGGCCAGTCGGTGATCGGATGCACACATGCTTTGCGCATCTTCCCGGGTACCGGTCAGATCATCGACGCACTGCTGTCGGCTGGCGTGACGCTCGCCTCGCTTCCGTACAGGGGGGCAGAGCTGCTGTATCGGAAGGATCTTCCGGTGACAGTGATCCGCAAGTTACTGCGCGCCGGCGTCAATGTGGACGGTGGCGGTGCCTTCGAGTCCACGCCCCTGATTTCGGGATGCGGCTGTGCGAATTGGGGTGCTGCATCGGTCTTGCTCGAGCTGAATGCCGATGTCCGTCGTCGGGGCGCATTTGGGATGTCGGTGCTACATAATCCCCGCCTTCCCGTCTGGCTCGCCGAGCAGTTCCGCCGGCGGGGTGCGGATGTGAATGCGAAGGATATGCTGGGAGAAACGCCCCTGATGCTGGCCTGTGCGCAGGGCAATCTGCCCTTGGTACGGTGGCTGGTTTCACATGGTGCCCGTGCCGACGAGGTAGCCACCGATTTGCGGACGGTGGCCGATTACGCTGCCATGGGTGGACCGGAGGTGACGGGCTGGTTGGTTCGGCATGGCCAACTCGGCTGTCCCCAGCCGGCCACCGCGCAGTCGCCCCAATGCTAGAATGACGGACTGGAAAAAACCAACCCGGAGCTGTTCATGTTTATCTCGAATGCCTACGCTCAGGCAGCCGCACCGGCAGGCGCCGGCGGCGGCCTGATGAGCTTCCTGCCGATCATCCTGATGTTCGTCGTGCTGTACTTCCTGATGATTCGCCCGCAGATGAAGCGCCAGAAAGAGCAGAAGGCCATGATCGATGCACTTGGCAAGGGTGATGAGGTGGTCACCGCCGGCGGCCTGGTCGGCAGGATCACCAAGGTCGGCGATGGCTACGTCACGCTGGAAGTTTCCGAGGGCACTGAGATCGTGGTGCAAAAAGCGTCGGTGACGATGCTGCTGCCCAAGGGTACGGTCAAGTCGCTCTGATTCACCCGCTTCGGTCCCGGTCCGGCATGTGCTGCCGGACTTTTTTCATTCAAGGCGAGCTGCCATGAACCGTTACCCCCTCTGGAAGTACGTGATGATCGCCCTGGTGCTGGCCTCCGGCGTGCTCTACACGGTACCCAATTTCTTCGGCGAGTCGCCGGCCGTCCAGGTCAGCAGCGCGAAGGCCACACTGAAACTGACCCCTGCGGCAACGGATCAGGTGCAGCAGGCCCTGAAGGCAGCAGGCATTCCCGCTGAGAACGCCTATTTCGAAGACCTCGGAAATAACGGCACGGTACGCGTGCGCTTCGCCAGCACGGATCTGCAGTTCAAGGCCAAGACCGTGATCGAGCAGGCGCTCAACAAGGACCCGACAGACCCGAGCTATCTGGTGGCCTTCAACCTGCTGCCCAATACACCGTCGTGGCTGCAATCGCTGCATGCCCTGCCGATGTATCTCGGGCTCGACTTGCGCGGCGGCGTCCACTTCCTGATGCAGGTTGATACCCGGGCGGTGATGACCAAGCGCATGCAGTCGGTCCAGACCGGTGCCCGCTTGCTGCTGGTCGAGAAGAAGATCCGTTTTGCCGGTCTGTCGCGCGACGGAGAAGGCATCGATATCCGCTTTCGTGACCGAGAGACGCTCGAGGCTGCGCGCGGCGTGCTCGGCAACCAGATGCCGGAGCTGGTCCTGACCGAATCCACGGATGCCGAAGGCCTCAAGCTGCGCGGCGTGCTCAATCCGCAGGCTGTCAAGCAGACGCTTGAAGAGGCCGTGCAACAGAACATTTCAACACTGTCGAAGCGCGTCAATGAACTCGGCGTGGCCGAGCCGATCATCCAGCGCCAGGGCGCCGATCGCATCGTCGTGCAGCTGCCCGGCGTGCAGGATGTCTCGCGTGCGAAAGATATCATCGGCCGCACGGCCACCCTGGAGGTTCGGATGGTCGATGAATCCATCCGTCGCGGTACCGAGGACAGCGCCTCTGTTCCCCCGGGCTCGGAGCTGTTCAAGGTGGGCAAGGGAGCCCCGGTCGTGCTCTATAAGGACCCGGTGATCACCGGCGATTACATCTCCAATGCCGGTGCTGCGTTTGATCAGAACCAGCAACCCTCCGTCAGCATCGATCTGAACGGCGACGGTGGCCGAAAAATGCGCGAGGCCACCCGTAACAAGATCGGCAAGCTGATGGCGATCGTATTGTTTGAAAAGGGCAAAGGCGAGGTGCTGACGGTGGCCAGCATCCGCGACGAACTGGGCGCACGCTTCCAGATTACCGGCATGGAGTCGCCGGCTGCAGCTTCTGACCTTGCACTGCTGCTGCGTGCCGGCTCGCTGGCGGCACCGATGGAGATCATCGAGGAGCGCACCATCGGCCCGCAGCTCGGCGCCGAGAACATCGCCAAGGGTTTCAACTCCACACTCTACGGCTTTGCGGCGATCACGATCTTCATGATCATCTATTACCTGGTTTTCGGTGCTTTCAGCGTCTTTGCCCTCGCCGTCAACGTGATGCTGCTGATTGCTTTGTTGTCGGTACTGCAGGCGACGCTAACCCTGCCCGGCATCGCGGCCATTGCGCTGACGCTTGGCATGGCAATCGATGCCAACGTTCTGATCAATGAACGCATCCGCGAGGAGCTCCGGAACGGTAACTCGCCCCAGGTCTCGATCGCAACCGGCTTCGAGCGCGCATGGGCAACCATCCTGGACTCGAACGTCACGACGCTGATTGCCGGCGTTGCCCTGCTGGTTTTCGGTTCGGGGCCGATTCGCGGCTTCGCGGTCGTCCACTGCCTCGGTATCCTGACATCGATGTTCTCGGCGGTACTCGTCGCACGCGCACTGGCTAACCTCTGGTACGGCCGCCGCAAGAAACTGGCCAGCGTGTCCATCGGACAGGTCTGGAAGCCGACCTCGTAAGCGTCGGCCAACAAGGAGAACATCATGGAATTTTTCCGGATCAAGAAAGACATCCCGTTCATGCGGCATGCGAAGGTGTTCAACGTGATTTCTGCGCTGACCTTCGTTGCCGCTGTCTTTTTCCTGTTTGCCAAGGGTCTGCACTTGTCGATCGAGTTCACCGGCGGCACGGTCATGGAGGTCGCGTATTCTCAGCCTGCCGATCTCGAGCGTATTCGCGGAACGATTGGTAAGCTCGGATTTGCCGACAGTCAGGTGCAAAGCTTCGGCACTGCGCAGGACGTGCTGATCCGCCTGCCAGTGCAGTCCGGCGCCAATACGGCGCAGGTGAGCAGCCGGGTCATGGAGGCCTTGAAGGCCGATGATGCGTCCGTCAACCTCCGGCGGGTGGAATTTGTCGGCCCGCAGGTGGGGAAGGAGCTCGCGCAAGACGGCCTGACCGCTCTGGCTTTCGTGATTATCGGCATCATGATTTACCTCGCCTTCCGCTTCGAGTGGAAGTTTGCCGTCGCGGCCATC
>CAZESK010000050.1:12326-18790 GCA_964515155.1 uncultured Bifidobacterium sp.
CATCATGATTTACCTCGCCTTCCGCTTCGAGTGGAAGTTTGCCGTCGCGGCCATCCTCGCGAACCTGCATGATGTCGTCATCATTCTTGGGTTTTTTGCGTTTTTCCAGTGGGAGTTTTCGCTGACCGTGCTGGCTGCCGTGCTCGCCGTGCTCGGCTATTCGGTGAACGAATCGGTAGTCGTATTTGACCGCGTTCGCGAAACCTTCCGGGATCGCCGTTTTGGCAAGCTGACGCCGGCCGAGGTGATGAACCATGCGATCACCCGCACTATTTCGCGCACCGTAATTACCCACGGCTCGACCCAGTTGATGGTGCTATCGATGCTGATCTTTGGCGGTCCGACGCTGCATTATTTCGCACTGGCGCTGACTATCGGCATCCTGTTCGGCATCTATTCGTCGGTATTCGTTGCCGCTGCCGTAGCGATGTGGCTGGGCGTCAAGCGCGAGGACTTGCTCAAGCCGGTCAAGCCGAAAGACGAAACGGATGGTGCGGTCGTCTGATTTGCGCTTTTCCGTCGGAACAAGCCGGCAGATGCCGGCTTTCTTTTTTTGTGGCGGACCCACTGCTCCCGTCCCTGCCGGACCATCAACCTGATGAGGATTCGGTGCAACACGCGTGCGTGCCGCACTCCCAATGACTCATGAATTTGTCTTGAAGCCGTCCATCCTCGAGCACTGACGGCGGCAATTGCTGCACCCTGCGCAGATCGGCAGACCCGGGGCGGATGTATGTGCATCCGGATCGCCAAATCCGGAGGGCGATGTGGCAGACGAGTACGACAGTCCGTGGAAAGAGGCAATCGAGCACTACTTTGCTGATTTCCTTCAATTTTACTTTCCTCGGGTACATGCGCAGATCGATTGGGGCGACGCCCCTGAGTTTCTCGATCAGGAGCTGCGTGCCGTAGTTCAGGATGCCGAACTGGGCAATCGCTTCGTCGACAAACTGGTTCGCATCCGGCGCAAGGACGGTTGTCGCGGTTGGTTGTATCTTCATTTGGAGGTTCAGGGCGAGGCCCAGAAAGCATTCTCTGAGCGTATCTTCGTCTATCACTACCGACTGTATGACCGTTACCGCCAGCCGATTGTCAGCCTCGCATTACTTGCTGACGACTTGGCTGCTTGGCGACCAGATCATTTCGGGTACGAGATGTGCGATTGCCGACTCCATCTCTGCTTTCCAGTTGCCAAGCTGTTGGATTGGGCGGGAAGCGAAGCGCGCCTGGACGACAGTCCCAATCCGTTTGCCGTTGTAACCCGGGCTCATTTGTCTACTCGGGCCACCCGCAATAATCCTTCAGTGCGCTTTGCAGAAAAATGGAGCTTGGTGCGAAGCTTGTATCGGCGAGACTGGGATCGGCAGAAGGTGATTGATTTATTCAAAATTGTCGACTGGATGATGCGACTGCCGCCGGAGATGGCAGTGCACTTCCGACAGAATCTCGCCGCATTGGAAGAGGAGGTCAAGATGCCATATGTAAGTTCCGTCGAACGTCTCGCCATCGAGGAGGGATTTCAGCAAGGGGTGCAGCAGGGAATGCAGCAGGGAATGCAGCAGGGTCAGGCACGGGTCCTGACGCGCCTGCTCATCGGACGCTTTGGCGACCTGCCGTCGTGGGTTGGCGAACGGATCAGATCAGGGAGCGAAGCAGAACTGGATGTCTGGACCGATGCAGTACTTGCAGCGGGTTCGCTCGAACAAGTTTTTGGTATCGGCACGCATTGATAAAAGGTGAGGCGTCGCTTCTTTTCCATTGTCGAGTACCAGAAACAGGAAAGCCGGCACGAGCCCGGCTTTCCTGAATGCTGTAGCCAGTTTCAGATGTCGGCAGCCAGTTTTGCGGCAAGGCCCACGTAGGACGCGGGCGTCATTGCCAGCAGACGGTCTTTTGCGTCTTGCGGGATCGCGAGACCATTGATGAATTCTCGCAGTGCATCCTTCGATATGCCCTTGCCGCGCGTGAGTTCCTTCAGTTGCTCATACGGATTCTCGATGCCGTAGCGGCGCATCACCGTCTGCACCGGCTCGGCCAGGACTTCCCAGTTGTTATCCAGGTCGTCGGCCATGCGCGTCGGGTTGACCTCCAGCTTGTTCAGGCCGCGCAAGCAGCTGTCATGGGCCAGCAGCGCATAGCCGAAGCCGACGCCGATATTGCGCAGCACCGTCGAGTCGGTCAGGTCGCGCTGCCAGCGAGACAGTGGCAGCTTTTCGGCCATGTGCTTGAGCACGGCATTGGCCATGCCGAGGTTGCCTTCGGAATTCTCGAAATCGATCGGATTGACCTTGTGTGGCATGGTTGACGACCCAATTTCGCCGGCCTTGGTCTTCTGCTTGAAAAAGCCTAGCGAGATATAGCCCCAGATGTCGCGGTTCAGGTCCAGCAGGATGGTATTGGCTCGTGCGATAGCGTCGAACAGATCGGCAATATAGTCGTGCGGCTCGATCTGGATCGTGTACGGGTTGAATGTCAGGCCGAGACGCTCCTCGACTACCCTGCGCGAAAACTCCGGCCAGTCGAAGTCAGGGTAGGCCGACAGGTGAGCGTTGTAATTGCCCACGGCGCCATTCATTTTTCCGAGTATCTGCACCTCGGCGATTCGCTGATGTGCGCGCTGTAGCCGGGCGACCACATTGGCTATCTCCTTACCGAGCGTCGTGGGGCTCGCCGGCTGGCCATGGGTACGCGACATCATGGGCACATCGGCATTCTCATGGGCGATATCCGTGAGCTTTGCAATCACGCGTGAGAGCGACGGCAGCAGTACGGTATCCCGGGCGGCCTTGAGCATCATGCCGTGCGAAGTATTGTTAATGTCCTCTGACGTGCAGGCGAAATGAATGAATTCGGAGGCCGCGACCAGTTCAGGCAGGTGCTGTACCTTCTCCTTGAGCCAGTACTCGACCGCCTTGACGTCGTGATTGGTTACCGATTCGATGGCCTTGATGCGAGCGGCATCTTCCTCACCGAAATCACTCGCCAGCCGCTGCAGCAGAGCCGTCGCCTCTGGGGAGAAGGGCTGCAGCTCCGGGAATCCCGCTTCGGCCAAAGCGATCAGCCACGCGATCTCGACCTTGACGCGGTGGTGCATGAAGCCGGCTTCGGACAGCAGCGGGCGCAAGGCATCGGTCTTGGAGGCGTAGCGGCCATCGAGCGGCGACAGGGCGGATAGGGGAGAGAGAGCCATGATGTGGGGTGCGGGAGTGCCGCAGCGCAGAGAACGGGAAGCCCGAGATTTTACCACTCGCACATCGCGCTCCTGCCCGGGCTGGCGTGGGCAAAGCGTAGTGATTTGCCAATGATATAATCCGCCTCCCGCAAATCATTGCCGACGCATCATGAAACTGATTGGATCGCTCGCGAGTCCCTATGTCCGCAAAGTTCGGATCGTGATGGTGGAAAAGCGGCTCGATTACGAGTTCGTTCTGGAAGACGTCTGGTCTCCGGCTACCACCATCAACCTGTCGAACCCGCTCGGTAAGGTGCCCTGCCTGGTCATGGAAGATGGTGGTGCGATGTTCGATTCGCGCGTTATTGTCGAGTATCTCGATACGATGTCCCCGGTCGGCAAACTGATTCCTGTCGGCGGTCGTGAACGCGCCAGCATCAAGTGCTGGGAGGCGCTCGCCGATGGCGTGCTGGATGCCGCAATTATTGTTCGCCTCGAGCGCACCCAGCGACCGACAGAGCGGCAGAGCGAAGCATGGATCGCGCGGCAGCTGCTGAAGGTGCATCATGGCCTCAAGGCGATGGCGCATGGTTTGGGCGACCATCCCTTCTGTGCCGGCAAGCAATTCACGCTGGCCGATGTAGCAGTCGGCAGCGCACTCGGCTGGATTGCCTTTCGTTTTCCCGAGATTGACTGGCGCGGTGATCATCCCAATCTCGCGCGCCTATTCGACAAGCTATCGGACAGGCCATCGTTCCGGGACACGGTGCCGGTTGCCTGAATTCAGTCCTCACCGAGTTGATTCCTGAAAACGCACAACGGAGCCTCTGGCTCCGTTGTGCTTTGGGTGTGTGGCAGCGGGTGCCCGCATCGGACAGCCGCTGCAACAGCATCGACAGCTAATTTCAGCCTTCGTCGCCCATCTGGGATTGCAGGTAGTTCTGCAGGCCGACCTTGTCGATCAGGTCCTGCTGCGTCTCGATCCAGTCGATGTGCTCCTCGGTATCGTCGAGGATATGCTGGAACAGTTCGCGGGTGACGTAGTCGCGCGCTGTTTCGCACGCGGTGATGCCATCCTTGACGGTTTGCTGGGCGGTCTTTTCCAGTTGCAGATCGCAGTCGAGTATCTCGGGCACGTTCTCCCCAATCATCAACTTGTGCAGTGCCTGCAGGTTCGGCAGGCCTTCCAGCATCAGGATGCGGTCGATCAGTTTATCCGCATGCTTCATCTCGCCAATGGATTCCGCATACTCTTTCTTGCCGAGCTTCTCGAAGCCCCAGTGTTTATACATGCGCGCATGCAGGAAGTACTGGTTGATGGCGGTGAGTTCGTTAGTTAGCTGGTCGTTGAGCAGCTTGATGATGTTGGGGTCGCCTTTCATGGGGGCCTCTGCTGGAGTGGGAACAAGGCAGGATGGTAACGCAGGCAGGCCCGCTTGAAATCCCCCCGGCTGCATTTCGTTATTGCGACTCATTCTTCATTCGCGAATGGTTCTCAGCCCGCGAATATCCTGTCCGGGCTCGCACCAGCTTCCCTGCATCTTGTCGGATGTAGGTCAGACGCATCATGCGTTCCGGGGATGCCGGGCGCAATTCGTTTTATTGGGGGGTTTTCGGATCAAGCTGCCCGGGTTGGACCGCGTAATCGGGGCGTACTTACTTCTTGTTCGGCTCGGTAATAAACCCGATTCTCGTCAGCCCGCCATTTTGCGCGGCCGCCATCACTTGCGCGACCTTTTCATACTGAGTCGTACGCTCGGCCCGCAGGTGCAGCTCCGGTTGTGGCGTTTTTTGAGCCGCAAGCGTGATCCGCTGCGGCAGCTCGTCCTCGGAGAGTAGCTGGTTATTCCAGAAGAGCTTGCCCTGCCCATCGATGGATAGGTTCACGGTTTCCGGCTTCGGGTCGTTAGGCTGCGTACTCGCTTTTGGCAGGTCGAGCTTCACACTGTGGTTGATGACGGGGATAGTGATGATGAAAATGATCAGCAGTACCAGCATCACGTCGACCAGCGGCGTGGTGTTGATCTCCGGGTTGAAGTCATCGTCCGTGCTCTCGGACAGCGTTCCCATGCCCATCACGCACTCCGCACGATGCTGAGTTTCTGTGAGGCGGCGCTGTCGCCGGCGCGGGCGCCGGTGACGAACAGTGCGTGCAGGTCGAAGCCGAACTTGTTGAGTTGTGCCAGAAGGGTCTTGTTGCTGCGGACCAGCGCGTTGTAGCCAAAGGTTGCCGGAATCGCGACCGCCAGTCCGAGCGCGGTCATAATGAGTGCCTCGCCGACCGGCCCGGCCACCTTGTCGATGCTTGCCTGTCCTGAGCTACCGATGGATACCAGGGCGTGGTAAATCCCCCAGACGGTACCGAAGAGCCCAACGAAAGGGGCGGTCGAGCCGACCGAGGCCAGCACGGCCATGCCGGCCGACAGCTTGGCTGCTGCTTCATCGATTGACTGGCGCAACGACATGGTCATCCAGTCGCTTACCGACAGTTGGTCGTGCAGCGAGCCGGCGTGGGCATGATGGTGTTTCATCGCCGAAGCACCGGCGCTGGCGAGTTGGGCGAACGGATTTTCTTTGCCCAGTATCGCGATGCCCGCCTCGAGGCTGCCAGCGTCCCAGAAGTCGCGGCGCGCCGAATCGATGGCGCGGCGGTAACGCCAGGCCTGCAGGCCTTTCGCGATCATCACGCTCCAGGAAGCAATCGACATAGCGATCAGCAGGATGGCGACTCCGCGCGTCACGAAATCTCCTTGCTGCCAGATCGAAGCAATGCCGTAGGGATTGGTATCCATTGTTGTCTTTCCGAGGTGGGGTGTGTTTACTTGAGGGCGAAGTTGATCGGGACGAGTACGTAGGCAGGAACAGAACGGCCGTCTTCGACGTGGGGTTTGAACACGGCACGCAGCGCGGCTGCGCGCGCTGCCTTGTCGAGGCGAGGGAAGCCGGTGCTTTGCTGCATGTCGATGCGCTCGGGCAGTCCTTTGCCATCGATCAGGATGCACAGCACGACCTTGCCCTGCTCGCCGGCACGCTTGGCATCGATCGGGTAGTCAGATTTTGGTGGCTGCAGGTACTCGACGCTGGAGATCGTGACCGGTCCACGCTCTGACGATGCGGGTGGGGCAGGCGGTGCCACGGATGCCCGGGCAAGCGGCGCGGTTGCGGCCAGCGGAGCCGGACGGCTTTCCTGTATCGGGGCAGGCACTGGCGCTGACGCGGCGACGGCCGCTGGGGTTGGCGCCAGCAGCAGCCCGCCGTGCAGCAGCACGACCAGCGCCAGCGGGCTTAGTCG
>CAZESK010000051.1:0-18747 GCA_964515155.1 uncultured Bifidobacterium sp.
GCAAGGCCGACATTGGATTCTTGCTCGGTGGAAAAATTGTTCGCCATCAGCGTTCTCCTCGGAATATGGGACGAATCCCGGTTGTTGCGAAGATGGTAATCACCGAGCAAAACGACTGGCAACTTGCAGCAACCCAATACAAGCCGGTCGGCGGCGGATTTGTGGGGCCTCAACGACGATTTCACCAGGCCCTGGAATGAGTGCAAGTAATCACTTTCATATGAAATAAGTTAAACAGAGGCCAGTTCTCGGGAAAAGCAAGCCGCTGATGGTGCATGACAAGTACACCAAGCCCGCCACTGCGACAGAGAGAGCCTGCTAGCCTGCTTCGGCCATCGCACGCTTGACGTCAGGGCGTCAAAGGTTAAAGATTGTCAAATCGAAAGCTTGCCAACCTTTTCATCACTCACCGCTCGCCCCCCCCGGAATGCAAGTTGCCCTGATCGACAACGACCCGCAACAACGCGCGCAGATCAGCGACGCGCTCCACGCCGAGGGCTGGACCTGTCTGGTATGTGACAACCTCAACCACCTTGCGACCCACCTGAAGACCGACAGCGTCGACTTGCTCGTCTATCACTGGCAGCCGGTGGGCGAAGGCTTGCGAATGCTGCGGGCAGCCCGGCAGACGGCCTCGTCACTGCCGGTACTGCTGGTCGCGGGCGCTTCGGCTGAGCAGGCGCTGGTGCAGGCGCTGGCCGACGGCCTGACCGATTTCCTCGCAAAACCAGTGCGCAAGGCCGATCTTCAGCTACGCGCGCGGGTGTTAGTCAGCCGTGCGAACCCCTCGCGGCTGACCACCAAAACGCTGGATTTCGGCGCCTTTTGCTTCGACCTCAGCGGCAGCCGGCTGACCCGGCAGGGCGAGCTGATCCCGCTGACACAAAAGGAATTCGACCTCGCCATGCTGTTCTTCCGGAACCTGGGCCGGCCACTATCGCGCGCCACTATCCACGAGGCGGTGTGGCCGCGGGAAGCGGAATTCAGCTCCCGCACGATGGACACGCATGTGTCACGCGTCCGTAACAAGCTGGACTTGCGGCCGGAAAACGGATTCCGGCTGGCACCGGTCTACAGCTATGGCTACCGTCTGGAGCAATTAAGCAGTCAGAAAGGCTAGCCGGTCAACGCCCGCGGGTATAATACGATTCGTTAAATCCCTCGGATTTCCACGCATGCAACTGCTCGCCGTCGGCCTCAACCACACCACGGCTCCCGTCTCCTTGCGCGAGAAAGTGGCCTTTCCTGCTGACCAGCTGGGTCAGGCAGTGGCGTCGGCATGCGCATGGTTCGGCAATGTCGGGCAGCGGGCGCAAGAAACGGCCATTCTCTCGACCTGCAACCGTACCGAGATCTACGGCGCGAGCGCCAACGATGGCAATATCGATGCAGCGCTCGACCAGACGGCGCATTTCGTTGCCGACTATCACAAGCTCTCCTTTGCCGACCTTCGGCCTTACCTGTACGCGCTGCCGCAAGACGAGGCGGTACGGCATGCCTTCCGCGTGGCCTCCGGCCTGGACTCGATGGTGCTCGGCGAGCCCCAAATTCTGGGCCAGATGAAGGATGCGGTGCGTCAAGCCGAAGCGGCCGGCGGCCTCGGGACCTACCTGCACCAGATGTTCCAGCGCACCTTCGCGGTAGCGAAGGAAGTGCGTTCGACGACAGAGATCGGTGCGCACAGCGTGTCGATGGCGGCCGCCGCCGTCCGGCTGTCGCACCGGATCTTCGATACCCTGGCAGATCAGCACGTGCTGTTCATCGGCGCCGGGGAGATGATCGACTTGTGCATCACCCATTTCGCCGCCCAGCAGCCGAAAAGCTTAACGGTAGCAAACCGCACGCTGGAGCGCGCCGAAGTACTCGCAGAGCGTTTCGGTGGCCGCGCGATGCGCCTGGGCGAACTGCCGGATCAGCTTGCGCATTTTGATGTCGTGGTTTCCTGCACGGCCTCGTCGCTGCCCATCATCGGACTGGGCATGGTCGAGCGGGCGATCAAGGCGCGCCGTCGCAAACCGATTTTCATGGTCGATCTGGCCGTTCCGCGCGATATCGAATCCGAGGTCGCCCGGATGAATGATGTTTACCTCTACACCGTCGACGACCTCGGCACCGCAGTCCAGATTGGCGTCGAAAACCGGCAGTCCGCGGTCGCGCAGGCCGAAGCCATCATCGAGACCCGCGTACAGGGCTTCATGCATTGGCTCGACAGCCGGGCCGTGGTACCTCTGATCCAGGACCTGCAGGAATCCAGCGAACAGGTGCGCCGCGCCGAGCTCGACCGTGCACGCAAGCTGCTGGCCAAGGGCGAGGACGTGGAAGCCGTGCTCGAGGCCTTATCCAAGGGGCTGACCGCCAAGTTCCTGCACGGTCCGCAACAGGCGCTGCACAATGCCGACGCCAGCGAGCGCGCCCGTCTCGCACAGTTGCTGCCGCAGCTCTTCCGCACTCGGCGCTAGCGGCGACTGTCGCTATCCCCGCCCGGGCCGGAGCATCGACTGCGGCCGCAAGATCACTGCCTCCTTTCATACCCATCAATGAAACCCTCCCTGCTTGCGAAGCTCGACCAGCTCACGCACCGGCTCGAAGAAGTCGGCGCACTGCTGACGCAGGAAAACGCAACAGCCGACATGGACCAGTACCGCAAGCTCACGCGCGAGCATGCCGAGCTGGAGCCGCTGGTGGCGGTGCATGCGCAATGGACGCAGGCGCGCGACGATATCCGTGCAGCGCAGGAAATGCTGACCGACCCGGAAATGAAAGTCTTCGCGCAGGAGGAGCTATCAGCGGCCCAGGCACGCTCGGAAGCGCTCGAGCTCGAGCTGCAGAAAATGATGCTGCCGAAAGACCCGAACGACGAGCGCAATATCTTTCTCGAGATCCGTGCCGGTACCGGCGGTGACGAGTCCGCGCTGTTCGCAGGCGACTTGCTGCGCATGTACACGCGCTACGCGGAGCGCCAGCGCTGGCAGGTCGAGATGGTGTCGGAGTCGCCGTCCGAGCTGGGCGGCTACAAGGAGGTGATCGTGCGTATCGTCGGTCACGGCGCTTACTCCCGGCTGAAGTTCGAGTCCGGTGGTCACCGCGTGCAACGGGTGCCAGCGACCGAGGCGCAGGGACGTATCCACACCTCGGCCTGCACGGTGGCGGTGATGCCGGAGGCTGACGAAATCGAGGACGTGAATATCAACCCGGCCGACCTGCGCATCGACACCTTCCGCGCCTCCGGTGCCGGCGGCCAGCACATCAACAAGACCGATTCCGCCGTGCGCCTCACCCACCTGCCTACCGGTATCGTGGTCGAATGCCAGGATGACCGCAGCCAGCACAAGAACAAGGCTCAGGCGATGAAGGTGCTGGCGACAAGGATCAAGGACGTGCAGCTGCGCGAACAGCAGGCGAAGGAAGCGGCGACGCGCAAGTCGCTGGTCGGCTCCGGTGACCGCAGCGAGCGCATCCGCACCTACAATTTTCCGCAGGGTCGGATGACGGACCACCGGATCAACCTGACACTGTACAAGCTGGAGACGATCATGGATGGCGATGTGGAAGAGCTAACGACGGCACTGATGGCCGAGCATCAGGCAGAACAGCTGGCGGCGCTGGCGGAGGCGGGATGATGCATAGCAAGCACTTCGGAAAGCCCCTGCTCCTGCTCACCGCCCTCGCCTGCATCGCCATGCTCGGCGTCGGTCTCTACCTGCAGCTCGTGCTCGAGATGCTGCCCTGCCCGCTATGCATCCTGCAACGCTACGCATTCGTGGCCACCGGGCTGATTTGCCTCATCACCGTTGCCCTCCCGGCGAACGCCACCCGCATCGGCGCGGCGCTGGCCTGTGCGGCCTCGCTGAGCGGTGCCGGCATTGCGATCCGCCACTTGTGGATCAAAGCCCATCCTGCACTGTCCTGCGGTATCGATCCGCTGGAGACCTCACTGAACAAGATCTTCATCGCGGACTGGTTCCCCGCGCTGTTCCGGGCCGACGGGCTGTGCACGGCCGACTACGATCCCATCCTCGGCCTGTCGATTCCGCAATGGGCGCTGGTCTGGTTCGCCATTTTCGCGCTGGTGACCGGCGCAGTCGCCGCGTTCAACAGGCGTGGCGCATGACGATCGAAGACCTGCTGCGGCAGGCACTGATTGATCCGATAGAAGCGCGCATCCTGCTAGCCCATGGGCTCGGCTACTCGCGCGTGCAGCTGGTGACGCGCTCAAAGGAGGAGCTGAGCCCACAACAGCTCAACACGGCAAATGCTCTGCTGATGCGGCGCAGACAGGGCGAGCCAGTGGCCTACCTGACTGGCGAGCGCGAATTTTATGGGCTGAGCTTCGAGGTCACGCCCGAGGTGCTGATTCCGCGTCATGACACCGAGCGGCTGGTTGAGCTGGCCGTCGAGAAGCTGCCACAGGGGGGTACGATGCTCGATCTTGGCACGGGGTCAGGCGCGATTGCGGTGGCCGTCGCGCATGAACGCCGCGACGCCTCGATCAGCGCCACCGATGCCAGCAAAGCGGCGCTCGCAGTTGCGCGCCGCAACGCCGCCCGACATGGTGTATCGGTCAGCTTCGCAGTGAGCGACTGGTTTGCGTCCGTCACGGGCCATATCGATCTGATCGTCAGTAACCCGCCGTATATTCCCGCCGGCGACCCGCATCTGATGGAAGGCGACCTGCGCTTCGAGCCGCGCGAAGCGCTGACCGACGAAGCCAGCGGCCTGACGGCGCTCGCCGCCATCATCCATGGCGCGCCAGCGCACCTCAACCCCGGTGGCTGGCTGCTGCTCGAGCATGGCTATGACCAGGCACCATCCGTGCGTTCCCTGCTGGCACAGGCTGGCTGGTCGCAGGCGCAGAGCTGGCGCGACCTCGCCGGTATTGAGCGGGTCACTGGCGCGATCCGGCCACTGATCTAGGGCACCCTGTCAAGACTGGCGCGGCGCGCCGAATTGCGTATGATCCCCCGCTTCGACGCCTGAACATTTTCATTCACTTGCTGATTCTCGATGTTGCCATCCATTGAACAACGCCTCGCCGGCGAACTGGCGGCCCGCACTGAACAAGTCGTTGCAGCGATCGCGCTGCTCGACGAAGGCGCGACCGTGCCCTTCATCGCCCGTTACCGCAAAGAAGCTACCGGGGGCCTCGACGATACGCAGCTGCGCCTGCTGGAAGAGCGTCTTCGCTACCTGCGTGAACTGGAAGCCCGGCGCGAGGCCATCGTTGCGTCGATCGAAGAACAGGGCAAGATGACGCCCGAACTGAAGCTCGCGATCCTCTCGGCCGAGGATAAAACGCGACTAGAAGATCTCTATCTGCCTTACCGGCCCAAGCGCCGCACCAAGGCCCAGATTGCCGTCGAAGCGGGCCTCGAGCCTTTGGCCGAGGCCTTGCTCGGCAACCCGATGCTTCATCCGGAAGAAGAAGCCGCGAAATTCCTTTGCGCTGCCTTCACTACCGAGCAAGGTGACAACCCCGGCGTGGCCGACGCAAAGGCTGCGCTCGACGGCGCTCGCCAGATCCTGATGGAGCGCTTTGCCGAGGATGCGACGCTACTGCAGGATCTGCGCAGCTATCTGCTGGATCATGGCGTGGTCGAGACCAAGGTGATCGATGGCAAACAGGAAGCCGGCGAGAAGTTCGCCGATTACTTCGATTACTCGGAACCGCTGGTACAAATCCCCTCGCACCGCGCACTGGCCATCCTGCGCGGACGCCGCGAAGAAATGCTGACCGTCACGCTGCGCCTCGATAGCGAGGAGGAAAAGCCCAGCTGGGCCTCGCCACCCAACCCCTGCGAGAGCCGCATCGCGCAGCGCTTCGGCGTCTCGCAGCAACACCGTCCGGCCGATAAATGGCTGATGGATACGGTGCGCTGGACCTGGCGCGTCAAGGTGTTCATGCACCTCGAGACCGAGCTGATGACCCGGCTGCGCGAAGATGCTGAAGCCGAGGCGATCCAGGTCTTCGCGCGCAACCTGAAAGACCTGCTGCTGGCCGCCCCCGCCGGACCACGTACGACCATGGGTCTCGACCCCGGGCTGCGCACCGGCGTGAAAGTAGCGGTGGTGGATGTCACCGGCAAGGTCGTTGACACCGCGACCATCTACCCGCACCAGCCGCGCAACGACTGGGAGGGCTCACTGCATACGCTCGCGATGCTGGCCAAGAAACATCAGGTCACGCTGATCGCGATCGGCAACGGCACCGCCTCACGCGAGACTGATCGCCTGGCACAGGATCTGGTCAAGGGGCTGCCAGAACTGAAGCTGAACAAGATTGTGGTGTCGGAGGCAGGAGCGTCGGTGTACTCGGCATCCGAGTACGCATCGAAGGAATTGCCGGAGCTTGACGTGTCGCTGCGCGGCGCGGTGTCGATTGCGCGCCGGCTGCAGGACCCGCTGGCGGAGCTGGTGAAGATTGACCCGAAGTCGATTGGTGTCGGCCAGTACCAGCACGATGTATCGCAAACGCGCCTCGCGCGCACGCTCGATACCGTTGTGGAAGACTGCGTGAACGCCGTCGGCGTGGATGTCAACACGGCATCGGTGCCGCTGCTGGCGCGCGTGTCGGGCTTGAACAGCAGCGTCGCGCAGAGCATCGTGAACTACCGCGACCAGAAGGGCATGTTCCCGTCGCGTGCCGCGCTACGAGAGGTGCCGCGGCTGGGCGAAAAAACTTTCGAGCAGGCTGCAGGCTTTCTGCGTGTGATGAATGGCGAAAATCCACTGGATGCATCGGCAGTTCACCCGGAGTCATATCCGCTCGTTGAAAAGATCCTGGCCGATATCAAGCGCGAGGTGAAGAGCGTCATCGGCGATAGCAGCCTTTTGAAGTCACTCGACCCGAAGCGCTATGCCGACGAGCGTTTCGGCGTGCCGACCGTGGCCGACATCCTGAAGGAGCTCGATAAGCCGGGGCGCGACCCGCGCCCGGCTTTCGTGACCGCAAGCTTCAAAGACGGCGTCGAGGATATCGGCGACCTGCGGCCGGACATGATCCTTGAGGGTGTGGTGACCAACGTCGCGGCCTTCGGCGCGTTCGTCGACATCGGTGTGCACCAGGATGGCCTGGTGCATATCTCGGCCCTATCGAACCAGTATGTGAAGGATCCGCACACGGTCGTCAAGGCCGGCCAGGTGGTGAAGGTGAAGGTGTTGGAAGTGGATGCCAAGCGCAAGCGGATTGCGCTGACAATGCGTTTGTCGGATGCCGCACCGGCACCCGGCGAGCGGCGCGACGGCGCCGGCCGCGGTCCGCAACGGCCTGCAGCCCGTCCGCAGGGCGCGCGCCGCGAGGAAGCCCCCGGCAACACGACGATGGCGGCTGCCTTTGCCAAGCTCAAGCGCTAAGGGCAATATCGCGGCGAATTCCCTATAATGCGGCAGTCAACCCCATCTGAATACGAGGACAAGGATTTATGAGCGACGTTCAATCGTGGATCAAAGAAACCGTCACCACCCATCCGGTAGTGCTGTTCATGAAAGGCACTGCCCAGTTCCCGCAGTGCGGCTTTTCCGGCCGCGTGATCGAGGTACTGAAAGCGACCGGCGTCGACAACCTGGTGACGGTGAACGTTCTGGAGGATGAGGAAGTCCGTCAGGGCATCAAGGAGTTCTCGAACTGGCCCACCATCCCTCAGCTGTATGTGAAGGGCGAGTTCATCGGCGGCGCGGACATCGTCAACGAGATGTACGACTCGGGCGAGCTGCAGACTCTGCTCAAGGGCTGAGCGCTTTGAAGCGCCTGATTGTTGCCATTACGGGTGCATCGGGCGCGCTGTATGGCGTGCGGCTGCTTGCGCAGCTGCAGCGTACCGAGGATGTCGAGACACATCTGATGATCTCGGATGCGGCAGCGCTCAACCTCCATCACGAGCTGGACCTCAAGCGCAGGGATATCGAGGCAATGGCCGACCATGTGCACAGCGTGCGAGATATCGGCGCCTGCGTGGCGAGCGGCTCATTCCACTCGGACGGCATGGTGATTGCCCCGTGCTCGATGAAAACGCTGGCCTCGGTGGCGCACGGCATGTGCGACAACCTGATCACCCGCGCCGCTGACGTCATGCTCAAGGAGCGCCGCCGGCTGGTGCTGATGGTTCGGGAAACGCCGTTCAACCTCGCTCACCTGCGGAACATGACAGCTGTGACCGAGATGGGCGGCATCATATTCCCCCCGCTGCCGGCACTGTATCAGCGGCCTCAGAGCATCACGGACATGGTCGACCATACCGTCGGGCGCGTGCTTGATATGCTGGGCGTCGCACAAGACCTGGCGCCGGAGTGGGCCGGGCTCAAGCCAAACACCTGAACGCCTTTACGGGCGGCCGGCACGCAGATTCAGGTACGGCCACTGCCCTCCGGATTGTTTTCAGCCTCGCGCTTGGCACGCATGCCGTTGACCATGCGCTCGATCGCCTGCTCGTAGCCTGTCATCGAGAACTTGCTGATCTTGAACTGCCCGTCGGTCATGGGGAAGGCAAAGCCGACCGCCATTGACTGCCCGAATGCTTCGTTTAGGCGCGGCGCCTCATTGAACCAGTACAGCATCACCTCGCCATTGGCCGTATTCATCGGCTCGCAGATCGCGTCAAAAGCCAATGCGCCGGCCGCCGTGGTCACCATGAGCGGGTAGTTGTTGCCGGCTTCGCAGTCGATACCATTGGCGAAGTAGTAGCGGCAGCTGCCCGCCGCGCACAGCATGCCGAACATGGATTCGCCGTTCTCGTGCGTCGAAGCCTCACCCATGCCGTCGAGGAACTGCGACGACCAGTCGCCATGCTCCATGCGGTCTTCCGCGTGTGCGCCCGCGACAATCAGGCACAGGCAGAAGAGGGTCAGCAGTCGTCGCATCGTCGTCTCCAAAAAAGTTTTCTCAATGTATCACGGCGATACACGTCAGGCTTCGAGGTCGAGCGCCACTTCGCCCAGACCATCGATCGCGATGCGCACGCGGTCGCCGGCAGATAGCCACTGGGTTTCGACCACGCTGCCAAGCATGATGAATTCGCCGGCCTTGAGGCCGGGCAGCCGGTGCTCGGATTGCGCATTGGCCAGCCAGGCGAGTGCATTGAGCGGGTGCGCCATGACCAGTTCGCCCAGCCCGCTGCCGACCTCCGCGCCATTGATCCAGACGCGGCCGCGGAGCGCGGCAAGATCCAAATGCCGCCAGTCGGCCACGGGCTCGCCCAGCACACAGCCGGCATGGAAGAAGTCATCGGCTACCAGTGTGGGTATGCCGAGCGAGCGAAAATCTTGGTAGCGCTCATCGACCAGTTCGATGGCGGCCATGACTTCGCCAACCGCCTTGCTGATGGCCTCGCGGTCATACGGCTGCACCCTCGGCGGCAGGTCCTGGTTCAGGCGTACGGCAATCTCGCACTCGACGCCAAGCCGGACAAAACCGTGACGCGGAACGCGTGCGTGGCGCCGTAGTACGGCACTGGAAAAGAGACGGCCCGCGCAGGGCTGGTCGATATTCACGAAGCGCTGCATGACAGGCGTGGTGCAGCCGATTTTGTAGCCGACAGGCTCGCCCATGCCGGCTTGCACGAGTAGCTGGTTCAACTCGGCCTGGATTGCATAGCCCTCGGTCAGGCTGCGCGGCGCCAGTGCGGGCGGCAGCGGGCCTATTGGGGTGAGCGACAGCCGCCGCGGTAACAGCCATTCGGCGGCCTGTCGTGTTGTTGATTTCACCATGCGCCCCGGTTGTGTTAATTCCTGATAAACGTTTTATCTTCACGAGCCAGTCTATCAAAGTCCCGTGTCAATGCAGGGGCACACCTCGTACTGCGCTGCAGCATTCACGGGCGGGCTTGTCTGCCGAATTTTTAACCTGTCGCGACTGAATTTTTCATGCGTCCGTTGTCGCGGAAGGTTCGGTTTTTCGAATTAAAATCCGGCATTTTCATTCAGAGCTTCTACCATGACGGCGTCAGGCAAATGCGCCGCCGATATCATGGCAAAGACGCTTCAATCCCCATAACCAGTATTTCGGAGACTCGCTCATGAGCTCACTAGTCAAACAAGCCGGGTGGATAGTGCTGGCGCTGATCGGCGCCTTCGCCCTTGGCACCGTTGCCCTCTCACGCGGCGAGACGATTAACGCGCTGTGGATCGTCGTGGCGACCGTCGCCATTTACATGATCGGCTTCCGCTTCTACGCACGCTTCATCGGAACGCGCGTGATGCAGCTCGATGGCAATCGCGCGACGCCGGCCGTACGGTTGAATGACGGCCTCGATTTTGTGCCGACCAACAAGCACGTACTGTTCGGCCATCACTTCGCCGCCATTGCCGGCGCCGGCCCGCTGGTCGGTCCCGTGCTGGCGGCGCAGATGGGTTACCTGCCCGGCATGATGTGGCTCATCGTTGGCGTGCTGCTGGCCGGCGCAGTGCAGGATTTCATGATCCTGTTCGTGTCGACACGCCGTGACGGCCGCTCGCTGGGCGACCTGATCAAGTCCGAGCTTGGCCTCGTGCCGGGCGTGATCGCGCTGTTCGGCACCTTCATGATCATGACCATTTTGCTGGCGGTGCTAGCCCTGATCGTGGTGAAGGCACTGGCAGAAAGCCCTTGGGGTACGTTCACGGTGGCCGCGACCATTCCGATCGCGATCTTCATGGGCCTGTATGCACGCTACATCCGTCCGGGCCGCGTCGGCGAAGTGTCCATCATCGGTTTCATCCTGCTGATGGCGTCGATCGTGTTCGGCGGCGCGGTCGCTGCCGACCCGTATTGGGGCCCGGCCTTCACGTTTACCGGTACCCAGCTGACTTGGATGCTGCTGGCTTACGGCGTAATCGCCTCAATCCTGCCGGTCTGGCTGCTGCTGGCTCCGCGCGACTACCTGTCGACCTTCCTGAAGATCGGCGCCATCGTGGCGCTGGCAATCGGTATCGTGGTCGTCGCACCTGAGCTGAAGATGCCGGCGGTCACGAAGTTCATCGACGGCACCGGCCCGGTATGGTCCGGCAACCTGTTCCCCTTCCTGTTCATCACGATCGCCTGCGGCGCGGTGTCAGGTTTCCACTCGCTCATCTCGTCGGGCACCACGCCCAAGCTTCTGGAAAATGAACTGCACGCACCGTACATTGGCTACGGCGGCATGCTAATGGAGTCTTTCGTCGCGATCATGGCGCTGGTGGCCGCATCGGTTATCGAGCCCGGCGTCTACTTCGCCATGAACAGCCCGGCGGCACTGATCGGCACCACGCCGGAATCGGCCGCTGCAGCCATCAGCCAGTGGGGCTTTGTCGTGACACCCGAGATGCTGGCCGAGACCGCTAAAGATGTCGGTGAGGCCACCATCATCTCGCGCGCTGGCGGCGCACCGACACTGGCTGTCGGTATGGCCTACATCTTCTCGGAAATGATCGGCGGCAAAGCGATGATGGCGTTCTGGTACCACTTCGCCATCCTTTTCGAGGCACTGTTCATCCTGACCGCCGTCGATGCCGGTACCCGTGTGGGCCGCTTCATGCTGCAAGACCTGATCGGTACGCTGGTACCGCCGTTCCGCAGGGTGCCGGGCGTGATTTCGAGCATCATCGCCACCCTGCTGTGTGTCGGTGCCTGGGGCTACTTCCTGTACAAGGGCGTGGTCGACCCGTTGGGCGGTATTAATACGCTGTGGCCCCTGTTCGGCATCTCGAACCAGATGCTGGCCTCAGTGGCGCTGATGCTGGCAACGGTGGTCCTGTTCAAGATGAAGCGCGAGAAGTTCGCGTGGGTCACGGCGGTACCGACGGCGTGGCTGCTGATCTGCACCCTGACAGCCGGCTATCAGAAGCTGTTCCATGAGAATCCGCGTATTGGCTTCCTCTCGCATGCGGCGAAGTTCGAAGAGGCGGCAGCCAAGGGTGAGGTGCTGGCACCCGCGAAGTCGCCGGAGCAAATGCAGCAGATCATCATGAACGACTACATCGACGCTGCGCTGGCGATGCTCTTCCTGTCGGTGGTGCTGTCGATCCTGTTCTTTGCTATCCGCGCATGTCTCATGGCGCTGCGCTCGGATAAGCCGACTACCAAGGAAGCCGAGGTCGTTCCGATCGGCACGGCGTCGGCCTGAGCCGCGACTGGAGACAGACATGTTCGGTGAACTCGGAAAACTCGGCGCGTATCTCGGGCAGACGGCCAGACTCATGGTCGGCCTGCCCGATTACGACAACTACCTGAACCATATGCAGACTAACCATCCGGACCAGCCTGCGATGAGCTATGAGGAGTTTTTCCGTGAGCGGCAGGACGCGCGTTACGGCGGCAATGGCCGCATTGCCAGGTGCTGCTGAGGCAGCCAGGCTCCCGCAATGCAAAACGCCCGGTCCTTCGACCGGGCGTTTTTTTGGCCGCCACGAACGGTTCGGGCGTTCTGGCCGAGGCACCACGACTGTGGATCAGCACATTGTATGCCGATGAAGCACAACCTCAGTCCGCAGGCTTTCCGAGGAAGCCGCGCTGAAAAATAGCCATGCGGATGACATCGCAATACTCGCCACCCGAGAAATACTCCTTTTCCAGCAGGCCCTCGCGCTTGAAGCCTATGCCCTCGTAGATGTGAATGGCGGGGGCATTATCTACGTCCACCACCAGATATACCTTATGTAGGTTCAGGGTCGTGAAGGCGTATTCGACGGCCTGGCGCGTGGCTTCACGGGCATAGCCACGGCCCTGGTAGTTGGGCGCAATAATGATCTGGAATTCGGCCCGCCGGTGAATGTGGTTGATATCGACAAGCTCGACCAGACCCACCCGGGTGTCGTCGACCTCGGCAATGAAGCGTCGCTCCGATTGGTCATGAATATGCTTCTCGTACAGATCGCACAGTTCGAAGAAAGCCTCATAAGGCTCTTCGAACCAGTAGTGCATCACGGACTCATTATTGTCCAGTTCATGGACGAAACGGAGGTCTTCGCGTTCAAGCGGACGCAGGCGCAATTGTGCGGTTGTCTTCATGTTTTTCCCGTTATTGTTCTGTGAATGGTCGTCGCCACACAGCAAACGCTTGGTCAGTAAGTGCAGCGGGCGACAGACGGAAAGCTTGTAGTTGTTAGCTTACCTGCAACCATGCTGAATTGCAGCAGGCTGGATTTCGGGGAAAGACATCGGGATGCGGCGCGCGCACGACATGACGCACTAGGATCCGGTGGCGAGGGTGTAAGGAGTACGTGCACCTGCAGACCCAGGCCCTAAACAAAAGGGCCGGCACCCTTTCGAATGCCAACCCTATGGTCGATTGGTGCCGGCTGCAGGACTCGAACCCGCCACCCCATGATTACAAATCAAGTGCTCTACCTGATGAGCTAAGCCGGCAACGCTGCGAATTATACGTTATTTGATTCTGGTCAAACGTGGCTTTCCACCGGTCGGTGGCGGCGGTGCATCGTCATTTCCACTGCCCGATCCGGTCTGATCGGCGGCTTGAGTCGGGGAGGGGGCTTTCGACAATCTTGTAGCAGCGCCCTTCCTGGCCGAAGGCAATCGGGCAGGCTGCTGTCGGGCGGATTGATCATCTCCACGCTTGACCTCAAAGGCCATGCCTTGCCCGTTTTCGCGCGCGTAGATTGCGCTGACATTATCCACCGGAATCTCAAGCTCACGGGCGACCCCACCGAACCTGGCCTTGAACGTGATCATTTCATTGTCCATTTTCAGGTTGCCCGTGGCTTCGAAGCTGATGTTCAGCACGATTTCACCGTTCTTCACGAATTCCATCGGCACCCGAGTATACGGATCCACGGCGACCACGATGTACGGCGTGTAGCCATTGTCAGTGCACCACTCGTAAAGAGCGCGCAGCAGGTAGGGCTTCGTCGAGGTTTCACTCATGGGCGGACGGGCATGAAACAGGTCAGCGTCGCATCACCTTTTCGGACGGGGTGAGCGCCTCGATGTAGGCAGGACGCGAGAAGATGCGCTCAGCATACTTCATCAATGGTGCAGCCGTCTTCGACAGTTCGATCCCGTAGTGATCCAGGCGCCACAGTAACGGTGCGATGGCCACGTCAAGCATCGAGAACTCATCGCCCAGCATGTACTTGTTCTTCAGGAACAGTGGCGCCAGGGTCGTCAGACGGTCGCGGATCTCGGCACGCGCCTTATCGTGCGCCTTCTCGGCGGCACGCGACTTCTCGTTCTCCAGCGTGTGCACGTGGACGAACAACTCTTTCTCGAAGTTGAACAACATCAGGCGCGCGCGTGCGCGCATCAGCGGATCGGCGGGCATCAGCTGAGGATGCGGGAAACGCTCGTCGATGTATTCGTTGATGATGTTCGATTCGTACAGGACCAGCTCGCGCTCGACGAGGATCGGCACCTGTCCGTACGGATTCATCGTGGAGATGTCTTCCGGCTTGTTGAAGAGGTCCACGTCACGGATCTCGAAGTCCATGCCCTTTTCGAACAGGACGAGTCTGCAACGCTGCGAGAACGGGCAGGTCGTGCCCGAGTAGAGAACCATCATGATTGCAGTTCCTTGAAACAAAGAGGGTGAGACGTCTACCGCCTCACCCTGCGTACGATTATCTCTTTACTCGACTCGTCATCAGGACTTGAGGTCCCCACACGGGCCAAGCGAACAGAGCCTGCTTATTTGACTTCTTTCCAGTACGAGGCATTCAGGCGCCAGGTCAACAAGACTAGCAAACCCAGGAACAGCAGCACCCAGACACCGATCTGCTGGCGCTTGGCCTTGACCGGTTCAGCCATCCATTCCATGAAGCCCACCAGATCGGCCATTTCCGAGTCGTATTCCAGCGCGTTCAGTTTGCCCGGCGTGACCTGCTCGAAACCAGCGAAGGTACGGACCATCTTGCCTTCCGTATGCGGATCCTTCTCCTCGACAAACTTCGCCTTACGCACGCCCTGCAGGTCCCAAAGCACATGTGGCATGCCAACGTTCGGATACGCCAGGTTGTTCCAGCCGGTGGGGCGGGATTCATCCTGGTAGTAGGTACGGAGGTAGGTGTAGACATAATCCGCACCCGACCCTGCTGAGGATGACTTTGCGCGCACGATCAACGACAGATCTGGTGGAACACCACCGAACCACGCCTTGGCATCCTTCTCCGACATACTGATTGTCATCAGGTCACCGACTTTATCGGACGTGAACAGCAAATTGTCCCGGATCTGGTCTTCGGACAGGCCGATATCGCGCAAACGATTGTACCGAACCAGCGATGCCGAGTGGCAGTTCAGGCAGTAGTTGACGAATAGCCGCGCGCCGTTTTGCAGGGCAGACAGGTCGCCGCTGCGGTCAGGCGCCTTGTCCAGTGGGAAGCCGCTTTCGGCGGCCAAAGCCAGTGCCGGAGCCAAGGCCAGTACCGCCAGGAGTTTTTTCAGGAGTTTCATTGTTGTTTTCCTTTGCGGCTCAGTGCGGCTGGAAGGTCACGCGGCTCGGAACAGGCTTGAACTTGCCCATCACGCTCCACCACGGCATCAGCAGGAAGAAACCAAAGTAGATGAAGGTGCAGATCTGCGCGACCAGTGTGCGGCCGGCCGTCGGTGCCTGCACGCCCAGGTACCCGAGCACGAGGAACGTGATGCCGAACACGATGTAAACCCACTTGTGCCAATCCGGGCGATAGCGGATGGATCTTACCGGCGAGTGATCAATCCACGGCATGGCTGCAAGAATCAGCACGGATACACCCATCAGGACCACGCCCCAGAATTTCGCATCGAAAACCAGCATCAGCACGGCAACAACCACAGCCGCGCCCATCGCCGCTTGCTTGACCTTGGAGGGCAGCTGGGTCTTGAGGGCGATCAGCGCGCCGTAGGCCAGCACGCCAACGATCAGGGCGTACATGAACTGCGAGGTCGTCGCACGCAGGATCGAGTAGAACGGCGTGAAGTACCAGACCGGTGCAATGTGGGCCGGCGTCTTCAGCGGGTCGGCAGGCAGGAAGTTGTTGTACTCGAGGAAGTAGCCACCAAACTCCGGCGCAAAGAAGATGACCGCACTGAAGATGAACAGGAAGCACGCAACGCCGAAGATGTCCTTGGTCGTGTAGTACGGATGCGAGGGAATCGTATCGATGCCATTGCCGTCCGGACCGAGGTTATCTTTCACTTCGATGCCGTCCGGATTGTTGGAGCCGACTTCATGCAGGGCGATGAGGTGAGCGACAACCAGGCCAATCAGAACCAGCGGGATTGCGATCACGTGGAAGGCAAAGAAGCGGTTCAGCGTTGCGTCGGAGACGACATAATCACCGCGGATCCACAGCGACAGATCCGGGCCGATGAAGGGGATCGCACCGAACAGGTTCACGATCACCTGCGCGCCCCAGTACGACATCTGGCCCCACGGCAGCAGATAGCCGAAGAAGGCTTCCGCCATCAGGCACAGGAAGATACCGACGCCGAACAGCCAGATTAACTCGCGCGGCTTGCGATAGGAGCCATACAAGAGGCCCCGTGTCATGTGCAGGTAAACCACCACAAAGAATGCGGAAGCGCCGGTCGAGTGCATGTAGCGCACCAGCCAGCCCCACGGTACTTCACGCATGATGTACTCGACCGAAGCAAAAGCCAGGGTAGCGTCCGGCTTGTAGTTCATCACGAGGAAGATGCCAGTGACGATCTGGATCACCAGCACCAGGGCTGCCAACGAGCCGAAGAGGTAGAAGACGTTGAAGTTCTTCGGTGCATGGTACTTGCCCCACTGGTCATTCCATAGCTTGGTCAGGGGGAAGCGATCATCGACCCATGCCAGGGTCTTTTGTGCCGCCGGCGCGTCGGCCGGCAGTTTGGTCTCGCGGAATGCCATATCAAGCCTCGCCTTTCTCGTCTTTGCCGATAACGATACGTGTGTCGCTCACGTACATGTGACGCGGCACCTCGAGATTGTCAGGAGCCGGCACGTTCTTGAACACGCGACCAGCGAGATCGAAGGTCGAGCCGTGGCACGGGCACAGGAAACCGCCTTGCCAGTCATCCGGAAGCGAAGGCTGGCTGCCGGTCTGGAACTTGGTAATCGGGGAGCAGCCGAGATGCGAGCAGATACCGACGGCCACGAGGACATCCGGCTTGATCGAGCGATGCTCGTTACGCGCATACTCGGGTGTCAGCTCGGCCGGATTACGCTCCGAGCTCGGATCCGCGACCGCCGCATTGGTCTTCTTGAGCGAAGCCACCATGTCCGGCGTACGCTTGATAACCCAGACGGGCTTGCCACGCCACTCAACGGTCTTCATCTCGCCGACTTTCAAATCAGCGATGTCGACCTCTACCGGAGCGCCTGCCGCCTTGGCACGCTCGGAGGGCTCAAAAGTTGATACAAACGCACCAGCGCCGGCCAGACCCGCCACACCACCTGCCGCACAGGTCGCGACCAACAGGCCGCGTCGACCTGAGTCGACCTGATTTTCGTCACTCATGACAACCCCACTCAATGAAAGTGCAAATTTTTTGGGAACTTCCAGCAACCTTACATTATAGCGGAGGCATGAATCGGTGGTAAGACCTCGCTCTCGCATGGATAACAAAATGGCAGCACCACGGCCCGGATGCGCCAAGAAGAGGCAATGCGCCTCGTCACACGACAATGAATCGCGATGCTTTTTTTACAAGCATTGGATCTGACTGTCAGGCGAATGGCGGCCCTAGCCCGCGCTGCGCCAGCGCAGCGGCGACTGCGCCACCGGAATGAGACCGCGTCGCTGGGCCTCGAGTATGGCTTCGGTGCGTGAGTGCACCGACAGCTTTGCGTAGATGTGCTTAATGTGGGTTTGCACGGTGCCTACCGAGAGACCGAGTGCCATCGCGACTTTTGAGTAGGTCCCGCCACGCGCGATCAGTTCGAGGATGGTCGATTCCCTGCGTGTCAGCACCGCGTCGGTTGAAGGGTCGACACTCACGCCCAGCGCATGCCGGCGCATGCGGGCGAGGACCTTACGGGCAATGAGCGGGCTGATCGGCGAGCCCCCGGCACGCATGTCGACGATGGACTGCAAGATGTTTGTGTGGCCGGACTCCTTAAGCACGTAACCTGATGCGCCGGCCTCGATGCAGGCGAGCACCTGCTCCTCCTCGCTCGATAAGGTAATCACCATGATGTCGGCCTCGGGCGCCAGCCGGCGGCAGCTACGGATGACGGCCAGCCCCGAACCATCAGGCAAGCCAAGATCGGTGAGGAGGAGATCTACGCCCGAACGCTCCAGATGATGCTGGGCGTCGGCCACGGTGCCGAAAGCGCCGACCAGCTCAAGCGAGGATTGGAGTTCGATAGCACTGCAGAGCAGACGCCGCATTACGACGTCGTCTTCAACAACCATCACTCTACAGGGCTGGGGTGAAACATACGGCAGCATACCAAGGCCTTATCGCTCTCTCAAACGAATGCTCGGTAAACATTTACCAAGCCAAGTTCCGCACGCACTCAGATTCTCCGATGGCCGAACCAGTGCAGTGGGTTCGCTGCTCTCAACCTGGCAGAAGTGATTGAATATCGATCAGACAGGATTCGGAATGTCGATGAAACGATGATGAATGCCAAACTCTTGCGCGAGATGCTCACCCAACGCCTGGACCCCGTAGCGCTCGGTCGCGTGATGACCGCATCCGAGATAAGCCACGCCGGACTCGCGTGCAAGATGCACGGTCTGCTCGGAAATCTCACCACTCAGGTAGACGCTGGCGCCTGATTCAATGGCCGCATCGAGCGATCCCTGCGCAGCCCCAGTACACCAGGCAACGCGCCCGATGGCTTGCGCCGGATCACCGATCACCATTGGGGCGCG
>CAZESK010000052.1:0-7086 GCA_964515155.1 uncultured Bifidobacterium sp.
AGCGCGATGTACTCGGCTGTCCCGGCGCTTGCCAGCGGTGCCAGCGCGCTGGCTGTCATCAGTGAGGCCACCGCCACGGGCCCGACGGCCAGCGTCATGCTGGTGCCGAACAGCGCATAAGCAATCAGCGGCAGCACGCTCGCATACAGCCCGACTTGCGGCGGCAGCCCCGCCAGCATCGCATAGGCGAGGCTCTGCGGGATCAGCATCACCGTGACGATCAGGCCGGCGCTGACATCACCGCCGATCCACTGGCGCTGGTAGTGGCGTAGCCAGTTGGGTAGCAGGGCGGGCAGACGCATGCCTTAATTCCCCGCCGGCCGCTCGAGCCCTTTGCCTTCCCCCCGCTCGCTGATGGAGGCCGACGGTGCGGCAGGCATAGCGGCGGGCTGGTCGCTGGCCAGATTGAACAGATTCTGCGATCGTGCGCCGCTGCGGCAGAAAGCCAGCACCGGTGCCGGATTCGTCGCCAGCAGTTCGGCAAAACGCCGCACCTGCGGTTCGGTGATTTGGCCGCTGATCACCGGTAGGTGTGCGTAGTGCAAACCTGCCACCTTTGCCGCCGCCTCGATCTCGGCGCTGGTCGGCTGTCCGGGACCACCCTCGCCATCGGGGCGGTTGTTGATGAGGGTGAGGAAGCCCAGGGCGGCGACCTGTGCGACATCTTCAGGGCTGATTTGCGGTGCAGTAGCGAAGGCATCGCTGAGGCGGCTGGGGCTAATGGCCATGATCTCTTCTCCTAAATGGGGTGGCCGGGATTGCTAACTCCGGTTGGCAGCCCCGGTTCTGCCGTCGTCAGGGTGGATACGTTGAGCACATTATATTGACTTACAGTTTATTAGTCAATATAATGTGTTCACGTTAATTGATGTGCCAAGGAGATCTGCGATGACCGCTGCAACCGCCAAGCCCCAAGTGCATGGAATTTTCGATCCGGCCACGTGGACAGTGACGTACGTCGTGTACGAGAAGGAAGGGTCGCCGGCTGCGATCATCGACTCCGTGCTTGACTACGATCCCAAGTCCGGCCGGACCAAGACCGATTCGGCGGACAAGGTGGTTGCTTTCGTGACGGAGAAGCGGCTGTCGGTAGAGTGGATTCTCGAGACCCATGCGCATGCGGACCATATCACGGCCGCTCCCTACCTGAAGCAGAGGCTCGGTGGCAAGACCGCGATTGGCGACCACATCACCGCGGTGCAGAAGGTATTCAAGGGCATCTTCAATCTCGAACCATCGTTTACCACCGATGGCCAGCAGTTTGACCACCTGATGCAGGAGGAAGAGACCTTCGGCATCGGTAACTTGACCGGACGGGTGATGTACGTGCCCGGCCACACGCCGGCCTGCGTGGCTTACCAGATTGGTGATGCGGTGTTTGTTGGCGACACCATGTTCATGCCGGATGTCGGCACTGCCCGCTGCGACTTCCCTGGCGGCGATGCCAAGACCTTGTACCGCTCGGCGCAAAAGATACTAAGCCTGCCGCCGCAGACCCGTCTTTTCATGTGCCATGACTATCCGCCCACCGATCGCCCGATCGCTTTCGAGACGACGGTTGCCGAGCAGCGCGCGAAGAATATTCACATTCGTGATGGTGTGAGCGAGGAAGCGTTCGTTGCGATGCGCACCAAACGCGATGCCACGCTGGAGATGCCGGTGCTGATCCTGCCCTCGGTGCAGGTCAATATTCGTGCCGGCGAGATGCCGCCGAAGGATGACAACGGGGTGGCTTACCTCAAGATCCCGGTCAATGCGTTGTGACGTGGGTGGCGGGGTACGGCGGGTTTCGCTTCGCTCTACCCGCCCTATGCGGGTAGGCTGTTGATCATCGCGGTGTCATAGGGCGGGTAGAGCGAAGCGAAACCCGCCATACCAACAAAGACAAACCCCGGCCAGGTCACCCTGCCGGGGTTTGCCTTTCAAGCGAACTAACTCAGGCGAAATTCTTCGCCACGAAGTCCCAGTTCACAAGATTCCACCAGTTCTCGACATACTTCGGACGTGCGTTGCGGGTATCGACGTAGTACGCGTGCTCCCAGACATCGCAGGTCAGCAGCGGCTTGTCGCTACCGGTCAGCGGTGTGGCGGCGTTCGAGGTGTTGACGATGTCGACGCTGCCATCACCTTTCTTGACCAGCCAAGTCCAGCCGGAGCCAAAGTTGCCGACGCAGGACTTCGTGAACTCTTCCTTGAACTTGTCGAACGAGCCCCATTTTGCGTTGATCGCGTCGGCCAGTGCGCCGCTCGGCGTACCGCCACCGTTGGGCTTCATGCCATTCCAGTAGAACGTGTGGTTCCAGACCTGCGCCGCGTTGTTGAACACGCCGCCGCTCGAGCTCTTGACGATCTCCTCGAGCGACTGGTTCTCGTGCGGCGTACCCTTGATCAGGTTGTTCAGGTTGGTGACATAGGCCTGATGGTGCTTACCGTAGTGATACTCGAGGGTCTCTTTCGAGATGTGCGGCGCGAGACCATCCATCGGGTAGGGCAGCGGGGGCAGGGTATGTTCCATGCGTTCTTCCTTTCTGTTTTATCGGATACGGTTGAGATGACGTGCTGGCGTTTTCTAGCCCCGCATTGTAAGGGCGTTGTCGCTTCCTTGCTTTGATGCGCCCCTGTGCGCTCCCGGGTGAGCGTGTCGTGCCAGAAGCCTCATTCGCTACCCACGATGACCTCCGCGGACGCAACGCGGACCCGTGCGCGGCCCTTGGCCAGGGTCACGGTGATCTGTCGTGGGGCGGCAAGCCCGGAGGCGTCGCGGATGACGCCGCCGTGACTGTCTTGCAGGATCGCGTAGCCGCGCTCGAGCGTACGTTGCGGCGCCAGCAGCTCGAGCTGCGCCTGAAGCGCCGACTGCCGTTGCTGCAGGTCGGCCAGGTGGACGTTCAGCGCCTTGCCCAGGCGCGCCGAGCAGGTGTCGAGCCGGGTGCGGCTGATGCGCGGATCGGGCAGCGCGTGCCGCAGCCGTTCGCGCTGGCGTTCGAGCGCAAAGCGTGCGGCAGCCAACGGCGAGACGGTCCCATGCTGCAGTCTGAGCTGCAAGCCGGCGATCCGTAGCAGCTGCTGCCGGACGGCGGCTGCCGGGCTCTGCAGCCGGGAAGCCAGCCAGTCGAGCGACTGCGTGTGATCGTCGATCTGTCGTCGCAGGGCGCTGTCGAGGTCCTGCGCGTGCTGCGAGACGCTTGCCAGCCAGTCGGCCGTTGGCGTCGCGGCCAGCTCTGCCGCAGCGGTGGGCGTCGGCGCCCGCAGGTCGGCGACGAAATCGGCCATCGTGACATCGGTCTCGTGCCCGACCCCGGCGATGACCGGCACGGAGCAGGCCGCAATTGCGCGCGCCACGCCCTCATCATTGAACGACCAGAGGTCCTCGATACTGCCGCCGCCGCGGCCAACAATCAGCAGGTCGCATTCGGCGCGCCGTGATGCGGTAGTGATCGCCTCGGCGATCTGCCGAGCCGAACCCTCGCCCTGCACGGCCGTGGGGTAGACAATCAGTTGCACATGGGGCGCACGTCGGCGAAAGGCGGTGATCACATCGCGCAGCGCCGCCGCCTGCGGGCTGGTGACGATACCCACTGTGCGCGGAAACACCGGCAACGCGCGCTTGCGGGCCGCATCGAACAGTCCCTCGGCCTCGAGCCGTGCCTTCAGACGAAGGAAAGCCTCGTACAGGTTCCCGACGCCGGCCTTGCGCATAGCCTCGACATTGAGCTGGAAGTCACCGCGCGCAGGGTACAACCCGACCGTTGCCCGCACCTCAACCTTGTCGCCCTCCCGCGGGGCAAAATCCACGTACTGGGCCCGGCCTCGGAACATCACGCCGCGTACTTGGGCATGTGCGTCCTTGAGCGTGAAGTACCAGTGACCGGAAGCGGCGCGTGTGAAATTCGAGATTTCTCCCGAGATCCATGTCAGCGGAAAGCTGCGCTCCAGCAACCGGGCGACAGCCTGGTTTAATTGTGAAACTGTAAATATCTCGCTGTCCGGTTTGTCGAGGATCATGAGCGTTTCAGGCCTTGTCGCCGTGACTATGTCAGGCTGTCCACATTATTCCCCGTGGAGAATACTTGCATTTCGACAGCCTCATTGACGGCGTGGATGATGCTTAAGTGATTGATTTTTAATGAGAAATATTTCTTGCTCGATTCTGAGGCAGTTCCGGAAAACGCTTAGAAATCAAGGACTTTTCGATGCGGCAGGCAGCTTTCCCACAAAGTTATCCACAATCCGCGTGGAAAGACGGCGCCTTCTGATCGTTTCTCGGAGTTGCATTGGGTCAATCGTGCAATAGGGTCGCCTCCGTCGGTCGTTGCCTTGCCCGCGACAGATGAAGCGGATACATTCGCAAGCTGCCAATTCATGACCCGGGAGCGATGATTTGTTTGCACTGATTCAAGCGGCGGGCTGGCCGATCTGGTTCCTGCTCGCCGCTTCCATGGTCGCCGTAACGATCATCGTCGAGCGTTTATTGTACTTGCGGCCTGCGCGCATCTTGCCACCGACCCTGCTTGCCGAGGTGCTGGATCTGGCGCGCGCCGGCCCTGTCAGCGATGAGGTCATTGTCCAGCTGGAGCAGAATTCTCCGCTCGGTCGGGTGCTGGGGGCGGGGATGCGCACCCTGGGCACGCCGCGCGAGACGATGCGTGCCGCCATCGAGGAAGCCGGGCGCGTGACCGCACACGCGCTTGAACGCTATCTGACCGCGCTGGGCACGGTGGCTACGTTGGCACCGTTGCTGGGACTGTTCGGCACTGTGGTCGGCATGATCGAGCTGTTCGGTGCGCAGGAGATCACCGGCGCGGATCCGCTGAGGGTAGCGCATGGGATCTCGGTGGCGTTGTACAACACGGCTTTCGGCCTGGCCGTCGCGATGCCCGCGCTGATGTTTCATCGCCACTTCCAAGCGCAGGTCGATGGACTCGTGCTCGATATGGAGCAGCAGGCGCTGCAGTTCATCGACCGTATGGCGGATCGCTGACATGCGCTTTCGCAACGAGCGCCGCAGCGACCGGCCCGAGATCAATCTGATCGCGTTCATCGATGTGCTGCTCGTGGTCCTGATCTTCCTGATGGTCAGCACGACTTTCAGCCGCTTTAGCGCGCTGCAGGTCAGCCTGCCCAAGGCCGCTGCTGACCCGCAGATGGCCCTGCCGACGTCGGTGACTGTGGCCGTCGATGCCGATGGCCGCTTTGCGATCGACAACCAGCGCGTCGAGGCGCGCGATCCGTCCACGCTCGCGCTGGCGCTGAAAGCGGCGGCCCGCGCCAATCCGGACTGCGTGGTCGAGGTCCGCGCCGATGCCATGGCCACGCACCAGTCGGTAATCAACGTGATGGAAGCGTCGCGCCTTGCCGGCTTGCCGAAGCTGGTTTTCGCAACGCAGGCCGCTTCCGCTTCGCAATGAACCGTCCAGACCCGCTATCGACCGCCGAAACGGTGCTGCTGCGCGCTTGGCAGCGGCGTGGGCTGCTGGCGTGCATGCTGCTGCCGTTATCGCTGATTTACCGTGCGTTGGTGGCCGTGCGTCGCATGCTGTTTGTCGTTGGCGTATTGCGGCAAACGGTGCTGCCGGTGCCGGTGGTGGTCGTCGGTAATGTCTTTGTCGGCGGTACCGGCAAGACACCGCTTGTCATCTGGCTGGTCGAGCAGCTGCGCGCGCGTGGATTCAAGCCCGGCGTGGTCGCGCGTGGCTACCGTGCGCGCATTGACCAGGTGACCGAGGTCGATGTGACGAGCTCTCCGCACGAGGTCGGCGACGAGCCGCTGCTGGTGGCGCAGAAGACCGGTGCGCCGGTGGTGGTGGGGCGCCGGAGGGTGGCAGCGGCGCAGTACCTGCTGGATGCCCACCCTGCCGTTGATGTGATCATCGCTGATGATGGTCTGCAGCATTACGCGCTGGGGCGGCAGGTGGAAATCATGCTGTCGGATGCGCGTGGACATGGCAACGGCTGGCTGCTGCCTGCCGGTCCACTGCGCGAACCCGCATCACGCCGCAGCGATTTTCGCGTTGTGAACGACGCGCGCGTCGCGCCGCCTGGCATCCATCGGATGCGGCTCATCGGCGATTATGCGCAGCAGCTATGCGACCGCACGCGGCGCCTGCCGCTGGCAGGCTTGCCTGACGGTGCACGCGTGGCGGCGGCCGCCGGCATTGGTCATCCGCAGCGCTTTTTCGACATGCTCGCCAGGAAAGATGTACGGCTCGCCGCTACGCTGGCCTTGCCGGACCATTTCGATTTTTCCGTCGATCCGTTTGGCGCGATCGAGGCCGACATCATCCTGATCACGGACAAGGATGCAGTAAAATGCGCACGCATCGAGGCGTTCGCAAGCGACCATCGGCTGTGGACCGTGCCGGTCACGGCGGTCGTGGACGGCGCGCTTGCCGATAACATCGTGGAGAAATTGCGTGGACACCCGACTGCTTGACATCCTGGTCTGCCCCCTGTGCAAGGGACCGCTGAAGTATGACAAGGAAGCGCAAGAGCTCATCTGCCAGCCCGATCGCCTCGCTTATCCGATCCGTGACGGGATACCGATCATGTGGGCCGAAGAAGCGCGCGATTTGAATGCACCGGCCGGTGTCGCTACCGACCCCGCCCGTCCTTCTGCCTGATGCCCTTCACCGTCATCATCCCGGCGCGCATGGCATCGACCCGCTTGCCGGGCAAGCCGCTGGCGGATATCGGCGGTAAACCGATGGTGGTGCGGGTCGCCGAGCGCGCCGCGCTATCCCGTGCGGCGCAGATCATTGTCGCGACTGACCATGCTGATGTACTGGCCGCCTGCCACGCGCACGGAATCGATGCGCGGTTGACGCGTGGTGACCATCCCTCCGGTACCGACCGCATTGCTGAAGTCGCCGCCACTGCCGGCCTTGCGGCCGATGCAGTGATCGTCAATGTGCAGGGCGACGAACCACTGATCGATCCTGCGCTGATCGATGCCTGCGCCGCCCGCGTTGCCGCCGAGACGCCGATGGCCACCGCCGCACATCCGATCGACGACATTGCCGAGGTGTTCAACCCGAACGTGGTCAAGGTCGTGCTCGATGCGCGCGGCGATGCGCTCATGTTCTCGCG
>CAZESK010000052.1:7186-10091 GCA_964515155.1 uncultured Bifidobacterium sp.
CGAACGTGGTCAAGGTCGTGCTCGATGCGCGCGGCGATGCGCTCATGTTCTCGCGTGCGCCGCTGCCTTGGCATCGTGATGCCTTCGCGCAGGGTCGCGAGCGCATGCCGGACGGCTACGCGCCGCTGCGTCATATCGGGCTGTATGCCTACCGGCAGGATTTCCTGCAGCGTTACCCGATGCTGCCGCCATCACCGATCGAGATGGTCGAGGCGCTCGAGCAGTTGCGGGTACTGTGGAACGGCTACCGTATTGCAGTACACATCGTTCCGCAGGTGCCTCCGGCGGGTGTGGATACGCCAGAAGATCTTGAGCGGATCCGGCGCGTATTTGCCATTTAAGTAGGCGCAAGAATTCGCGCCAGTTGGAGAATGGCACGCATTCTGTGGTAAGTTTCGGACAGGTTAGTGATCAGAAATCAGCCTTGCGCTGCTGGAGGCGACAGCGTCGCAGGTACAAAAAACAGTAAAGGTTATACATGCGGCTCATCCTGCTGGGAGCGCCTGGTGCCGGCAAGGGCACTCAGGCGTCTTACATCAAAGAACGTTTCAATATCCCGCAAATCTCCACCGGGGACATGCTGCGTGCTGCCGTCAAGGAAGGCACGCCGCTGGGCATTGCCGCCAAACAGGTCATGGACGCTGGCGGCCTGGTGTCCGACGACATCATCATTGGTCTCGTCAAGGACCGGCTCAAGCAGCCGGATTGCGCCAACGGCTACCTGTTTGATGGTTTTCCGCGCACCATTCCGCAGGCCGATGCCATGAAGGAAGCCGGCGTCGCGATCGATTACGTGCTTGAGATCGATGTGCCCGACGATGCCATCATCGAGCGTATGAGCGGGCGCCGCGTGCATACGGCCTCAGGTCGCACTTACCACGTGAAATACAACCCGCCGAAAGTCGCTGGCAAGGATGACGCGACCGGCGAGGAACTGATTCAGCGCGACGACGATCGCGAGGATACCGTCAAGAAGCGCCTGGCGGTCTACCACGATCAGACTAAGCTGCTGGTCGGCTACTACAATAGTTGGGCGGAGTCCGGCTCGCCGGGCGCGCCGAAGTATCGGAAGATTTCCGGCGTGGGTGCGGTGGAGGAAATCCGCGACCGCGCCTTCATGGCGCTGGCCGGCTGACGTCAAAAAAAAGCGGACTTCGAGTCCGCTTTTTTTTCGTTGCAGCCGATGCGTGGCTCCGTGCGAGACCTCAAGTAAAGCCCGTACCAACGACCGAGAACGAAAACGGGCAAAACGAAAAGTTTGTTGTAAACGGTTGTACCTGCCGGGACAAGGCGGGGCAATCGCATTTCAGTAAAACTGTCGTGAACTTTTGGAGGAGACAAATGGCATCAACTGGCTTGTGGTTTGCCGTGGTGTGCGGCGTCATCGCCGTGCTTTACGGACTCATCTCACGTAACTGGATCCTGAGTAAGGATCCGGGCAATCCGCGCATGCAGGAAATCGCAGCAGCGATCCAGGCGGGCGCCGCTGCCTATCTGGCCCGTCAGTACCGAACCATTGCGGTGGTCGGCGTGGTGCTGGCGATCCTGATCGGCATCTTCCTCGACCTCAAGACCGCGATCGGCTTCGTGCTGGGCGCGATCCTGTCGGGTGCCTGCGGCTTCATCGGCATGAACGTGTCGGTACGCGCGAATGTTCGTACGGCTCAGGCGGCGACGCAGGGTATCGGACCGGCGCTCGACGTTGCTTTCCGTGGCGGCGCTATCACGGGTATGCTGGTCGTGGGCCTTGGCCTGCTCGGGGTGTCGCTCTTCTTCTGGTTCATCGGCGGCCTGGCCCAGCCTGATTCCGCCACGCTCAAGCCGCTGCTCGGCTTCGCGTTCGGCTCCTCACTGATCTCGATCTTCGCGCGTCTTGGTGGCGGCATCTTCACCAAGGGTGCGGATGTCGGCGCCGACCTCGTGGGCAAGGTCGAGGCCGGTATTCCGGAAGACGATCCGCGTAATCCGGCCGTCATCGCGGACAACGTCGGCGACAACGTCGGCGATTGCGCCGGCATGGCCGCCGACCTGTTCGAAACCTATGCGGTGACGCTGATAGCGACGATGGCGCTGGGTGCGCTGATGGTGGTTTCGGCGCAGGGAGCGGCAGTCATGTATCCGTTGGTGCTCGGTGGGGTGTCGATCATTGCGTCCATCATCGGCGTGATGTTCGTCAAGGCCCGCCCTGGCATGAAGAACGTGATGCCGGCACTGTATCGCGGCCTGATCGTATCCGGTGTGCTGTCGCTGATTGCGTTCTGGTTCGTGACAGCGTGGCTGTTCCCGGAGCCGCTCACCATGACCGGCGATCGTGTGGTCACTGCGGGTGAGCTCTTTGGCGCCTGCGTGGTTGGCCTCGTGTTGACTGCGGCCATGGTGTGGATCACCGAGTACTACACCGGCACCGACTTCCATCCGGTTAAGCATATCGCTCAGGCGTCGACGACGGGACACGCGACCAATATCATTGCCGGCATCGGCATCTCGATGAAATCGACCGCGTGGCCGGTACTGTTCGTCTGCGTCGGTATCCTGGTGTCGTACGCACTGGCCGGCTTGTACGGCATTGCGGTTGCAGCCACGGCGATGCTGTCAATGGCCGGTATCATCGTTGCCCTTGATGCTTACGGACCGATCACGGACAACGCCGGCGGTATCGCCGAGATGTCGGACCTGCCCGCCAGTGTGCGTGATGTCACTGATCCGCTCGATGCGGTCGGCAACACCACGAAAGCGGTGACCAAGGGTTATGCGATCGGCTCGGCCGGCCTTGCGGCACTGGTGCTGTTTGCTGACTACACGCACGCGCTTCAAGACCGTGGCATCTCGGTCAGCTTTGACCTGTCGGATCCGATGGTGATCGTCGGCCTGTTCATTGGCGGTCTGATTCCCTACCTCTTCGGTG
>CAZESK010000052.1:10191-14583 GCA_964515155.1 uncultured Bifidobacterium sp.
CCGATGGTGATCGTCGGCCTGTTCATTGGCGGTCTGATTCCCTACCTCTTCGGTGCGATGGCGATGGAAGCAGTCGGCCGTGCGGCTGGCGCGGTGGTTGAAGAGGTGCGCCGGCAGTTCCGTGAGATCAGCGGCATCATGCAGGGTACTGCCAAGCCCGAGTATGGCCGCGCGGTCGACATGCTGACAGCGGCGGCCATCAAGGAAATGATGATTCCCTCGCTGCTGCCGGTGGTCGTGCCGATCGTGGTCGGTATCGTGCTCGGCCCGACCGCACTTGGCGGCCTGCTGATGGGAACCATCGTGACCGGGCTGTTTGTCGCGATCTCGATGTGTACCGGCGGCGGCGCCTGGGATAACGCGAAAAAGTACATCGAAGATGGTCACCACGGAGGCAAGGGCAGCGATGCCCACAAGGCTGCCGTAACAGGTGATACGGTTGGCGATCCCTACAAGGACACTGCCGGTCCGGCAGTGAATCCGCTGATCAAGATCATCAACCTGGTCGCACTGCTGATCGTACCCTTGCTGGCCTCGAAGGGTTTGATCGGATAAGTCCCGCTTTCGCGGATTCAAAGGCAGCTTCGGCTGCCTTTTTTATTGGCGCGGTATCATACGGCCACCTTTTACCAATCCATTTCAGACGGGAGAAAGCATGGAAATCAGGAACAATGTCTTCATCATCACTGGCGGCGCATCGGGTTTGGGCGCGGCGACAGCGCGCATGATTGTCGATGGCGGCGGCAAGGTTGTGCTGGCCGACGTGCAGGTGGAGGCGGGTGAAAAGCTGGCCGCCGAGCTCGGCGGCAAGTTCCTGAAGTGCGATGTCACATCCGAGGCCGATGGCAAGGCGGTTGTCGCCGCCGCCGAGTCCATGGGCAAGCTGGTGGGTCTGGTCAACTGCGCGGGTGTGGCGCCGGCAGTGAAAACCGTGGGCAAGGACGGGGCCCACCCGCTGGAGGTGTTCCAGCGTGTGGTCAACATCAACCTGGTCGGTACCTTCAACATGTCCCGCCTCGCTGCCGAGGCGATGAGCCGCCAGGAGCCCAACGCAAATGGCGAGCGCGGCGTGATCATCCACACCGCCTCAGTCGCTGCCTATGACGGGCAGATCGGCCAGGCGGCGTATGGCGCCTCCAAAGCGGGCGTGGTCGGGCTGACCCTGCCGATGGCGCGTGACCTGTCGCGCAACGGCATCCGCGTGATGACGATTGCGCCCGGCATCTTCGAGACGCCGATGCTGCTCGGCATGCCGCAGGAGGTGCAGGACGCGCTGGGTGCGATGGTGCCGTTCCCGCCGCGGCTGGGCAAGCCGGCCGAATATGCGCACCTGGCCAAGACCATCATCGAGAACTGCATGATGAATGGCGAAACGATCCGTCTCGACGGTGCGATCCGTATGCAGCCTAAGTAAAGCCGCAACGGACCGGACGCTCTGCAACAGCACGGGTGTATCAAATGCAGCAATAGTAGCCCGGCGGCTGGTGCAACAGCTTTGCCTGCTGGTAATCTGCGGCCATGTCCACGCCGCAGAAGACCGCGCTCTTCCTGACTGGTGGCGGCGCTCGCGCCGCCTACCAGGTCGGCGTGCTGCAGGCGATCTTTTCCCTGCTGAGCGAAACCGGCTGGCCCTCGACGCGCAACCCGTTCGAGATTGTCTGCGGTACCTCGGCTGGCGCAATCAATGCGACGGCCTTCGCCAGCCGTGCCGACGATTTCGAGAGCAGCGTTACGCACCTTCTCGGCGTCTGGCGCGAACTGGATGTCGAACAGATCTATCGTGCCGACTCGATTGGCGTGATCCGATCGGGTGCTCGCTGGCTGTCACTGCTGTCATTCGGCTGGCTGCTGCGCAAGTGGCACGCACAGCCCCCGAATTCTCTGCTCGATAATGCTCCGCTGGTCGGCCTGTTGCACGCCATGCTGGATTTGCCCCGGCTGGACGCAGCACTTGAGGCCGGCTGCCTGCATGCGCTGGCCGTATCCGCCTCGTCGTACACTGCCGGTCGGCACGTGACCTTTTACCAGTCGAAGGAGGGCGTGCCGCCCTGGAGCCGCGCTCAACGGTTCGCGATTCCGCAGCAAATCGGTATCGACCATCTACTTGCCTCATCGGCGATCCCGCTGATTTTTCCTGCCGTGCCGCTGTATTGCGCCGATCGCTGCGAGTATTTTGGCGACGGATCGATGCGCGAGGTGGCGCCGATCTCGCCGGCGATTCATCTGGGCGCCAGCAAGGTACTGGTGATCGGCGCCGGGAACATCGGCGGCAATGAGCGCCGGTTCGACGAGTTTTCCGGTTATCCGAGCCTTGCGCAAATCGCCGGCCATGCGATGTCGAGCATCTTCCTCGACGGTCTGTCGGTGGATATCGAGCGCATGTCGCGCATTAACCAAACGCTGTCCATGCTCACCCCGGACCAGCTGCAGCAGACGAGCCTGCGGCCGGTCGAGTTACTGGCCATCACACCATCCCGACCACTGGACTCGATCGCCAGCCGCCATGTCGGTAGCCTGCCGCTACCGGTCAGGACATTGCTATCGGCCATCGGCGCGACCGAGCGGCGCGGCGCGGCGCTGGCTTCTTACTTGCTGTTCGAGGCTTCCTACACGCGCTCGCTAATCGAGCTTGGTCAGATCGATACTTTGAACCGGCGCGATGAGGTCCTGCGTTTTTTTGGTCGTGGTGATTCTTCCCGGCGCACGCCCCACGCGATCGCACATGCGGCCCTGTCTGGCTGAGTCGGGTTGTCGGTTTTGCATGGTTGCAAGTGCTTGCTGCGTAATTAGGCTCGGATTTTCCAATCCCAAATGGCAATTTTCGCAGAAGAACAACGAAGTTCGTTGCTGTTCCGGCAAATCGGAGGGGGTCCGCCCACGTGGGGGTTTTGCCGGAACCAAACCACAGGTATCATCTCCAATTGCCGGTAATCATGTGATTTGGTCATAAGTATTCCTTAAGACAAGACCCTGATACGGCCGCGCGCGCAAGCATTCAAAAACAACGAGATCTGCGAGTTTGCGTGCGTTTTTTGTTGTCTCAACGCGATCGTGAATATCTATATGCTCAGCGCGCTCCAGCAGCGCGACGATGAGATCCGGGAGCCGGGAACCGGGGGCGGGTTGCTTCGCTCGGTTCCACGGAATGTGGTGCAGTCGATCCGGGCCTTCCGGGTGACTGAGCTGCAATCCGAGGCGCTTCGGCTCTCGCACCATTTCCTGTATGCGAATTGCTCGCAGGCGGAGACGCGCCAGCAGGTTTTGGCGGCCATCGCCGAGTCCTTCCATGTCCCGCGGCCTTACGGAAAGAATTTCGACACGCTGCGCGAGTGCCTGACCGATCTGATACAAAAGTCCGGCCAGCAACAGGGTTTTCTGATTGTGTTGGAGCAGTTGCCGACCACTCAGAAATTTGACCGTGAGGCGCGTGAAAACCTGCTCGACGTGTTCCGCGACGCGGCCGATTTCTGGGCCGACAAGAAGATTCCTTTCCGCGTCTTTTTCTCCTTCCAGTAGGGCTTCTGCTGCGACTGTACTGTCTCTCCGCTACGGTCGGGCAGGGGGGGCGCTGTTACAATGCGCGCCATGAAACGTATCGTGATCCTGATTTCGGGGCGCGGAAGCAATATGGAAGCGATCCTCCGCACCGCCGTGGCAGAGCAATGGCCGGCACAGATCGCGGCAGTCATCAGCAACAAGGCCGAAGCCGTCGGCCTGACCACGGCCGGCAGGGCCGGTATTGCGGCGGTAGCGATTGAGCACCGTGACTACCCCGTTCGCGAGCGCTTCGACGCTGCACTGGCCGAGGCCATCGATCGCTTTGCCCCCGACCTGGTCGTCCTGGCGGGGTTCATGCGCATACTGACCCCTGGTTTTGTGCACCGCTATCATGGCCGGCTGCTAAATATCCATCCGTCGCTGTTGCCGAGTTTTCCGGGCCTTGCCACGCACCGCCAGGCACTCGAGGCCGGTGTGAAATTTCATGGTGCGACCGTGCATTTCGTGACGGCAGAACTGGATCACGGTCCGATCGTTGAGCAGGCCGTTGTTCCGGTGCTCGAGGACGATACCGAGGCGGTGCTGGCCGCGCGCGTGCTGGCACAGGAGCACGTGATCTATCCCCGTGCGGTACGCGATTTCGTTGAGGGCCGGATCTGGCTTGACGGCGACCGCGTGCGGCGGGTTCCCCACAATCAGTGATTTATGCGCGGGTCGGCTGACGGCTCGCCAATTTTTCAGGATTTCCATGAGATTGCCTCCGTCGATTGTTGGCAGTACCGAAGAGGCGTTGCGCGAGGTATTGCGCTTCACCGGACCGGCTGACGGCACCTTGTCCCGTTTTTTCCGCGAGCGTCCCAAACTTGGCAGCCGCGAGCGCGGCGTGATCGCAGA
>CAZESK010000052.1:14683-17313 GCA_964515155.1 uncultured Bifidobacterium sp.
GTTTTTTCCGCGAGCGTCCCAAACTTGGCAGCCGCGAGCGCGGCGTGATCGCAGAGGCCGTCTATGGTCTGTTGCGCAACCGGACCGTGCTGACGCACTTGGCCGAGTCCGGCAGCGGGCCGCAGATGCGCCGCCTCGCTTTGCTGGCGCTGCTCGAGACGGTGGGTGCCGACGCCGTTGCCGGGCTCTCCGATGCTGAAGTCGACTGGCTCGGCCGCGTGGCGGCGATCGACCGCAACAGCCTGCCGCTGACAGTGCGCAGCAGCTTTCCGGAATGGATGCTCGAGCGTCTCCTCACCCAATACGGCGAGCCGCTCGCGCTGGCGCTGATCGATGCGCTGAATCGTCCGGCGCCTCTTGACCTGCGTGTCAATGCGCTCAAGTCGACCCGCGATGAGGCCGAGGCGGCCCTCGCACATGCCGGCATATCTTTTGAGCGCACGCCGTTCTCGCCGCTCGGCCTGAGGCTGGCCAAGAAGCCGGCCTTGCAGAACTTGCCGTTATTCCAGTCGGGGGCCATCGAGGTGCAGGATGAGGGCAGCCAGCTGTTGGCGCAGATCCTTGGCGCGCGGCGCGGCGAGATGGTGGTCGACTTCTGTGCCGGTGCAGGAGGCAAAACGCTCGCGATCGGCGCGGCCATGCGCAACACGGGCCGCCTGTATGCCTTCGATGTCTCGGACAAGCGCTTGGGCAAGCTCAAGCCACGCCTCGCGCGTAGTGGCCTGTCGAATGTGCATCCGGTCGTGATCGCGCACGAGAACGACGCGAAGGTCAAGCGCCTGGCAGGCAAGATAGATCGCGTTCTGGTCGACGCGCCATGCAGTGGCCTTGGCACGCTGCGCCGCAATCCGGACATGAAGTGGCGGCTACAACCGGAAGCCATTGACGAGTTGAATGCGAAGCAGCAGTCAATTCTCGCGGGTGCGGCTCGCCTGGTGAAGCCCGGCGGCCGGCTGGTCTATGCAACCTGCAGCCTGTTGGCCAGCGAGAACGAGGACATCGTCGCGCAATTTCTTGCAACGCATCCGGATTTTGCGCTCATGCCGGCGCACGAGGCGCTCGCCGAGCAAAAGATCGCACTCGATACCGGCGACTACCTGCAATTGCTGCCTCATCTTCACCAGTCCGACGGCTTCTTTGCCGCGCTGCTGGTCCGCAGGGCCGGATGACGCAAGGCCATGTGATGCGGTGCCGTTGGCAATGGCTGGCGGCATGGCTGCTGTGCGTGGCCACGACCTTGCCTGCGGTTGCGCGAGAGATCGCGCCGCCCTTGCCTGCTGTCGGCACGGTCGAGGTGTTGTTCCCACCCTGGGACGATGCAGAAGCTGCGCTGATCGTCGCGGTAGGCGCGGCGCGGCAGCAGGTTCTGGTGCAGGCTTTCTTGCTGACCAGCCGCAAGATTGCCGCCAGTCTAGTCGCCGCTCATCGACGGGGAGTCGATGTCCGGGTGCTTGCCGATGCCCGGCAGCACGCCGAGCATGCTGGCTCGCTGCTGGTGTCACTCTCCGCATCCGGCATTCCGGTCGCACTCGAGACGCGCTACGGGCATGCTCACAACAAACTGATGGTGATTGATGCCACCGGCGGCCTACCAGTGGTGATCACCGGTAGCTTTAACTACACATGGAGCGCTCAGCACAAGAACGCGGAAAATCTGCTGATTTTGCGCGGTCATGCTGCATTGGCAGACCGTTATGCCCGGAACTGGTGGCGTCATCAGGTGCAGGCCACGCCGCTGGAGGCTGAAAGCAACTAGCGGCATGCTCTCCGGGTGCATTCAGGGTGAGGATGTGAACTCACAAGTCGTTGATTCCCATAGATTTATTGCTGAATTCTGCTGGAAAACAGGCCGCCAGGCATCAAATCGACGTACAATCCGGGCTGGGGAGTCGGGTCGCCTGATTAGGCGGTGTCCGAGACTCCCGCTTCGTATTTTGGAGAAAAGATGACTCAGAATTCCGGTCTGGATGTCGTGCTCGATTTCCTGCTGAACGGCCTCGTGGATGCTAGCGGCTGGCAGATCCTGCTGTTTGCCCTCGCGGCGACTCATGTGACGATTGCCGCCGTCACGATTTTCCTGCACCGTTGCCAGGCGCACCGCGCACTTGACTTGCATGCCATTCCCAGCCATTTCTTCCGTTTCTGGCTGTGGCTGACGACCGGCATGGTCACCAAGGAATGGGCAGCGATTCACCGCAAGCATCACGCAAAATGCGAAACCACCGAGGATCCGCATAGCCCGGTCACCCGTGGCATCGAGAAAGTAGTGTTCGAGGGTGCCGAGTTGTACCGCGTCGAGGCGCACAACCGTGAAACCATCGAGAAGTATGGACATGGCACGCCGGACGATTGGATCGAGCGCAACCTGTACTCGCGCTACTCGGCGCTGGGCGTATCACTGATGTTGATCATCGACGTGCTGCTGTTCGGCGTGCTTGGGCTGACGGTATGGGCGGTTCAGATGGCATGGATCCCCGTGACGGCTGCCGGTGTCATCAATGGTATCGGTCACTACTGGGGCTATCGCAACTACGATTGCAAGGATGCATCGACCAACGTTTTCCCGATCGGCATCCTGATCGGCGGCGAGGAGCTGCATAACAACCACCACACCTTCGGCACGTCGGCCA